>CAMDFY010000061.1 GCA_945897705.1 Bifidobacterium breve | reverse complement strand
GACTCACCAGCGGAAAGACCGCGAAATTCGTCAAGCGATTCGGTGACGTCGGCGGCGAGTTACGCCGCGCCGCAACGCAGTACGCGGACGAGGTCGCCAGCGGAGTTTTCCCCGGCGAAGAACACAGCTTCTAACCCGTTCACTTTCGTATGTAACCCTGGACTGTCCACGTCCCGGGCTGAGCAGGCCGGGCCATCCAGGCCGAGCCATCCAGGCCGGGCCACCAGCAAGAGCGATCGAAGGTGACGATGCCGAAGCCGGGTGAACCGACCCGTCATGTCGAACTGGAACGAAAGTTCGACGTCACTGAGGGGGTCGGACAACCGTCCTTCGACGGACTCCTCGCGGTGACGCGGACCCATCGGCTACCGACACAGACCCTGCAGGCCGTGTACTTCGACACCGCGGAGCACCACCTGGCCGCCCGGCGGATCACGCTGCGGCGGCGTACCGGCGGGCCCGATGCGGGCTGGCACCTCAAACTGCCGTCCGGATCGGAGGCGCGCACCGAGGTCCGCGCCGCACTTGGATCTGGTACCGGCACCGCCGACATCCCCGAGGAGTTGCTCGACGTCGTGCTGGCCATCGTGCGCGACCGCGCGCTGATTCCGGTCGCGCGTATCGCGACGACCCGCGACGTCACGGTGATCCATGGCTTCGACGATGTCGCCCTGGCCGAGTTCTGCGACGACGCGGTCAGCGCGGCGCGCATCGATCCGACCGACGGCGGTTCCGTTGACGAACAGTCCTGGCGGGAGTGGGAACTGGAGCTGGTCAATCCGGGATCCGACGACGCCGCCGGACTGCTGAACCGGTTGGGCAACCGTTTGCTCGATGCCGGAGCCTCCCCGGCTGGTCACGGCTCGAAGCTGGCCAAAGTGCTGGGCGACTCGACTCCCCCACGCGCCAGCGTTCCGACCGATCCGGTTCACCGTGCGGTGGCTGAGCAGGTGGAACTGCTCCTGGTGTGGGACCGCGCGGTGCGGGCCGACGCCGACGACGCGGTTCACCAGATGCGGGTGGCGACCAGGCAGATCCGCAGCCTTCTGCAGGCCTCCGAGGCTGCCTTCGGCCTGACCGATGACGCCTCGGTTCTGAGCGAGTTGCGCGAACTTGCCGCCATTTTGGGGATCGCTCGCGATGCCGAGGTGCTCGCCGATCGGTACCGCAAAGCTCTCGATGCGCTGCCGCCCGAACTGCTCCGCGGGCCGGTCCGGGAACGACTCGTCGACGACGCACGTCGCCGGTACCGGGCGGGACTTGCGCGATCCTGGAAGGCGATGCGCTCACCGCGCTACTTCCGCCTGCTCGACGCGCTGGACAACCTGGTCGTGACGGGCGAGTCGACCCCGGGGGACGACCATCCGCCGGCGGACATCTCGTCGAGTTATCGCAAACTCATCAAGGCGACCAAGTCGACCAAGGCCGCCTCGGCAGCGGATCGCGATGATGCGCTGCACCGCATCCGCAAGGCCGCCAAGAGACTTCGGTACGTCGCGGCGGCCACCGGGGAGTCCCAGGTTGCGCAACGCTCCAAGACGATTCAGACCCTGTTGGGCGATCATCAGGACAGCGTGGTCAGCCGCATCCATCTACTGCAGCAGGCCGATGCCGCGCACGCGGCCGGTGAGGACACCTTCACCTACGGCGTTCTGCATCGCGAGGAGGAGGAACTGGCGATCCGCTGCCGCGAACAGCTCAACGACGCGCTGCGCGAGTTGCGCCGCACCGTCGGCCGGGCCCGCTAAGGGTTGATTCATAAGCGTGCCAGCTTGGTGTTCCAGAGGTAGGCGACGGCGCGGGCGGCGAGGTTGATCGCGTTGCCGCGTCGTCGGCATTGGCGAAGTATCTGCCAGTCCTTCATGCGGGCCAGGATGTGTTCGATCCGTGCGCGCCGGCGGCGGTGTTCGGCGAGGCGGGCGGGGTCGTCTGTGGGTGGCAGTGTCGCGCCGGGCATGGAGCGGTAGCCGCCGTCGGTCAGTGTGGTGATCCCGGCGGGCAGGGTGATGGTGGCTTTGGCGACGACGATGTCGTTACGGTTACCGTGCCAGGCGTTGCCTACGTGCACGATCCGGCGATGGAGGGTGGCCATCACCTGAATGTTGACCGAGCGCCGGTAGTTCTTGCTCGGGCGGGTAATGGACTGATCGTGGACCGGGATGAGGGTTCCGTCCAAGAGCTAGGGTGTCGGTGCTGTCGAATTCGTCGGGGACGAACAACCCGGCGACGGCCGGCGGTGAGATCGCGGATGATTCGATGGGCGGTGGGCTGGCTGATGTCGAAGATGGCCGCCAGGGCACGTTCGGTGAGGTTGGTGCGCAGCGCGACCAGCGTCAGCAGCACGCGGTCGGGGTGGGTCAGCCCTGGTGGGCGGCCCCGCCGATGCCTGGGATTGGTGGTGGCGGCGATGCGGTCGACCTCGGCCGCGGTGATGCCGGTCAGGGCGTAGACGTCTGCCGGGCCGAGTCTGGTGATCCTCACCTGTCCGGATTTGTCAGAGGCCTACGACAGAATCGGGGCGTGAAGACTGCCCCGTTGCCTGATCCGGCGGTAGCTGCTGTCGCGGCGGCGCGGCGGCGGGGGAAGTCGAAGACGGCGAATTGGCGCCGCCCTGAGCAGGTGGCGGTCATCGCACTGGAGTTGGACCTCTCCAGTGATGTGGTGATGCGCCGGCGGGTCGAGAAGCATTGGGATGCAGTGTTTCGGCTGCGTCGCGCGGTGCAGCGGGACGCAGGGGCGGCCAGCCGCGCCTATCTTGCCGCCCGCCACGAGCGGGCCGGGGACCCGCGGGCGGTTCGTCGTCGACTTGGCTTGAACCGCAAGGCCGTTGAGGACCGGGCGAAAGTTCATGTCGAGCGGGCCGGGTGGATGCGTGCCCAGCTGACCAAGGCCACCGCGTTGCATGTCGCCGACGAGGTGTGGCAGTCCTGTGACCGGTTCTTGTTCCCCGATGGCCGCGGGCGGCGGCATGGTCCGCCCCGGGTGGGGTCGTGGTGGGACTTCACCCGGATTCCTGGCCGGGCCCGCTCCCACACCAAAACCCAGCCGGTGTGGGAGACCTACCGGCTGGTCGGCTCGCTGCAGGGCCACCTCAACACCTACGGCCAGCGCGCCACTATCGCGGCGGCTGTCGCAGTGGAGTCCGGCCGCAGCGTCGTGGCCCAGCCGCAACGTCTGCCCGCACCGGCCGGTGGCCGGCGGTCGTGGTGGGACTACGACGGCCCACTGGCGGTGGTCTACACGGGCCTTACCGGTGGGGATCTCGTGATGCCGGTGCGCCTGGCGCAGGGGGCGGGTCAGTTCGGCCGGCTGGCGCACTTCCTGGCCGATCCGGCGTGCTGGCACAAGATCGACCTGTGCCGCATCCGGGACCGCCGCGCCCCCGGCGGCTGGCGCTATCAGGCCCACCTGACGATCCTCGGCCCCGGCTGGATCGGCCCCACCACCGCCGGGCTGCGGCAGGGCGCACCGACCGGGCGGATCGGCGGGGTCGACGGCAACGTCTCCAATATTGCTGTGGCCAGCATCGACACCCACGGCGAGCGGCCAGCCGTGCTTACGTCGCATGTCGCCGCCACCCCGGCCCAGCGGCAGGCCACTGTGCGGGAGGCCAAGAAGGCCCGCGACCGGATGCGGGCTCTGGACCGCTCCCGGCGCGCAACCAATGCCAACCAGTACCGGCTGTCCCCACACCAGCAGGCCCGCGCCGGGCGCCGCGCCGCAGCTGGGCTGCCCACCAGGACCGTCGATACCCCCGCCGGCGCCCGGGTGGCCACCAGTGCGGGCAGCCCCGTCCAGGCCTACCGCAAAGATGTTGTGTCCCAGGCATACCGGGACCTGCGCGCCGATCACGCCGCGGCCGCATCAGCGACCGCCCGGCGCAAGGACGCTTTCGCCCGCCACACCGCGCAGGCGATCGTCGCCGCCCACGGCCCCCACCTGATCACCGAAGACGTCGATGTGCGGACCTGGGCGCGGCGGTGGGGCCGCGGGATCGCCGCGTTCAGCCCCGGCAGGATGCTGACCCGCCTGGCCGGCGAGTGCGCCGCCACCGGCGGCGCCTTGCTCAAGGCGTCGACGTTCACCACCGCCCTGTCCCAACACTGCACCTGCGGTGCCCGCACCACAAAGAACCTCTCCCAGCGCTGGCACACCTGCCCCTGTGGCATCGAAGGTGACCGCGACATTGTTTCCGCCGCGATGGCCGCCACCGTCGCGCTCACCGACACCTCCGACCCGCGCACCGCGCGCATCGATCACAACCAGCGCCAGCGACTGCACGACAGCGTGCTCGCCGGGCGCGTCCACGACATCCCGGTCAACCGGGAAGCGGCCCAGCACGAGGGGCCGGTCCGGTCAACCATCCACCACAACCCGACCACCACACCGGGTGCTGGTGAGGATGGCAGCCCCAACCCTGGGGCCCCTGCCGGACAAGGGGAACGCCCCGCCCTACCCCGCAACAGACCCCACGGCTACACCTGGGGACGTCAGCGGACCAGGCGAACAAGCAGCAACCCAACGGTTCAACAGTCCGCACCAGCCGACTTATGAATCAACTCTTAGGGGCGGACGAGCTGGCCTGTAAGCCGGATTCTGTTCCGCGCCGGCGAAACACGCCCGGCGCGGCAGCGACCATCCATCTGCGACATCCGTCACCGGATGCCTCCCGCGGCCTACCCGCAGGCTCGGGCGAGCAGCCCTCGAGCGCCTGCGCAGCCGCACCCTGAGCCCGAAGGCGGGGCGCGACCTCTTGGCCTTGCTTCGGGTGGGGTTTACCGAGCCATCCCGGTCACCCGGGACGCTGGTGCGCTCTTACCGCACCGTTTCACCCTTACCGCCCATCCCCGAGGGGTTGAGCGGCGGTCTGTTTTCTGTGGCACTGTCCCGCGAGTCACCTCGGATTGCCGTTAGCAATCACCCTGCTCTGTGAAGTCCGGACTTTCCTCGACCCACCAATCGGTGCGCCGCGGCCGCCCGGCCAACTCGTCCGCGATCACCAACCTACTCGTTCCTGCGGTAGACCAGCCAGCGCATTTCGATCGGGGACTCATCCCGGGCGACGTCGAACACGTCCAGACCACTGACCCAATTGGCATACCAACTGGTGGGCGGCCAACCGTGGGCCGGCAGGTGGTCCTTCTCATAGTCGTGGACCGAGTCGTCACATACCAGTTCCAGCGGTTGGCCCGCGGTCGCGTCGCGCAGTTCCGCGGCGGTGAAGATCGACGTGTAGCACTGCTGGCCGAGTTCGCGAGCCGCCGGTTCGAGCACGTATCCGTCGCGCGGCAAAAAGATGTTGAACACCAGTCGCCCACCCGGCGCCAGGCAGTGCGCGGCCAGGTCGAACACACCCTTGAGTTGTTCGATGGCGCGGAAGTCCGAGACCACCTCCGAGAGCAGGATGAGCTGATAGTCGTTGCGCAGATCCCCCATAGTCTCGAAGACGTCGCGCTGGATCACCCGGACGTCCAAGGACTGCTGCGCAGCGTCGGAGCGAAGCAGTTCGGCGAACTTCGGAGTCATCTCGACCGCGTCGACCGGGTGACCGCGGCGGGCCAGCGCCAGAGTGTTGCGTCCGGTTCCGGCGCCGATGTCCAGTATCGGAAATGCCGACGGCTTGTCCGCCTCGCCGGCCAGGGCCCACACCCTGGCATCCGGTTCGGTGCCGAACAGCGGCGGCTCGCGGGTGGCCACCCAGTTGTCGTAGGCGCCCTCGACGGTGAACCACTTGGCCGAGACGTGATAGTTCAACGCCAGTCCCACCGGCGAGTCATAGGTGATGACGATGTCTGACCGCGGGGATGCCGCGTAGGCCTCGGTCAGTTGGCCATCGAGGACCCCACGAAGGTGCGCCAACTCCTCAGCGGTGAACCGCACTCCCAGCGCGGTGAACACCTCGTCGCAGGTCTGCACGTACTCGTCGAGCATGTCCGGCACCGCCGGCAGGGTGATCTCGCCGCGGGCCACGCCCCGGCGCAGCAGGCGCCGGGTCATCGCCTGGCGCAGCCGGGCGCCGGTCGAACTCGTATCGTCCACGCCGCCCTGCCTACCGTATGCCCACGGCGGGATGCAAGACTCCCGCAGCGCGGCGCACCACGATCACGTTGTCGACCAGGGTGGCCTCTTCGCCGCTAGGTCCGCGCGCTGAACGCTCGGCGCGCTCGACCCGGATCCGCTGCCACTGTGCGCCGTCGAGTGCGAGTCCGTCGAGCACCGATTCGGCAGTGGGAAATTCGTGGTGATGCAGCCGCGACGCCCACGGCGGGGCGGCGGCGTGGTCGACGATCAATAACGTCCCCCCCGGGGCCACCGCAGCAGCGGCCCGCCTCAACACCGCCGACCGGTCCATCGCGACGGTGCTGTGCAGGAACTGCGCCGAGACTAGATCGAACGGTCCTTCCGGAACTTCGCGAGTCAGATCACACTCGACGACGTCGATGCGGTCGGCAACTCCATGGGAAGTGGCCGCCTCCCGTGCCCGGGTCACAGCGGTGGTCGAAACGTCGACGGCGACCACGGTCCAGCCGTGTTCGGCGAGCCAGATCGCGTCGGCACCCTCGCCGCAGCCCAAATCCAGCGCGCGGCTGCCATCGAGTGTGGGTGCGACCTCGGCCAGTCGGGCATTCACCCGACCGCTCCACACCTGCGGCGTGGCCGAGTAATGCTCTTCCCACACGGCGTGGGCGTCGCCGGGCGGTTCCTCCATTAGGGCCTCCTCAAGTACGACGTGTCGTTGACCAAACGCACCGATGCACCGTTGTCGGGATAGAACTCCGCGATGCTCAGCGAGGCTAGATCCAGGTGGACCCGGTGCAGGATCGTCGGGCCTGCGTCCAGGGCCAGTCGCAGCAGGGTTTTGATCGGCGTCACGTGTGAGACCACCAACACCGTGGCGCCTGGATGCTCGGCCACGATCCGGTCGAGGGCACGGTCCACTCGCTGCCCGACCTCATCGAAACTCTCCCCGCCCGGCGCCGCCAGGCTGGTATCGCGCAGCCAGCGGCCGTGCACGTCGGGGTGACTCTTCGCCGCCTCCGGAAATGTCAGCCCCTCCCACTCACCGAAGTCGGTCTCGGTGAGGTTCTCGTCGACCGCGACGCTCAGTCCGAGGGCATCCGCGGCCGCCGTCGCGGTTGCGTGTGCTCGCTGCAGCGGAGAGGAGATCACCGCCGAGATACCACCCTTCTGGGCCAGATAGCGCGCGGCGTCGGCGGCCTGGCGGCGGCCGACCTCGGTCAGTTCGGGGTTACCGCGGCCCGAGTAGCGACGCTGCACGGACAACTCCGTCTGGCCGTGACGTAACAGCAGCAGCCGGGTCGGTCCGCCGCGGTTGCCGGTCCAGTCCGACGGCGCAACCGCGACCGCGTCCGGCGGCGGATCGCCGGCCGAACCAGCAGCGTCCATCGCCTCGTTGGCCAGCCGATCCGCATGAGCGTTACGTTCCCGCGGAATCCAGCCGAACGTGACACCGTCGAAGGTCGACGCCAGCGCCCGGGCCTGCTGATGCAGTTCGGCCAACCCAGGGTGCTTGACCTTCCAGCGCCCACACATCTGTTCCACGACGAGCTTGGAATCCATCGACACCGCAACCTCGTCAGCACCAAGCCGACGTGCCTCTTCGAGTCCGGCGATCAGACCGCGGTACTCGGCGACGTTGTTGGTGGTCTGTCCGATGAATTGTTTGTGTTCGGCCAGCACGGTGGCGCGGTCGGCCGAGAACACCACGCATCCGAATCCGGCCGGTCCGGGGTTTCCCCGGGATCCCCCGTCGGCTTCGACGACGACTTTCACGAGCCGGGCCCGCGGACCCGCAGCAGGATCGCCCCACACTCCGAGCATCGCAGCACTTCATCGTCGGCGGCTGCGGTGATGCGTGCCAGCTCGCCCCGGTCGAGTTCGATACGGCAGGCTCCGCAACGACCGCCCGCCAGCCGGCCGGCACCGACACCCGACGTCGCGGCCTGCCGCTCGTAGAGCTTCACCAGATCGGCGTCGAGGCCCGACACCAACTCGGATCGGCGCGCGACTCGCTCGGTGCGGGTGGCCTCGATCTCGGCAAGCACCCGGGCGTGGGCCTCCTCGGCGAGGACAAGGTCATCACGCAGGCCAGCCACCGCGGCCTGCTCGCCGGCGTGTTCGGCCGCCAGTTCCTCACGACGTTCCATCACCTCCAGCAAGGAATCCTCCAGACTCCCCTGTCGGCGTTCCAGCGTGTCCAACTCGTGCTGCAGTTCCTCGAGTTGTTTGGGATTGACCGACCCGGAGTCCAATAGGCCGCGATCGCGGTCCTCGCGCTTGCGCACGGCGTCAACCTCGGACTCCAGCCGGGCGACTTCGGCGTCGAGGTCCGCTATCGCGATGCCGAGGGCGGCCAGCCGGTCGGCGGCGCCGCGTTCGCTGGATCGCACCTCGTCGAGATGCTGCTGCTCGGGGAGGTGCGCGGCCCGGTGCGCCAGTCGCGACAGCTCGGCATCGAGTTCGGTCAGCTCCAAGAGCGTGACTTGTTGTGCTAGTTCAGCTTTCACTGCTACCTCCGGCGAGTTCAATGTTCCACGGATCAGTGCGCAGCGGGCACACCGTTACCGGAAGCGCGGCACCGAAATGTGTACGCACCACGTCAGCGGCCTGGGCGCACCACGGGTATTCACTGGCCCAATGGGCGACGTCAACGAGCCCGACGGCACTGACGCGGCGGTGCTCGTCGGCGGGGTGGTGGCGCAGATCGGCGGTGACATACGCCTGCACACCGGCTGCCGCGGCCGTGGCAAGAAGAGAATCTCCCGCCCCGCCACACACCGCGACCCGCGAGACCGTGGCGTCCGGATCCCCGGAACCGCGCACACCCCAGGTGGTCGTCGGCAGCGCCGATCGCACCGACGCCACGAAGTCGGCGAACCGCTGCGGCCGCGACACCTGGCCGATCCGGCCGATGCCCACACCGGCGGGCAGCGGCGCCAGGGCAATCACGTCGAAAGCCGGTTCTTGATAGGGATGTGCCGACCGCATCGCCGCCAGCACCCGATCCCGGAGGGCGGCCGGGGCGATGACTTCCACCCGGTCCTCCGGCAGGCGTTGCAGCGATCCCACGGTGCCGATCGCCGGGGTTGCGCCCGCGGCGGGCAGGAACTGCCCGCTGCCGGTGACGGTCCAACTGCAGTGCGAGTAGTCGCCGATCTGACCGGCACCGGCGGCGAAGATCGCCGAACGCACCGCATCGGCAGCCGGCCCGGGCACGAAGATCACCCACTTATCCAGGGCAGGGCCCGGGAAGACTGGTTCCAGGACCGATTCGATGGTCAGGCCCAGCGCCACAGCCAATGCATCGGAGACGCCCGGATTGGCGGCGTCGGCATTGGTGTGTGCCGTGAACAATGCCGAACCGGCGCGAATCAGGCGGTGGATCAGCGCCCCCTTGCCACTGCTGGCGGCAACCGTGTCCACCCCCCGCAACAGCAGTGGATGATGCGCCAGCAGAAGTCCTCGCGGCCGCACGGTGTCCACCACCGCGGCGGTGGCGTCGACTGCGATGGTCACCGAGTCAACGGTGTCATTCGGGTCGCCGCAGACCAGACCGACCGAGTCCCAATCGTGCGCCAGGCCGGGCGGATAGGCGTCGTCGAGCACCGCGATGACGTCGGCGAGGCGGACGCTCATCGCAGTCCCTCGGCGAGGGCTTCGACCAGCACCGGCCACTCGTCTCTCACTGTCGCGCGGAGGTAATCGGTACCCATTCCGACGAAAGTGTCGCAGCGACGCACGGCAATTCGGTTGATGTGCAGATGTTTTCGCATCAGCGTTGCATCCGGTACGGCGAATGCGATGAATGGCGCACGGCCGTCGATCACGTCCAGACCCAAACCCGTGAGACCGGCGGCCATCTCGTCGCGCAGCACGGCCAGGCGCCGAGCGTCTGCCTCAGCCGCCGCGATTGCGGCAGGGTCGCAACAGGCCGCGATGGCCTCCAGTTGCAGAGTGCCCAGCGGCCAGTGCGGCCGCGTGGCCGATAACCGGGCCAGCACCTCGGGGGCACCCAGTGCGTAGCCGACCCGAAGTCCGGCCAGCGCCCAGGTCTTGGTCAGGCTGCGTAAGACAAGCACATCGGGTAACGCGAGCACATCGGGTAACGCGAGCACGTCGGGCGCTCCCGCCGACGCCAACGACTCCGCTTCGCCCGGCACCGCGTCGGCAAAAGCCTCGTCGACGACCACGATCCGGCCGGGTCGGCGCAGCGCCAGCACCGACTCCCGAGAGTGCAGCACCCCGGTCGGGTTGGTCGGATTGCCGATCACCACAAGATCGGCGTCCTCGGGCAGATCGGACGGTCCGGCGCCGTCGAGTGTGAACGGCGGCGGCAGCACCACCTGGCGCAGTGCCACGCCGGCCGCCGTCAGGATCGCTTCGGGTTCGGTGAACGACGGGGCGATCAACGCGGCGAGGCGGGGCCGTAGCGCCGGCAGCAGGGCGAAGCCCTCGGATCCGCCGTTGAGCAGCAGCACATGATCCTCCGGCACCCTGTGGCGTTGGGCGACGGCCTGCACCGCGGCCTGCTGGTCGGCGGCGGCGGGATAGCGCGCGAGGTCGGTCAATCGCGCCGCAAGCCGTTCCACCAGCCAGGCGGGGGGCTGCAGGTGCCGGACGTTGACGGCGAAGTCCAGCATTCCCGGCGCAGCGGCCTGGTCGCCGTGATAGCGCGAACCCGGGCGCGGAATCCCGCCGCTTCGCTGCGCACTGAACACCTCACGAACAGTAGTGCGCCCTGCCCGGCCACCGGTGCTGGTGTCGGTCAGCCACAATGGTGGGGTGATGGGATCACTCGCCGACGGCGGACCGCAGTTGGTGATCTTCGATCTCGACGGCACCCTGACGGATTCGGCGGATGGCGTCGTGGCGAGCTTCCGTCATGCCCTGGCCACGATCGGCGCCGAGGTGCCCGACGGCGACCTCGCGGAGCGCGTTGTAGGCCCGCCGATGCATCACACGCTGGCGTCCATGGGCTTGGGCGAGCGCGCCGACGAGGCGATCAGCGCTTACCGGGCCGACTACACAAGCCGGGGTTGGTCGATGAACAGCGTGTACGCCGGCGTACCGCAGTTGCTGGCTGACCTGCGGGCCGCGCGGATTCGGCTGGCGGTGGCCACGTCGAAGGCCGAACCCGTCGCCCGCCGGATCCTCGACCACTTCGGCCTGACTGAACACTTCGACATCATCGCCGGTGCCAGCATCGACGGAACCCGCGCCAGCAAGGCCGACGTGGTGGCCTACGCCCTGTCCCAACTGGGCACGCTGCCCGAACGGGTGCTGATGGTCGGAGATCGCGCCCACGACGTGGAGGGTGCCGCCGCACACGGCATCGCGACCGTGGTGGTGGGCTGGGGGTACGGACGGTCGGACTTCGACGGACAACTGACCGCCACACCGGCCGCCCACGTCGCGACGGTGGAGCAGTTGCGAGCGGTGCTCGGTGTCTAGCCACCTCCTGCACGTGACCTTCGTCTGTTCGGGCAATATCTGTCGATCGCCGATGGCGGAGAAAATGTTCGCCCACCAGATCGCCGCGCGCGGACTGTCCGAGGTGGTGCGGGTGACCAGCGCGGGCACCGGCGACTGGCATGCCGGATCCACCGCCGACGAACGTGCCGTGCGCGTCCTGCGCGCACACGGATACCCCGACGACCACCGTGCCGCGGCAATCAGTGATGACCATCTGCGCGCCGATCTCGTGGTCGCACTGGGCCGCAACCATCTCCGGATACTCGCCGACCGGGGGGTGCAGCCGGGCCGGTTGCGCATGTTGCGGTCCTTCGACCCCCGGTCCGGCGCCCACGCGCTCGATGTCGACGATCCCTACTATGGCGACCACGCTGACTTCGAGGACGC
>CAMDFY010000060.1 GCA_945897705.1 Bifidobacterium breve | reverse complement strand
TGCGATGTGACCAAGCGGGCCACCGGGGAGTGGGCGGCAGCGGCCAGTCCGTCGACCAAGTCGGCCAGCACCGCGCCGGCCTCCACCGAGGCCAACTGGTCCGGGTCGCCGACCAGCAACAGCCGCGAATCCGGCCGCACGGCCTCCAGAAGGCGGGCCATCATGGTCAACGACACCATCGAGGTCTCGTCGATGACGACGACGTCATGCGGCAGCCGGTTGTCGCGGTTGTGCCTGAACCGCGATGAGGTGTCGGGCCGACTTCCCAGCAGTCGGTGCATAGTGGTCGCGGTCAGCATCGGCAAGCGCTCCGAGTCGACCGGGTCGAGGCGGCCGACCTCGATCCGTACCGCCTCCAGCAGGCGTGCGGCGGCCTTGCCGGTCGGAGCGGCTAATGCGATCCGCAGCGGCGGTCGTCCGTCGAGTTCGGCCTGTTCGGCCAGCAGCGCCAGCAGCCTCGCCACCGTGGTGGTCTTGCCCGTTCCCGGACCGCCGGTCAGGACGGTCAGTGCCCGCGTGAGTGCGACCTCGGCGGCGGTGCGCTGTTCGGCGAAGTTGTCCGGGAAGAGCCGGTGGACATCCGGCGCGGACCCGGTGCGCTGTGTGGCGGCCAATCTGACGACGTCCTCGGCTACCCGGCACTCCTCAATCCAGTAGCGGTCGAGGTAGAGCAGGCCGCCGTCGAGGTGCAGCACCGGCATCTGACCGGTGAGCACACTTGCTGACACAGCAGCCAGCCACTGTTCCGGATCGGGCCAAGGCAGATCCGGCTGACCGGCCGCCTCGGCAACCCGCGCCAGGTCCAGGCACACCGATCCGCCACGCACCGCACGCACGACGAACGCGATTGCCAGCGCGACTGACTCGCTGCTCTCCCCGGCCAGGGAGGTGAGCCGTTGCGCCACAAGCACATCGGAGGATTCCAGGATGCCCGCCTCGTTGAACGGTCGCAACAGTCCGCTGGCCGTGATGCTGCATCGCCAGTCGGACGCATCGGTGATCGGGGCGCTCATGCCGCGGTCTGCTGACCGTCGAGGAGGTCCGAGATCGCGGTAACCAGAGCGGCGGGCGGCTGCCAGCCGAACACCCCGGCAGGCGATCCGTCGATCACCGGGGTGTTCGGCCCGCACATGCCCCGGACGAACAGATAGAGCACACCGCCTAGGTGCCGCGATGGGTCGTAGCCGATAACCCGCCAACGCAGGAACCTGTGCAGCACGACGCAGTACAGCAGTGCCTGCAGCGGATAATCGGAGTGCAGCATGGCCTCAGCCATCCGCGCCGGTGCGTAGTCGGCGGCGGTCAGCGGCCGGTCAGCCTCACCGAGCCAGTTGGTCTTATAGTCGGCGACCACATACCGGTGTCCGTCGGTGAAGGGAATCCGGAACACGACGTCGAGTGAGCCGCTCAGATAGCCGCGCAGCGACTGACGGCCGAGTTCGGCATCGGTGAGCCGATCGACGTAGGACGCCAGCGGATCTCCGTCGGGCAGATGGGCGGCCACTAGCCTGCCGACGTCTGCGAGACGAATGTCCGGACATCCCGGGCGTAGGTCGCCGCCGGCGAGTGGGAACTCGAAATCCAACTCGCAGAGTCGGTCTTTGCGCCCGATCTGCCGCAGCGTGAGATTCCCGGCCAGCGGACCCAGTGGGGTCTCGTGCATCGGCATCAGTGCTTCGGCAAGGTCCGTCGCGGGGACGTCGACCGGCCACCAGATCGAATGCTTCGCGATCTGGGCAGCGAGTTCTCCCGCCAGGTCGGATGCCAACGGGTCGGCGTGCTCGAGCACCGCGTGAACCAGGGTCCCGAACTTCGCACCCATCGGCAGGTCCGCCATCGGCGAGGGAAGAACGTCGGCTCCGTCGGCCGGAGCGGCCAGAGCGATGTCGGCGACCTCGTCGTCGAGCTCGACGACCTCCGGCTCGCTGCTCACCCCGGCGTTCTCCTGCGCGGCACGCACCAGACCCGAGTACGAAGTTCGCCGCCAGCCGGTGTCGATGTCGCGGTGGAAGTGGCGGACAGCGAGGTTCTCCGGCCGGGACTCGATTTCGAGTTCGGCCAGTGGGGCAACGCGCGACTTCTCAATCACCAAGGCGCCCAGATCTTCCCAGCGCTTGAGTGACGACATTGCTTCGGAGCACTCGATTTTCGGGGGGCTACACCGCAGCGGCACGGAAGACTCGCCGGGGACGCGGGCGCGCAGCAGGCGGGACAGACCCCCGTTGGGCTCGTCCCAACTAGGCGCCCACCACGCAACCACCTGGGACTGCGCCCGAGTGAGCGCCACGTAGGTCAACCGCAGCTCCTCAGCACGCGCCTCATCCTGGCCCTGTGCCTGCGCGATGCCCATGTCCGCGCTCTGCTTCCCGCCGATGTAGAGGCACCGCTGCTCGCCGTCGTGGAATCGGACGAACTCCTCGGCGAAGATATGGCGGTTGAAGGCGAACGGCAGATAGACGATCGGGAACTGCAGGCCCTTACTTCCCCATACGGTCATCACCTGAACTGCCTCTGCCTCGCTGTCCAGGCGCCGGCTGCGCTCCTTGGCGCGCATCCCTTCGTCACGCTGCGTTCGCAACCAGTCACGCAATGCGGTCAGGCTGAAGTGCTGACGTTGAGTGATCTCGTGCAGCAGTTCGGTGACGTGGGCGAGATCGGTCATGTGACGTTCGCCGCCGGCCCAGGCGAGTACGTCCCCGCCCATCCCGTTCAACTGCGCCGACTGGTAGATCGCCGCAACGCCGGCTTCGCGGGCGTGGTCGGCCCACTTGCGCAGCGTGTCAGCCACATCATCGGTAAGGGCGTCACCGCCGCGGGCGAGTTCATCGGCGGTCTTCCGAAAGAACATGGTTGCCGCGGCCGCCCGGACTAGGCCGGGGCGGTGAGGTTGATCCATCGCGTCGAGCACACACAGCCAGTCGTCGGCAGCGGGGGATTTCAGCACATCGCTGTCACCGGCGTAGACGGCAGGCACCCCTGCGGCGAGCAGGCCCTCGAAGCACTCGCTCGCGCCGGAGTGACCAGTGATCACCGCGATGTCGCGGGCCTCCAGCTTCCGCCCGTCGAACGTCGCCCCGCGGGCGAGCAGTGCGCGAATGTCGGTGGCCATATCCTTGATGATGTGCGGCCAGAGGACCTCTTTCTTCACGTTGTCGATGCCACCTAGATCAAACGTGTCCCGAGACACCACGCGGAGACGGAACGGATCGTTGTGCGGCGCCCCCACCAGGCGGTGGCCGGGTCTGGCCGCTTCGACCTCGCGGACCACGATGTCGGGATCGCCGAGCTCGGCACCGGCCATGAGAATCTGCAACCGATCAACCAGTACGTCGTCGCTTCGCCAGTTCTTTCCGAGCGTTCGCCGGTCCCCCGCGGTCCGCGCCGCAGTCAGATAAGTGACGATGTCGCCGCCGCGGAACGCATAGATCGCCTGCTTGGGATCCCCGATCAGGATCAGCGCCGATCGACCGCGAAAGGCACGGTCGAGCACCTGCCACTGCACCGGGTCGGTGTCCTGGAACTCGTCGACCATCACCACCGGCCAGCGCTGATGCATGCGGGACCCGGCCGGTGAATCCGGTTCCTTGAGGGCGTGGGCCAGGCGCGTCAGTAAGTCGTCGTAACCGAGGATGCCGCGCTGTCGCTTGCGCCGATCGAGTTCGATGATGAATTCGCGGGCGAAGGTCATTCGCACCGCCGCGGCGGTATCGGGATGGGCATTGAGCGGCCGCAACTCGGTCCCCGGCTGACCGGCGATCTGACGCGCCATGTCCATCGCCTCGTCACGGCCGAGCTTGGGCTGCTCGGGGTTGTTGCCGAAATGTTTGAGGTATAGATCGTCGACGATCTCGGCCACGAGATCCTCGAGGCTTTCGACAAGCTGTACACCGGCTTCGCTGTCTCCGGCCACCCCGAGAGACTTGAGCACGATGCTGCAGAACTGGTGAACCGTGGCGATGGTCGCGGCGTCGAATCCGGCCAGCGCATCCTTCAACCGCTCCTCGCGGCGGCCGAGTTCCTCCTCGTCGGTGTCGATGAGGTATTCGAGCAACTCGTTGCCCTTGGCGCTCGCCCCGTCCCCGATTGCCCGCACCGCGTCCTGCAACGCCTCGCGGATGCGCTCTCGCAACTCCTGGGTAGCCGACCTGCCGAAGGTGATGAGCAGCATCTCATCCAGTGTGGCGGTTCCTTCGGCGACGTAACGCGTCACCAGGCCGGCGAGGGTGAACGTCTTGCCGGTTCCAGCGCTCGCCTCGAGCACCGTGGTCGTCCCCGCGACCGGCAGCGGTCCACACAGATCGAAGCGTTTCATCAGCCGATGCTCCCCACGGTCTGCAGCATGGGCAGCCACAGCCTCGCCGCGTACGCGCCCATCCGCGTCGCCTCACCCTCGACGTCCTCGACGGCCGAGGGCGGATCGAGCAGCACGGACAACTCCGGATCCTTGCCCCAGATCTGTTCGATGGCAGGGTCTTCGCGTTCGTATTTCCACATTCTCCTGGCGGCAGCCTCCGGACTCTGCGGCCGGCGGCCGGGGTTGGCGGCGTTGGCGAACCGAGCCGACGCCCACGCGAAGGATGTCTTGATCGGAAGCGGAATCGGCTCGCAGCGGCCGGTGTCGTAGATGGCGACGAGATCCCGCAGTACGGCAACCGGATCGCCGGGAGCACGCATCCGGCGCTGAACCAACGCATCGTCAGTGCCGCGCCCTATGCAGACCGCGGTCCAGTGTCTCGCAGGGAACGCAGCTGCCAGTGCCGCCAGCCGGATCCACGCGCCGAGCAGATGCGGACCACCGAGCTTGGAGAAAGTCAGCGTGACGAAGGCGTCGCCGTAGAGCTGTCCAACGGTTCCGGTGACGCGGCGGCCCTGCCCGAGATCGATGTCGACGTCGAAGGCCGACGGGTCACCGACACGGAACTGCGCGGCGGCGGCGGCGAGCTGCTGCGCGTCGTCGCGCAGTTCGTTGACGATGCGGGTTCCCAGCCGGCCCGGCGGCACCAGTCCCCGCCGCCACTCGGCCTGACGGGCTTGCGCAGGGTCCATACCCGCGACGATGTCGGTCAGCATCCGGTCTCCGGCGGTCCACTTCTGCAGTCCGCCTATCTCGACCGGCATGGAGTCGTCGACGCCTTTGTCGTCACGGGGCAGATTGAACTGGAGCTCGGTGAAGAAGCCGCGGATCGGGTTTTTGAAGAAGGCCAGCACTTCGGCGAGCTCTACGTCGTCGGCCGGCGGCACCGGGATCGGCGCGGCGAAGAAAGCCGGTCGGACGGGGCGTTCTTCGCCCGCGACGCGGACTGCGTCGAGCACTGTCGGGTCGAAGGTGAAGGGCTTCCCGGGAACGCCAAGTTCGCCGGGGGTGACGTTTTTGACGTCGAACGGTTGCAGCGGGTGCCGGGTGAGGATCCCCGCGCGGCCGTTGCCGTCGCCCGTGGCCCCATGGACCGTCGCGTCGAGAGCATCGAGCAACTCCATTAGCGGGACTGCGGGCGGGCGGTCCTTTCCGGTGTACTCGTTCGCGCCGGTGTAGGTGACGACCAGCTTCTCGGTCGCCGCGCAGATGGCGTCAAGGAGCAGTTGCCGGTCCTCAGACCGCACATCCCGCTCCCCGGTCATCGGTTCTCGCGCGAGCACGTCGTCACCGTCCGGGGCGCCCAATCGGGGGAATACCGTGTCGTCGAGACCGACGAGACACACGACCCGGTGCGGTACCGAACGCATCGGAACCATGGTGCAGACCGTCAGCGTCCCGGTGCGGAAGTTCGCCCGCGTCGGCCGACCGGCGAGATGGCCCTCGAGCATCGCGTGCACATCGGCAAGGCGCAGGGGGGTGTCGCCCCGGGGTCCGGCGCGCTCGGTGATGGCGTTGAACTCGCGCTGCAACTGGCTTACCTGCCAGGCATCGGCATCGGTGACCCGTGCGATCGACATGACTGCGCCGGCCAGCGACGCCAGCCACTCCCGAACAGAGTGGACCCCGCTCAGCGCCGTGACGAAACGGTGCAGGCGGCCGACGAACTCCGCCAGCCGTCCGGCGAGTTCAACACGGTTGCTGCCCACGTCGTCGAGGGGCAGGGTCGTGTCGATCCAGGCGTGGGAGTCGTCGGACAGCGCCACGCCGGCCAGAATGCGGTCGAGGCCGAAGCGCCACGTGTTGTGAATGAAGTCGACACCGAACGGCACGCGGTACTCGCGGTCGAAGCCCCACCGGATGTTGGACTGCACGACCCAGGTGGTGATGTTCTCCAGGTCGTTGTCGGTGAATCCGAATCGGGCCCGTACCGGGTCGGCGTGAGCGATGTTGAGCACCTCGCTGGCGGTCACCCGGCTGGCCGCCAAGCTGAGCAGCTGAGACGCCACCGCCAGCAGCGGATTGGTCTGCACCGGGGATCGGTCAGCCAACCGCACCCGAAGCCGGTGCGCGGGATGGGCGCCGGGAACTACCTCGCCGAGACCGAAGTCAGCGGCGATCAGCGGTGCGTAGGTCTCGATGTCCGGGCACATCACCAGGATGTCGCGGGGTTCGAGAGTTTCATCGTCGGCGAGCAGGCCCAGCAGGACTTCGCGGAGAACCTCGACCTGGCGGGCCGGACCGTGACAGGAGTGCACCTGCACCGAGCGATCATCCGGGTTCAGCGAACGGGACTGTGGCCGAACCGCATTATCGGCGATATCGGACTGCAGCCAGCCGAGCAGGGTTTCGGGTCGGGAAGCGCAACCGAGGAATTCGTCGGTCGCCACCGCCGCCGGCAGCCCGCGCTGCATCTCCCTCAGGTCCCGCCCCAGGGTCGCCAGCAGCGGGTGAGCAACCGCGCGGTGGCTGTCATCGGCGCGCCGCGAGATCACCCCGCGCGAATCCGCAAGAGCGGTCCATAGCTGCGCGCTGGGATGCGGCAGCCACAGGTGCACCTGGTGATGGGTGGCCAGGGCGGCGATCAACTCGATATCGGTCGACGCGAGCCGGGTGTAACCGAACAGCGACACCCGCTCGGGAAGCTCCGCCGAACCCGACTGCTGCAACTGAGAGATGGTCGCCGCGTGCCGGATATGCGGCGGGTCGATCCTCATCGTTTCGACCAGGCGGCGCCACAGTTCCGGCTGCCAGGCCAGATCGGGGCCGAGGCAACCCACCTCACCTTCGAGCCAGCCGGAGAGCAGGTGCGGGCGCTGCCTGGCGTAGGAGGCGAACAGCCCGGCCAGCCGTCGGGCCACCGCGTACCGGCGGTTCCGCCTCAGCTCCTTTTCGACGTCCTCGGACTCGAAGTGCCCCAGGTGCGCTGCCAGCGTGTGTGCCCACGGGTCGTCAAGGTGTGCGTCGATGACACCGAGCAGCGGCCAAGTCAAGGCATCGGCTGACCACGGGTCGTCGTCGCCGGTGCCGGCGATCTCGGCGATCAGCGAGGCCGGTGAGCGGAAACGGACCCCCGCGCACACGCCGTCGTCGCCGGAGCCGCGACCCAGGATGTGCGACAGCCGCTGGGACAGCCACCGCTCGACTCCCCGCGCGGGAACGACGACGAGATCCTCGGCGAACGGATCCGGCGGCGGGGTGGCGAGCAGCGCGCCGAGGCCGTCGGCGAGGACATCGGTGCGTGCGGCGCGGTGAATATGGAAAGCCATCGCCACCAACCTAGACCGGACTACCGACAGCGTCGGGCCTTAGCGGACGCGAACCACAACCTTGCCCCGGGCGGTGCGGTTCTCCAGGGCCGCGACGGCGTCGGCAGCGCGGGCAAGCGGATACACATCCGGCTGCGGAACGGCGAGCTTTCCGGATGTCAGCAGTGCGGCCAGGCCGTTCCACTGCTGAGCAAGCGAGTCGGGGTGGGTCAGTGTCCACGCGCCCCAACCGACTCCGACCACGTCGATATTGTTGAGCAGCAAGCGGTTCACCTTGACCGTCGGGATCTCTCCGCCGGTGAACCCGACCACCAGCAGCCGGCCGGCGGGCGCCAGTGAGCGCAGTGAATCGGTGAACCGATCGCCGCCCACCGGATCCATCACGATGTCGACGCCCCTGCCGCCGGTGAGTTCGGCCACCGCGTCCTTAAATCCGTCGGCCAGCACCACGTCGGTGGCGCCCGCCGCACGCGCGACGTCCTTCTTCTCCTCGGTGCTGACCACCGCGATCACCCGGCTCGCGCCGAGCGCCGGAGCGATCCGCAGGGTGGAGGTTCCGATGCCGCCGGCGGCACCATGCACCAGCACGGTCTCCCCCTCGGCGAGGCGGGCCCGCTCGGTGAGTGCGAAAAACACCGTCAGATCGTTGAACAACAGTCCGGCGCCGGCCTCGAAGCTGATGTCATCGGGCAGCGGGAACACCCGGTCGGCGCTGAGCACGGCGGTCTCGGCCATGGCTCCGCCGATCATGGTCAAGCCGAGCACGCGGTCGCCGGGTTTCACATGCGCGCCCTGCGGTGCCGAGCGCACCACGCCGGCCAACTCGGCGCCGAGGGTGAAGGGCAACTCGGGGCGGTACTGGTAAAGCCCGCGGGTCAGCAGCGCGTCCGGAAACGCGACACCGGCCGCGTGCACGTCAACCACGACGCCGCCGTCGTCGGCAATCGGTTCGTCGATGTCGACCAATTCCAGGGACTCCGGGCCGCCGAGCGTGGTGACCCTGATCGCGCGCATCAGGGTAGTTCGATCGCCAGCAACGCCACCTGCAGCTCACCCCGGGACGTCTGATAGGTGATCCGGTCGCCGGACTTGTGTCCGACCAACGCCAATCCCAGCGGGCTGTCCGCGGTCAGCGTGGTGTCCTCGGCGCCGGCCGGAGTCTGTTCGATGTAGTTGACCACCCGCATGCGGACGTCCTCGCCGTCATCGGGAAAGCGCAGCGTGACCAGAGTGCCGTTCGGCAGTTGGCCCTCGACGTCGGCATTGCCGCCGGCCAGGATCCAACTCAATCGGCCGATCTGTTCTTCGATCCCGGCGAGGTCCTCCCCGCGCTGCAGCGCGTCGGCGGCGTCACCGCGATCCCCGACGCTCTCCGGGTCGTCGGCGCGTTCGGCACGCATCCGATCGCGCCGCCGACGCAGTTCGGCCAGTTCCGCCTCGAGGCGAGCGTGTTCCTGCTCGGCAAAGCCAGCCGTTTCATCGTCTGGGGTCATGCACGTCAAAGTACCGTCATGCCACACTGACGGCCATGCCAGCCCTGGCCGCGATCATCGTGGGCTGGGCCTCTGCTCACCTAGCGGTATCGTCGGCTCCGTGGCAGACCGCGATCACGGCGACCCCGGCGATGCGCCGAGCATTCCGCCACCGCTGGGCGAGATCGCCGATGCGACCCGGCCCGCTGCCGCCGAGGAAGCGCGCACCATCGCCGCCTCCACCAACACCGGCACGCTGGCGAGCCTGACGTCCCGCGGCGATCCCTGGGCGTCGTTCGTGACCTACGGACTGCTCGGCGGGGCCCCGGTCCTGTGCGTCTCCCATCTGGCCGAGCATGGCCGGAACCTGGCCGGTGATCCCCGCGCGAGCCTGGCGATCGTTGCACCTGACGGCGGATCCGACCCATTGGCCAGCGGCCGGATCACGCTGGCCGGGGTGGTGGAACGCCCTGCCGACGCGGAGTTGGCGGCCGCACGTGAGGCGCACGTCGCGGCAATCGCGGCGGCGAAGTATTACATCGACTACAGCGACTTCTCGGTATGGGTGCTACGGGTCCAACGGGTCCGCTGGGTGGGTGGCTACGGCCGGATGGACTCGGCGAGTGCCGCCGACTACGCCGCCGCGGAGCCGGATCCGATCCGCCCGCACGCCGCCGGGGCGATCACCCACCTCAACGATGACCACGCCGCCGGGCTGGCTGACATGGCGCGCGCCCTGGGTGGCTACCCCGACGCCGAGGCCGCGGTCTGCACCGGTATCGACCGTTACGGCCTCGACCTCAAGGTGCACACGCCGCGCGGCGAGGCGTACACCCGGGCCGGATTCGGTCGTGCGCTCGCGTCGATCAGTGAGTTACGTTCGGCAGCAGCCGACTTGGTTCACCGAGCACGCGGCTGAGGCCCGGTCCGGGGTGTAGCGGTACGCTGCGAGTTGCTCGCCGTGAGAGGGAATCCGCACTTCCGCGCGCTGGCCGACCATGAAGTTCACCGTGCTGCCGAGGGAGGCTTCGTGACCACTGCGACCGACGAGCGTGCCGCCCTCGCCCAGTCCAGCGAGGAGCAGGGCTGGCGGCGGCGCGCGATCGACGATCGAGTCGACGTCTACTCCCGCGGCGCCATCCGAATCCGTTTGATCTGGCAGGGCAGCAGCAAGCTCAGCGGCGCATCCATCTTCGTCGACGAGTGGTACGACAACTACACCCGCGACCTCGGCACCGTCCGGGCCTGGCTCAAGAGGTAGCGCTGGACAGTCCCAGCACTGCGGCCAGTTCTCGCAACGCGGGGCGCGGGTCCCAGGAGGGGTTGCCGTCGCCGAGGACCTGAACCACCACGTGATCGGCGCCCGCATCGAGGTGCGCGGTCACGGTAGCGGCGGCGTGCTCGACCGACCCCATGCCGACGATGCCGGCCGCCAGCCGGTCTGATCCGCCTGGAACCAGATCGGACTCGTCGAATCCCTGCCGAAGCCACGAATTGCGGTAGTTCGGCAGTCCTGAGTAGATCTGCAGGTGCAAGTGCGCGCGAGTCATTTGTTCCGCAGCATCGCCGCCGATGACCACCGCCTGCTCGGAGACGATCCATTTCTGCGGGCCGAGGATCTCCCGGGTGACCGCGGTCTGCGCGGGGGTCACGAGGTAGGGGTGCGCGCCGTCGGCGTGGGTGCCCGACAACTCGATCATCTTGGGCCCAAGCGCGGCGAGTAAACGAACCGGCCGACCCGAACCGGGTTCGATCATTGCCGGCAGTGCGGCCATCCGGTCCAGGTAGCCGCGCATCGTCGCCAACGGCTTGTCGTAGGTGCCGCCCAGCATGTTCTCCACCAACGGCCCGTGACTGACTCCCAGGCCCAGCACAAAGCGGCCCGGATACAGCGCGGTCAGCGTGCGGCCGCCACCCTCTGTCGTTCCGGCGATCCGGGCGTGGATGTTGGCAATGCCGGTGCCCACCACGAGGCGCTCGGTGGCGGCCAGGAAAGCCGCCGATTCGACCATGCAGTCCTTCAGGCCCACCTCGGGAATGAACAGCGAACCAAAGCCGAGGGCCTCAATCTCACGCGCCACGTCCTGCGCGGCCGACATGGGCCAGGTATCACTGGCCCACCAGACTCCGATGCGGGCTGGAAAGTCGATACGGGCTTTGCTCACGATGTGGCCTCATGGTGTCGGTTAGTCGGCTTTGGACAGACTCTATGCCCCCGCCGGACGGCGAATACTGACCCCGTCAGACGGCGAATAATGACCCCGCCGGACGGCGAATAATGACCCCGTCGGACGGCGAATACAGTGTGCTTATGACCGACGCCATCTTCGATCTGTCCACCGTGTTCCGCACCGTCGCAACGGCCATCCCGGAACAGACTGTGCTGATCTGGCGAGACCGCCGACTGAGCTACGCGCAGCTGGACGCCCGCATCGACGGTATCGCCCACTACCTCACTCAACAGGGACTCGGTTGTCACATCGAACGCGATCAACTGCAAGGCCACGAGTCCGGACAGGACCACGTCGGGTTGTATCTGCGCAATGGCAACGAGTACCTCGAAGCCATGGTGGCCGGCTACCGCGCCCGCGTCGCGCCGTTCAACGTCAACTACCGCTACGTCGAAGAGGAACTCTTCTATCTTCTCAACGACGCCGGTGCCCGCGCTCTGGTCTACTCGACCGAGTTCGCCCCGCACGTACTCGCCGTGCGCGACCGCCTACCCCAACTCGACGTTCTCATCCAGGTTGCCGACGACTCCGGCAATGCACTGCTTCCCGGTGCGGTGGACTACGAATCCATCACCGCCACAGCGCAACCCGTCGGCGGGATGCCGACCCCCTGCGGAGACGACCTCTACATTCTCTACACCGGCGGGACAACCGGGATGCCGAAGGGTGTGCTGTGGCG
>CAMDFY010000059.1 GCA_945897705.1 Bifidobacterium breve | reverse complement strand
GCCCTTGGCCGACTGCCACACCACGGCCGCCAGTGGCAGCAGCACGATCACACTCAGCCAGATCGACGCGGTACCGGCCAGGACCGGGGTCGAACGATCGCGGCGAACCCCGTACGCGGCTGCCGTCATCCGGTGGCTTTCTTGTAGATCGTGGTGATGGCGCCATTCTCCTTGTCGAACAGTGCCGGATCCACCGTGGCCCATCCGCCGAGATCCTCGATGGTCCACAGTTTTTGCGGCGCCGGGAAGTCGGTCACGAAATCCGCGGCCACCGCCGGGTCGACCGGCCGGAAGCCGGCCTGTGCCCAGATCTTCTGCCCCTCCGGCGTGAACAGGAAGTTCTTGAGCGCCAGAGCCTCCTCCTGGTGGGTGCTGGTGGTCAGCACCGCGACCGGGTTCTCAATCTTGAAGGTCTGCGGCGGGTTGATGTGCTCGACGGCCACCTCTCCTTTCTCGGCGCCCCGGCGTTCGATATGGATGGCCTCGTTCTCATAACTCAGCAAGACGTCGCCGGTGCCCTGCAGGAACACGTCGGTCGCCTCGCGGCCGGAGGACGGCCGGGTCCGGATGTGATCGGTCACCAACCGGCGCACGAAATCCAGCCCAGCCTCCTGATCGGTGCCACCGTTGCTCTTGGCGGCGTAGGGCGCCAGCAGATTCCACTTCGCCGACCCTGAACTCAGCGGGCTGGGCGTGACCACCTCGATGCCAGGACGCAGCAGGTCGTCCCAGTCGGTGATGTTCTTCGGGTTTCCCTTGCGAACCACCATGGTGACCACCGAGCCGAACGGGATGGATCTGGTGACGTCGGCGTTCCAGTCCGGCGCCACCTTGCCGGCTTTCACCAACCGGGTGATATCCGGTTCGACCGAGAAATTCACCAGATCGGCGGGCTTACCGTCGACGACGGCGCGCGACTGGTCACCGGAGGCCCCGTAGGAGGTGGTGACGTCGACACCCTTGCCCTCGGCGGTGGCAGCGAACGCGGGGATGATCATGCTCCAGCCTGGTTCCGGAACCGCGTAGGCCACCACGGTCAGCGTGGTGTCCGCCTCCGGACCATCGCCCCCGCCGACCACGTCGCTGCTTCCCCCACCGCAGGCGGTAAGCACGCCGACGGTGGTAACGAGCATCGCAGCGAACCGCCGGCGGCGCAGAGCCGCGGGAAACATCATCGTGAGAACCTCTCCGGTCGGGTGGCGGGACATGCGGCCCGACGGAAATGACAGTGGGTTCCGCGAACCGGCTGGGGATCCTCAGCACCGTTCACCACCGACAACAGACCGCGGGCGGGTGTGTCAGCGACAACATGCATCAGCGAAGGCGGGATTACCCACGCCCCAGACCGCCGAGAAGAAGCGGTTCACCGATCGCATCATTCGAGGTTAACATCCGGTCGAAGGACGCGCGGCCACGGCAGGTTGGGAAAGCCCTACTGGACCTTGTCAATCACTGGACCTTGTAGATCCAGATCATGTTCGACGTCAGTTCACCGGTGTCGGTCCACTGATACTCACGAGCCAGGCCCTGACCGGCGTAGCCCCGAACGAACTCCAGCAGGGCGTCCCGGGTGACGGCGCCGGAGTCGATGCCGGTGAGCAAGATGGTGGCGAGGTCGTAGGCCTCGACACTGTAGGTGCCGGGGGCCTGGCCGAATTTCTTGGAGTACTCGTCAGAGAAACTTGCCGGCGCCGGACCGCAGGGGCACGACAGGATCGCGCCCTCGGCGGCCTGCCCGGCCGCCTTGACGAACTGCGGGTCTTTAAGGCCGTCAGGTCCGGAGAACAGGCCGGTGTAACCGGCATCCCGCAACTGCTGGAGCAGCAACGCGGCCTCGGTGTAGTACGACGCATAGACGACGACATCGGGCGACTGGTTTTTGACCTGTGTCACCGCGGCCGAGAAGTCCTTGTCTCCCTTCTTCACCGAGATGCTGCACGCCGTGTCGGTGATCGGGCCCAGGGTCTGCCGAACCGCGTCCGCCTGACCGACGCCGGCGTCGGTGCTGTCATCGATGACGCACGCCTTCTTCACGCCCGCGACGTTCTTCAAATAATTAGCCAACGACGGCCCCTGCACGCCGTCACTGGACAGGCCGCGGAAGAAGGTCTTCCACCCTTGTTCGGAAAGTGCGACGTTGGTCGCCGCCGGAGTGAGGGCGACCAGGCCGGCCTGATCGAAGACCGAGCCGGTCGCTTTCGTCTCACCGGACCAGGTCGGGCCAACCAATCCGACGATGGAGGCGTCGTCGACGATCTGCGGCGCGATCGCCGTCGCCTTCTGCGGATCACCTTCGGTGTCGAAGGCCTTCAACTGGACCTGGCAACCGGGGTTGGCGGCGTTGTGCTGATCGACGGCGAGTTGCGCACCATCCCTGACGTTTCCACCAAACGGTGCGTCCGCTCCGGTGAGCGGCCCCGCCATCGCGATAGTCAGCGGCGGGCAGGTCGCCGCGCCATTGCCGGCCGGGCTCACCGGGACCGCACCGGCCGCCAGTTTCACCTCATTGCCGTCGCCGTCAATCGGCATCTGCGCGACGATCTCCAGATCGGTCGGGGCCGCGGTCTCGGCCGCGCTGTCGGTCGCCGAGTTGTCCGTCGGCGCGGACTGCGTGCAACCGGCTACCGCCAGCAACGCCACCGCTGCGGCGGCAGCCATCGCATGTCGAGTCCTGTCAACGCCCATGTTGTCGTCCTTTTCCCGAAGCCCAGTTGCTTTGCGGCGAAGTCCAGTCGCTCTACCGGGTCGAATACTAGCGGTTCAACAGCCAGACCAGCACGATGAGCACGATGAGAGCCACCAGTGCGATCCGCACCCGCGATCGGGGCATGCCGGTCACCGGCGCGGGGCCCGGCCCGCGCGCACTCGGCGAGCCAGCGCGATTCCGTGTGCCAATACCGCATCGAGTGTCACGGCGATCCCGTAGGCCAATGCCAGCACCACCGGCATGATGATCACGGTCTGCACCACGAAACCGCGGCCGGTCAGCCATAGTTCGGCGCCGTCCCACCAGTTGAGCAACCCCGCCACGCGGTCACCCTATACCGCGTCGACACCACGCGGCCGCGGCGGCGTTTGTGCACCGATCGGGCAACGGCGAGCGTCTCCTGGGGCCATGATGACCCAATGGTTCTGCAGGCTCAGCCCGCGGGCGCAGACACCGACCCGACGCCCGACCCGTCGGCCGGTCAGCAACGCAGCCCGTTTCCCCCGATCGCCGACTACGCGTTCCTGTCCGACTGCGAGAACACCTGCCTGATTTCGGCGGCCGGTTCGGTGGAATGGATGTGCGTGCCACGTCCCGACTCGCCGAGCGTTTTCGGGGCGATCCTCGATCGCGGCGCCGGGCATTTCCGACTCGGCCCCTACGGGGTCTCGGTACCGGCGGCACGGCGCTATCTGCCCGGCAGCCTGATCATGGAAACGACGTGGCAGACCCAGACCGGCTGGCTGATCGTGCGGGACGCCCTGGTGATGGGCCCCTGGCACGACATCGAGGCTCGCTCGCGCACTCACCGGCGTACTCCGATGGACTGGGATGCCGCACACATTCTGTTGCGCACCGTGAAATGTGTCAGCGGCACCGTAGAACTGGTCATGAACTGTGAGCCGGCATTCGACTACGGCCGCAGCACGGCCAAATGGGAGTATTCGGCCAGCGCCTACAGCGAGGCGATCGTCCGCGCCGACACCGATCCTGATTCACACCCGGAACTGCGGCTGACGACCAACCTTCGGATCGGCCTGGAGGGACGCGAAGCCCGCGCGCGAACCCGACTCAAGGAAGGCGACAACGCCTTCGTCGCGCTGTCCTGGTCGACGAACCCTGCGCCGCAGACCTTTGCAGACGCCGCCGAGCAGATGTGGCAGACCAGCGAGGCATGGCGGCAGTGGATCAATATCGGCCAGTTTCCCGACCATCCGTGGCGGGCCTATCTACAACGAAGCGCGCTGACACTGAAGGGTCTGACCTATTCACCCACCGGTGCACTGCTCGCCGCCAGCACCACCTCACTGCCGGAAACGCCTCATGGAGAACGCAACTGGGATTACCGCTACGCGTGGGTGCGGGATTCGACGTTCGCGCTGTGGGGCCTCTACACGTTGGGATTGGACCGGGAGGCAGACGACTTCTTCGCGTTCATCGCCGACGTATCCGGTGCCAACAACGGTGAACGCCAGCCGCTGCAGGTGATGTACGGCGTCGGAGGTGAGCGCGAACTCGTCGAGGCAGAACTGACTCATCTCTCAGGCTATGACAACGCCCGGCCGGTGCGGATCGGCAACGGCGCCTTTGACCAGCGCCAGCACGACATCTGGGGCACCATGCTGGACTCGGTGTACCTGCACGCCAAGTCGCGGGAGAACGTCTCCGATCAACTCTGGCCGGTGCTCAAGGAACAGGTCGAGGAGGCGATCGAACACTGGCGCGAGCCCGACCGGGGAATCTGGGAGGTGCGCGGCGAACCTCAGCACTTCACCTCATCGAAGGTGATGTGCTGGGTGGCACTGGACCGCGGGGCGAAACTGGCCGACCTACAGGGATCAACAACCCATGCGCGGCAGTGGCGGGAGGTCGCCGACGAGATCAAGGCCGACATCCTGGCCCACGGCGTGGACTCCCGCGGCGTGTTCACCCAGCGCTACGGGGACGACGCCCTAGACGCCTCGCTGCTACTGGTGCCGTTGCTGCGGTTTCTGCCGGCCGATGACCCGCGGGTGCGAGCCACCGTGCTCGCCATCGCCGACGAACTGACCGACAACGGCCTGGTGTTGCGCTACCGCGTCGAGGAGACCGACGACGGACTGTCCGGCGAGGAGGGTAGCTTCACCATCTGCTCGTTCTGGCTGGTGTCGGCGCTGGTGGAGATCGGCGAAATCCGCCGGGCCCGGCACCTGTGCGAACGGCTGCTGTCCTTCGCCAGCCCGCTGCATCTCTACGCCGAGGAGATCGAACCCCGTACTGGCCGCCACCTCGGCAACTTCCCGCAGGCGTTCACCCACCTGGCGCTGATCAACGCCGTCGTGCACGTCATCCGCGCCGAGGAACTCGCCGACGGAACCGGGATCTTCCAGCCGGCCAACTCCCCGCAGTAGAGCAGGAGGGACTCAGCCGGACTCGTCGAGGTTGCCCAACATCGCCCGGGTGAGATCGACGGCCCGGGTCCCGGCCACCCGTTGGGCCGGATCCGGGGCGGTCACCGCAACATCCACGTCGACGATGCAGTCTGCCGACAATCCGACGGCGTGCTCGGTGGGGAAACCCGCTTCAGTGTCACTGTCACCGCTGAGGATCGTTGCCGAAAGAATCGGCCCGGTCACCCCGACGTCGGTGACGGTCAGCCCGAAGTCCGCACCGCCCGGGCCACCGGTGTTGATGCGCACCTTTCCTCCCTCGCAGGAACGCCACCGCGTCACGAAAACCGAAAACATCCGAGCGGCTTCAGCATCGGAGGAGAACCGCACCACCCCGGTGTTGGCACTGGAGACCGTTTGACCTTCACCGAAGCGGGCAAAGTCCTGCCATGCCACCCCGCGCACGTTGCCTTTTTCGTAGACCCACCGCATCAACGGCGTGATGACACCGAGGCATTCGATCGGATCCACCGCGTCGTCACCGCGGATTCCATCGGGCAACACGTCGATCGAGCCCACGACCGGCCCGCCGAGGGCATCGAGCGGGTCACCCACCGCGACCTTCAACTGTTCCGCGGTGGGCAGTACCTGTTGCAGCGCGGAAGGGTGTTGACGGAACGGCATACCTTCCACGGAGACTGAGCAGGACGAGACCACGGCGCTGGTCACGACGGCACCCGCCATGGCGGAGAAGACTCCCCTGACACGGCGGCGGCCACAGCCTGTGATGTCCTCGCTGATGATCGCCTACTTCCGGGTCTTGTCTGTGGGTTTATCGCTGGCGGCATCACTGGACAGCGCGGCGACGAAGGCCTCTTGCGGCACGTCGACCCGGCCGATGGTCTTCATTCGCTTCTTGCCTTCCTTCTGTTTCTCCAGCAGCTTGCGTTTGCGGGTGATGTCACCGCCGTAGCACTTGGAGAGCACGTCCTTGCGGATGGCCCGAATGTTCTCGCGGGCAATGATTTTCGAGCCGACCGCCGCCTGGATCGGAACTTCGAACTGCTGCCGAGGAATGAGCTCCTTGAGCTTGGTGGTCATCTTATGGCCGTAGGCCTGGGCCGAATCCTTGTGCACGATGGCGCTGAAGGCGTCGACGGCCTCGCCCTGCAGCAGGATGTCCACCTTCACCAGGTCGGCTTCCTGCTCGCCGGCCTCCTCGTAATCGAGACTGGCGTAGCCGCGGGTGCGCGACTTCAGCGAGTCGAAGAAATCGAAGATGATCTCGCCCAACGGCATGGTGTAGCGAAGTTCGACGCGCTCCGGTGAGAGGTAGTCCATTCCACCGAGTTCGCCTCGGCGTGACTGGCACAGTTCCATGATCGTGCCAATGAACTCACTCGGCGCGATCACCGTGCACTTAACCACCGGTTCGTAGACCACCGGGACCTTGCCCTCGGGCCAGTCCGACGGGTTGGTGACGACCTTTTCGGAGCCATCCTCGGCGATCACCCGGTAGACCACGTTCGGGGAGGTCGAGATCAGGTCAAGATCGAACTCGCGCTCAAGACGCTCACGGGTGATCTCCATGTGCAGCAGACCGAGGAAGCCGCAGCGGAAGCCGAAGCCCAACGCGACCGATGTTTCGGGCTCCCACACCAGCGCCGCATCGTTGAGTTGCAGGCGCTCCAGGGCGTCGCGCAGGTTCGGATAGTCCGATCCGTCCACCGGGTAGAGGCCCGAGTAGACCATCGGCCGGGGCTCGCGGTAACCGGTGAGCGCCTCGGTCGCACCATGCCGGGCGGACGTGACCGTGTCACCGACCTTGGATTGCCGGACGTCCTTGACCCCGGTGATGAGGTAACCCACCTCGCCGACGCCGAGGCCCTCGGTGGGCTTGGGTTCGGGCGAGACGATGCCCACCTCAAGCAGTTCGTGGGTGGCCCCGGTGGACATCATTGTGATCTTCTCGCGCGGCGTGAGCGTGCCGTCGACCACGCGGACATAGGTGACCACACCGCGGTAGATGTCGTAAACCGAGTCGAAGATCATCGCCCGGGCCGGGGCGTCAGCGTCACCGACCGGCGCGGGCACCAGCCGAACGACCTCATCGAGCAGTTCGGTGACGCCGGCCCCGGTCTTGCCCGACACCCTCAGCACGTCGCCGGGCTCACACCCGATGATGTGGGCGAGTTCGGCCGCGTACCGATCCGGGTCGGCAGCGGGCAGGTCGATCTTGTTCAATACCGGCACGATCGTCAGTTCGCGATCGAGCGCCAGATATAGGTTGGCCAACGTCTGGGCCTCGATGCCCTGGGCAGCGTCGACCAGCAGGACCGCGCCTTCACACGCCTCCAGCGCACGCGAAACCTCATAGGTGAAGTCGACGTGGCCGGGGGTGTCGATCAGGTGCAGGACGTAATCGGTGTCCCCGACCCGCCACGGCAGCCGGACGTTCTGGGCCTTGATGGTGATCCCGCGCTCACGCTCAATATCCATCCGGTCGAGGTACTGCGCCCGCATGTCCCGGTCCGACACCACACCGGTCAACTGCAGCATCCGGTCGGCAAGCGTCGATTTCCCGTGATCAATGTGAGCGATGATGCAGAAGTTCCGAATCTGCGCCGGCGCGGTGAACGTCCGGTCGGCGAAACTGCTGATGGGAATCTCCTGGTGAGCGGTACTCGGACGAGGGTTTTCGCACAAGATGACCGGCAGGATCAGCGTATCGACAACGGGGCACCCAGACCCAATCGCGACGCGCCGGGGACTTCCGCGCCTCGCCTATGCTGTCGAGAATGGCGTCGCAGTGGAGGACGTTTCAGCGACTGGCGGAGCACCTGGTGTTCAACGAGGCTCCGAAGTTGCTGCGTGGTCTTCAAGATCCGGCTTTCCTTCAGCGCACCCTGCAGCAGGGTTTGCGGCTGGGCCTGGAGGCGCTGGTCGCCACCGCCCTGCCCGCCCCGCCGACGGCCATCGCCGCAGGAAGGCCGATCACCAGCACCATCCTGCCCACCGCCCACCGGGCTCGCGCCGTGGTCTACGCGCCCGACCTTGACGGCCGCGCCGATCCCGGGGAGATCGTCTGGACCTGGGTGGTCTACGAGGATGACCCGGACCGTGGCAAGGACCGGCCGGTTCTGGTCGTCGGGCGTGAACGCACCACCCTGCTCGGTCTGATGCTGTCCAGCCAGATGCACCACGCCGAAGATCCGACCTGGATCGGCATCGGCGCCGGCGGCTGGGACCACGAAGGCCGGCCGAGCTGGGTCCGCTTGGACCGGGTTCTGGAAGTGCCCGAGGAAGGCATTAGACGCGAAGGCGCCATCATGGAGCGCCCCACCTTCGAACTCGTTGCCGCCCGCCTCCGAGCCGAATACTCCTGGAGTTGAGTGGCGGCTCCGAGTCGGCTCAGCCGCCCTGGGTGATGTAGGCCCGCAACTGCTGACGTTCGGCCACCATCTCCTCCATTCGGTTCTTGACCACGTCGCCGATGCTCACGATGCCCGCCAGCCTGCCGTTGATCAGCACCGGCACGTGGCGCACCCGGTTGTTGGTCATCAGCACGGCCAGGTCGTCGACCCGGTCGTCCGGACCGCAGGAGACCACCACCGCACTCATCACCTCGGCGACCGGCCGGCGCAGCAGATCCGGACCGTGCTCGTGCAGTTTGCGCACGACGTCGCGCTCGGACACGATGCCCACCACCCCGTCGGCGTCGATGACCACCAGCGATCCGATGTCGTGCACGGCCAGATCGGCCAGCAGTGCGGCAACGGTGGTCGTTGCGGTGACCGTGGCCACACCCGGGCCCTTGCTGCGCAGAATGTCGGCGATTCGCATGGCCGCCCCCTCCCATTGCTGTGTGACCGTTATCACATACCGTACGGCCTGCGGACCCGGCGGGGAAGACCGCACGACAACGGCCGCCACATCTGAGCGTGGCGGCCGTTGCTCGCGTAAGCGAAGTGCGTACTTACTTGCGGATGACCTTGCCGTCCTCGTCGAGGTGCTCGACCTCGGCGTGCTGCTTGCGCACCGTCTCCTTGATTGTCTCGGTGTGCTCAGTCTCCTCGGTACGCAGCCGGATCTCCTCGGCGACGTGAGCGGTCTTGGAGACGACAGCCTCTTCGCGGGTCTCGATGACCTCGATGGTGGAATCGCTCCAGTCCCAATCGTCCGCGACAGGCTGATTGACAACCTTGCGCAGCACCTCGGCGTGCACCTCGGTGAGGTTGACCTTCTCCTCGACCTCACGCGCGGTCACGTAGCGGCGGACCCTGGTCTTGCCGGACTCGACCTTGCGCTTGCCGACCTCAAGCTGCTCCTCGGCCAGCCGCAGAACTTCTTCCTTCACGTCGCCCAGCGCCTTGTGCTCGGCGACGATGCCCGCGCCGCGGGCCTCGAGGTCGACCGGGTTGTGCTTGGCCAAGATGCCCTCGGCCTTGGTTGCCTCGGCGTCGTCCTTGACCCGTACGGTCAGGATGGCGCCACCGGTGGACAGCGCCTTCTCGAACGCCGCACCCTCGTACAACTTGACCTCACTGCCGAACAGCGAACGCCACAGGGCGGGGCCGAACTCGGCGCGGCCGGCGCTCTTGACGATCGCGTCGCGATCGAGGGTATTCACATCCGGGTCGGCGAAACCGGCGGCTTCGAGTGCCTTCTCGGCGCGGCGGCTGGCGGCAACCTTGTCGAACAGCACAACCATTTCGTGGCTCTTCGTGGACATAGAAAAACAGCTCCTTCTTCTACTTGCGTTGTTGAATTCCCGGCCGCCGGCTACGAGACGGTCGTTTCGGACGAGCGGCCGAGGGTTGGCCGTCGCCTGAACTCTGTGGCGCCACCCGATCAACGGTGACGTTCTGCTGCCGCAACGTGACCTGCTCGACGTGGTTCTCGGTCGAGCGCACTTTGCGGATGTGCAGTTCTTCTTTGAGCACCAACCGTCGTTCGACCACCAGAACCTCCTCGACCACCGGAATGATGATCTCGTTGGCGGTCTCCCGGACCCGGGGCTTGCGCTTAATTGGTTTGCCAATAGGGACACGGCGAATTTCCACGGTCTCCACAGCCAGCGGAACCTTGACCTTTTCCAGGCGCTCGGTCGTCGTCCGGCGGACCCGCACACGACCGGTCTCGACGACGCGTTTCCCGACGTTCAGTGTTTCGGCGGCCAAGCGGATGACGGACTCGTTAACCTCATCTTCACCAGCAGTTACCTTTGCCGGCCGACTAGTCCGACGATTGCTGCTGTTCTTCGCCTGCGTCACGTCAGCGCTGCCACTTTCTGATCTGGACCTCACATCCGAGCGTCGAAGCCGCCGCTTGGTTCTGGCTGAGATTAGACATCATGTCGCACGTTTGGCAACGCTGTTCACGTTAACTTCAACTTGGCCACCGCGGGCCGGAAGGACGCCTCTGCCATCCGTCGCCGGACACACGCAGGGGATTCCCGTAAGACCACGTTCGTCCACCTGTCCGGTCCAGGATTCGGCGCACTACGATGCAAACCAACGATGATTGACATCACCCTTACCGGCACAGGTAGCCCGATGGTCGACCCGAACCGGGCTGGTCCCTCCACGCTGATTACCGCTGGAGATCAGACTTTCCTGGTGGATTGTGGACGTGGCGTGTTGATGCGCGCCGCCGCGGTGGGCGTGGGAGCGGCCAACCTCACTGCGCTACTGCTGACCCATCTGCACAGCGATCACATCACCGATCTCTCCGACGTCATCACCACCCGATGGATCAACAGCTTCGGTCCGGCCCCGCTGCCGATCATCGGCCCGCCCGGCACGCGCGCGGTGGTCGAGGCGACCCTGGCCGCGCTGGCTCCCGACATCTCCTACCGCATCGGTCACCACGCCGATATCACCGCGCCGCCCGATATCGCGGTCCACGAGTACGCGGCTGGACAGGTGTGGGACAGCGGTGGCGTGGTGATCACCGCCGCGCCGACCGATCACCGGCCAGTGGAGCCAACCATCGCCTTCCGAATTGAGTTCGGTGGCGCATCGGTGGTCCTGGCCGGTGACACCGTGCCGTGCGACTCACTAGATGAACTGGCCCGCGGCGCAAACGCTTTGGTGCACACGGTGATTCGCAAGGATCTTGTGGAGCAGGTGCCCGTGCAGCGGCTCAAAGACATCCTGGACTACCACTCGTCAGTGGAGCAGGCAGCGGCCACCGCGACGCGCGCCGGCGTGGACACCCTGGTGCTCACCCACTATGTGCCGCCGCTAGCCGCCGGCCAAGAGGAGCAGTGGCGTGCACTGGCCGCCAGCGAATTCAGTGGCCGGGTGGAACTCGGTGACGACCTGCTGCGCGTACAGGTGGGATGAAAGCCCACTAGTTCGTGCTCAGGCCAGCCTGGTCATCTCAACCACGACGTCCAGATCACTGGAATCGCGGCCGAGGTAGATCCCCTTCAGCGGCGTCACATCGGCGTAACTGCGGCCGAAGCCGACGCTGATGTACTGCTCATTGATCTCGGCGTCGTTGGTCGGGTCGTAGTTCCACCAACCTCCGGTCCACGCCTGGATCCAGGCGTGGCTCTCACCCTCGACCGCCTCACCGGTTGCCGCATCAGGGTTCGGATGTAGATAACCGGAGACATAGCGAGCCGGAATTCCCATGGAGCGCAACAGCATTAGCGTCAGATGGGCAAAATCCTGGCAGACCCCGTTGCTTTCCGCCAAGGCATCCAGCCCGGACGAGTGGACACCGGTGGTGCCCGGGACGTATCGCAGTTCGTTGTGCACCCACTGGGCCGTGGCAAGGACGGCCTCATGGGGATCGTGCGCCTTGGCGAGACTCCTCGCGGTGCGCTCGATGCGCCTGCTGAACGGCGTATAGGCAGTGGGAACGAGCACCTCGTGGAATCGGTCGAGCACCGCCGGGGAGTCCAGATCAGCCCATTCGACGCTCGCCACGGGTGGTTCGGGTTTGTCGGTCTCCACGACCGAAGACGACGTGACCTGAAGCTCGGTGTGCGGGGCATGCAGGTCAAAAGCAGTCACCGCGGTCCCCCAGTAATCGACATAACGGTAGGACCGGGTCGCGGGTGTGGTTTCCACCCGGTTGATGATGACGTTCTGCCGAGAATCCGATCGCGGCGTAAGGCGAGCCTCGTTGTAGGACGCGGTCACCGGTGTCCGGTAGGCATACCCGGTCACGTGCACGACCCGCATCCGCCACATCTACAGGCCCCCCTCTTCGACCTCGCCGGAGGCAAA
>CAMDFY010000058.1 GCA_945897705.1 Bifidobacterium breve | reverse complement strand
GATGCCCGAGGGCCACGCCCTGCATCGACTGGCCCGGTTGCACCAGCGCCGCTTCGCCGGTGCCCCGTTGGCGGTGTCAAGTCCGCAGGGCCGTTTCACCGATGCCGCCGTCGTCGACGGACGGGTGCTGCGCCGGGCGTCAGCGTGGGGCAAGCATCTGTTCCACCACTACGAGGGCGGCGCGATCGTGCACGTGCACCTCGGGTTGTACGGCACTTTCCGGGAGTCCCGGACGCCGCTTCGCGAACCCGTGGGGCAGGTGCGGATGCGTCTGGTCGGTGCGGAATACGGAACCGACCTTCGCGGGCCCACCGCCTGCGAGGTGATCGACGAGGCGCAGGTCTCGCTGATCCTGGACCGTCTGGGTCCCGACCCGTTGCGCAACGATGCCGACCCGGCGCCGGCCTGGGCTCGGATCACTAAGTCCCGCAAGGCGATCGGAGCGTTGCTGATGGATCAAAAGGTACTGGCCGGGGTAGGTAACGTCTACCGCAGCGAGTTGCTTTTTCGGCACGGTATCGATCCTTACCGGCTGGGCCGCGACATCACCGAGAGCGAGTTCGCCGACGCCTGGACCGACCTGGTCGAGCTGATGAAGGTCGGGGTTCGGCGTGGCCGGATTATCGTGGTGCGCCCCGAACACGATCACGGCTCACCGGCCTACGGCCCGAAACGTCCGCGCACCTACGTCTACCGCCGCACCGGCGAGCCATGCCGGATCTGCGGGACCGCGATCCGGACCGCCGAGATGGAGGGCCGCAACCTGTTCTGGTGTCCTGCCTGCCAGAGCTAGTCGATCAGTGGTGATCGATCGACACGCCTAGTGCGGCGGCGATGCCGTCGAGGTTGGCTCGCATATTGCGTCGCTGCCGTTCGAAACGGCCGGCGATGATCTCGTGTTCGCGCTCGGGTTCCCGGCCGACCAGCCAGGTCATGCCGCTCTCGCCGAGGCCGAGTCGGTGCCACTGCTGCACCGCCGAGCCTCGATCGGTCGGGGTCACCCGGAAGCCCCACTCGGCCAGTGGTTGGTCGGGATCACCCACGGCCCAGCAGAACCCGACGGGCTCACGGCACTCGGTCACCGTGGAGATCGTCTGCCACTGACCGATCGTCGAATTCGCATTCCGGCCCTCGAACCGCGCACCGACCGACGGCCCGGTCGCGCCGTCGAGCCAGTCGGCACCACGGAACTCAGTCGAGTGTTTCGCCGAAAACCCGATGTCGGTGATGATCGGCCAGATCGCCTCCGGCGGTGCCGAGATAACCGCCGTCACCGAGGTTGACGGCTGATCGACCAACCGGAGGTCCGGCTCGCCGAGGGCGGGGGTCATCGCAGATCTCAGAAGTCGCCGAAGCCGCCGAAGTCGCCCCCGCCGAAATCGCCCCCGCCGAAATCGCCCCCGCCGAAGTCGCCTCCGCCGAAGCCTCCGCCGCCGAAGTCCCCGCCGCCATAGTCGCCCCCGCCGAAGTCCCCGCCGCCGAAGTCTCCGCCGCCGTCGCCCGCACCGGCATCAAGGCCCTGGTCGTAACCGGCATCGAAGCCCTGGTCGAATCCGGTGCCGTAGCCGTTCTCGAAGCCGGCCGCGCCGTAGCCCACCCCGTTCATCCCGGAGAACATCGCGTCGAACAGCAGCACCGATCCCAGTCCCCAGGCCCCGGCCACCAGGGCGGGCTTCCACCACGGTTCGGAATACCAGCCTGCCGGCACCGGGCGACCGGCCACCCGGCCGCCCGGGTAATAGTTCGGGGTGCGCGGCGAGGGTGCGGGGGAGGCCTCGATCTCGCGTCCCTCGAACTGCACCCGGCGATCCTCGGTGACCGTTCCGGCCGCCTTCTGCCCGGCGATAGCCTCCAGCTCCGGACCCGGGTCCATCCCCATCGCGGTACGGGCCGCCCGCACGTAGTAGAGGCCCTCCACGGCGCTCTCCTTGGCGAGCATGGCCTGCTTGGCCGTTGTCGCCTGCTCGATCTGCGAAGAGGCCGCGGTGAAGCGCTCCGATGCGTCGGCGAGGGCCTGCTGGGATGCCTGGTCGCTGCCGGTCAGGTTGAGCACCTGACCGCCGAGTCGCTCGATCACCCGGCGGGCGTCGGCCTTCGCGTCGGCGAGGCTGGCCGCAGTGCGGGTGCCGGACGTCCGCGACGAACTCCACATTGCCAGGCCGACGGTTCCGGTGACGACGGCGATGAGAATCAGCAGCGCATTATTCATGCCGCCCACAGTACCGATCCGCGGCGACGGTGGGCAGTGTCGAGCCGAGCTGATTCAGAGCAGACCGAGCGCGCGATAGACCTCATCGCTCAGTGCGGTACTGCGCGGATCGGCGTTGCACTTGGTGGCGTCGAAGTAGTTCATCACGTAGGCGTATCCGATGCGGTTCTCGAGATCGACGAACCCGTAGGAGCCACCGGATCCGCCGTGGCCGAACGTGCGCAGGTTGGGTCCGGCCACCCCGCGCTGATTGAGCATGTATCCCAGTCCCCAGCCGTGGTCGGCCACCCGCGGTCCGAGCACGACGTCGGGGTCGAATCCGCCCTGGGAGAGCCGCACCGATTCCAGGTGCCCGGCGCTGAGAAGTTTCCCCTGGGCCAGGCCGTTGTAGAAGGTGGCCAGTCCTAGTGCCGAGACGTGGCCGTTGGTGCCGGGGAACTCGGCCCGTCGCCACCGGCTGACGTCGTTGCACCCCAGTTCGTCGTCGGGTACGAAACCCATCGCCACCGACAGCGCGGCCATCGGATGCTCATCGAGGGATCCGGGATACCCGGGTGCCCCGCCGGCGGCCAGAACGTCGCGGATGTGGGGCTTGTTGATCATGTCGGCGCAGCGCTGGTGTTCGGATGCGGGCAGCCCGATATGCACGTCGATACCCATCGGCTCGGCGATCTCGGTACGCAGGTATTGGCCGATGGTGCGGCCGGTGGCCCGGCGCACCACCTCGCCGAGAATGAAGCCGAAACTCACCATGTGGTAGCCCTGCGCGGTTCCGGGTTCCCACCATGGCTCGGCGGCTGCCAGCCGTTCGCAGACCAGGTCCCAATCGGCGGTCTGGCTCCAATGCATCCTTGCTCGTGGGCCGATCACCCCGGAACGGTGTGCCAGCACCGAGGCGATGGTGATGTCGCCCTTGCCCGCCTGCCCGAACTCCGGCCAGTACTGCGCCACCGGTGCATACAGGTCGATCTCCTGGCGGTCCGCCAGAAGGTGGACGGCAGTGCTGGTCAGTCCTTTGGTGCCGGAGTAGACGCTGGCGAGGGTGTTTTCCCGCCACCGGCGACGCCGACGTGCATCGGCGTGGCCGCCCCAGAGATTGACCACCAGGTCGCCGTCGACCCACACCGCCACTGCGGCACCGACCTCAGCGTGCCGGGCGAAGTTGTTCTCGAATGCCGCGCGTACCGACCCGAACCGGTCTGAGCAGGTTCCGTCGATGGGAATCGGCCGGTTCAACGCGCCTCCTGCAAGGAGCAGAAATCCAGCCCGGGCGGGCGAGGGATCGGGTCCGAATCTAGCGTTGCACCGCCACCGAAAGAAGGTCTGGAGCGAATCGCGGCCGATCCGCGATCGTGTCGTTACCAGGCCTGACGGCACCCCGAACCTGCCGCTGGCGTACTCGGAGCGGGCGACGGGAATCGAACCCGCGTAGCTAGTTTGGAAGACTAGGGCTCTACCATTGAGCTACGCCCGCGCGCTTGCGCAAACCCGAATGTACCGGCGTGCTGCCCTCCGATTCCAATCGGATGCCCGCGTGGCCGTAGGATTCGGGCGCGAGACGCACGCGGGGTGTAGCGCAGCTTGGTAGCGCATCCGCTTTGGGAGCGGAAGGCCGCAGGTTCAAATCCTGTCACCCCGACACGCCCAACGCCGCAGTCGCCTCAGAACGGCCGAAGATTCTGAAGAACGGGAGTACCAGCGTGAAGAGCACCGTCGAGAAATTGAGCCCCACCCGGGTTCGCATCAACGTGGAGGTTCCGTTCGCCGAACTTCAGGCGGATTTCGACCGGGCATACAAACAACTCGCCCAGCAGGTCCGGCTTCCGGGTTTTCGGCCGGGGAAGGCGCCGGCGAAGCTGCTCGAAGCCCGGGTCGGCCGCGCCGCGGTTCTTGAGCAAGTGGTCAACGATGCGCTGCCGGCGCGATACAGCGAAGCGGTGGCTACCGGGGAACTGCGCCCACTGGGCCAGCCCGACATCGAGGTCACCAAAATCGAGGACGGCGAGGAACTGGTTTTCACCGCCGAAGTCGACGTGCGTCCCGACATCGACCTGCCCGACCTCGGTGAGCTGAAGATCTCCGTTGATCCGATCGAGATCAGCGACGAGGAGGTGGAGGCCGAACTCGATGGCTTGCGGGCCCGGTTCGGCACCCTCACGAGCGTCGAACGGCCCGCGCAAACCGGCGACTTCGTCGCTATCGACCTCGCGGCCACCGTTGACGGTGAGGACGTGCCGGACGGCAGAACCGAGGGGCTTTCTCACGAGATCGGTTCAGGTCAGCTGATCGACGGCCTTGATGAGGCCATCGTCGGGCTGCGCGAAGGCGAGTCGGCAACCTTCACCACCGCACTGCTCGCTGGCGAACATGCCGGACGGGATGCGGAGGTAACCGTGACGGTGAAGTCGATCAAGGAGCGGGAACTGCCGGAACCGGATGACGAATTCGCCCAGTTGGCAAGTGAATTCGACACTGTCACACAACTTCGGGACAACCTCACGGAGCAGGTGCGCCGCGTCAAACGCATCCATCAGGCGGAGAAGATCCGGGATCAGGCCCTGGAAACGTTGCTCGAACTCGTCGAGGTGCCGCTGCCGCAGGCCATCGTTGCCGCCCAGGTCGACACCGCACTGCACAACGCGATTCACCCGCTCGATCATGACGATGCGAAGTTCGCCGAAGCGCTTGAGGCCCAGGGCAGCTCCCGGGAGAAGTTCGATACCGACAACCGTGAGGCGGCCGAGAAGGCCGTCAAGACCCAACTGCTGATGGACGCGATCTCCGATGAACTCCAGATCCAGGTGGGCGAGAACGATCTGAGCGAGCGACTGGTGCTGATGTCGCGCCAGTACGGCGTCGAACCACAGCAGCTCGTCCAGCTGCTGCAGCAGAACAATCAGCTGCCCGCGGTGTTCGCCGACGTTCGCCGTGGCCTGGCCGTAGCGGCGGTTGTTGAAGCGGCCACCGTCACCGATACCGACGGCAACGTGGTCGACACCAGCGAGTTCTTCGGCCCGCCGGCGGGATCCGATTCGGCATCCGAGGACCAGGGGGCCCTGGGCGATGACCAGCATGCCGACCCGGACGAGTAACGCCGACAGCGAAAGAGTGCCGCGCGGTGAAGTCCGCGGGCGCAGGGTTGGTTAGGGTCGGGTAGAACCTGTAGAGGGCACCTCGGGGCACAACGGATTTCTCAACGTTCGGAAAGTAGGTATCAGGTCGTGACTCACATGCGTTCCGGTGCGATAGGGCTGAACCTGTCCGACTCGGTCTATGAGCGCCTGCTCGCCGAGCGCATCATCTTCCTCGGCTCGCAGGTCGATGACGACATCGCCAACCGACTGTGCGCCCAGATTCTGCTGTTGGCGGCTGAAGACCCGACCAAGGACATCTCGCTGTACATCAACTCCCCGGGCGGCTCGATCAGTGCCGGGATGGCGATCTACGACACCATGGTGCTCGCGCCCTGCGATGTCGCTACGTATGCGATGGGCATGGCCGCGTCAATGGGGGAGTTTCTGCTGGCGGCCGGAACCAAGGGCAAGCGTTACGCACTCCCGCACGCCCGAATCCTGATGCACCAGCCTCTCGGCGGTATCACCGGCGGTGCCACCGATATCGCGATTCAGGCCGAACAGTTCGCGGTGATCAAGAAGGAGATGTTCCGGCTCAACGCCGAATTCACCGGTCAACCACTCGAACGTATCGAAGCTGATTCCGATCGTGACCGCTGGTTCACCGCGGCCGAGGCCCTCGAATACGGTTTCGTCGATCACATCATCACCCGCGCGCACTTCAACGGAGCTTCCAATGTTTGATCCCATCGGAACTGCCCACACCGACCCCCGGCTGGCGCCGCAGGCGCGCTACATTCTGCCCTCGTTCATCGAGCACTCCAGTTGGGGCGTCAAGGAGTCCAACCCGTACAACAAGCTCTTCGAGGAACGGATCATCTTCCTCGGCGTTCAGGTGGACGACGCGTCGGCCAACGACATCATGGCCCAATTGCTGGTGCTCGAGTCGCTGGATCCCGACCGCGATATCACCATGTACATCAACTCGCCGGGCGGCTCGTTCACCTCGCTGATGGCGATCTACGACACCATGCAGTACGTGCGCGCCGACATCCAGACGGTGTGCCTGGGCCAGGCCGCCTCCGCGGCGGCGGTGCTGCTGGCGGCCGGATCTCCGGGCAAACGACTGGCGCTGCCGAATGCGCGGATTCTCATCCATCAGCCCTCGCTGTCCGGGGTCATCCAGGGCCAGTTCTCCGACCTGGAGATTCAGGCCGCCGAGATCGAACGGATGCGCACCCTGATGGAGGAGACCCTGGCCCGCCACACCGGCAAGGATGCCGCGGTCATTCGCAAGGACACCGACCGCGACAAGATCCTCACCGCCGCCGATGCCAAGGACTACGGAATCATCGACACGGTGCTGGAATACCGGAAGTTGTCCGCGCTCAAGTCCTGACCCGGCTCTCGTGCGGGTAACGGCCGCGACACGCCAAGGGCACAGTGGCGCGCGCCACACCGGTCTGCGCCGCCTGAGGGGATATGTTCTCCCCGTAAGTACGACTGACCACTGAATACCATCGACGCTATTCGCCTTTATCGGTCGCACCGTTGCCGAGATAACGGGTAGCGTCGAAATGACCACTGATAGACGGCTCGATAGACCGGCGATACCGGCGGCGAAGGAAGTAGGGCACACCCACCATGGCGCGTATCGGAGACGGCGGTGACCTGCTGAAATGTTCGTTCTGTGGGAAGAGCCAAAAGCAGGTTAAAAAGCTCATCGCGGGCCCGGGGGTGTACATCTGCGATGAGTGCATCGACCTGTGCAATGAGATTATTGAAGAGGAATTGGCTGACGGGGACGAGGTAAAACTCGACGAACTGCCCAAGCCCGCCGAAATTCGCGATTTCCTCGAGAACTACGTCATCGGCCAAGACACCGCCAAGCGCACGCTCGCGGTCGCGGTCTACAACCACTACAAGCGCATTCAGGCCGGCGAGAAGTCCCGGGACTCGCGGACCGCCGAACCGGTTGAACTCGCCAAGTCGAACATCCTGATGCTGGGGCCGACCGGTTGCGGTAAGACCTATCTGGCCCAGACGCTGGCCAAAATGCTCAATGTCCCGTTCGCTATCGCCGACGCCACCGCCCTGACCGAGGCCGGCTACGTGGGTGAGGACGTCGAGAACATTCTGCTCAAGCTGATCCAGGCCGCCGACTACGACGTGAAGCGCGCCGAGACCGGCATCATCTACATCGACGAGGTCGACAAGATCGCCCGCAAGAGCGAGAACCCGTCGATCACCCGGGATGTGTCCGGGGAGGGTGTGCAGCAGGCGCTGTTGAAGATCCTGGAGGGCACCCAGGCGTCGGTACCGCCGCAGGGCGGGCGCAAGCACCCGCACCAGGAGTTCATTCAAATCGACACCACCAACGTGCTGTTCATCGTGGCAGGCGCGTTCGCGGGGCTGGAGAAGATCGTCGCCGACCGGATCGGTAAGCGCGGCTTGGGATTCGGCGCCGAAGTCAAGTCCAAAGCGGAGATCGACACCCAGGATCACTTCGCGGAGGTAATGCCCGAGGATCTGATCAAGTTCGGGTTGATCCCGGAGTTCATCGGCCGTCTGCCGGTCGTCGCCTCGGTGACCCACCTCGACAAGGAATCCCTGGTACAAATCCTCTCCGCGCCGAAGAATGCGCTCGTCAAGCAGTACACCCGGTTGTTCGAGATGGACGGGGTGGAACTGGAATTCGACGCCGACGCTCTCGACGCGATCGCAGACCAGGCCATCCATCGGGGCACCGGGGCGCGTGGGTTGCGCGCCATCATGGAAGAAGTGCTGCTTCCGGTGATGTACGACATTCCCAGCCGCGACGACGTCGCCAAGGTGGTCGTCACCAAGGAGACGGTGCAGGACAACGTGCTGCCGACTATCGTGCCGCGCAAGGCTCCGCGCGCCGAACGCCGCGACAAATCCGCCTGAGCGCCGACCACTCAGGCACGCTACGGCCGTATCCGGTCGGCCCGGCTGTAGATGTTCATCGAGTCGCCCCGGAGGAATGCGACCAGGGTCAGGCCGGACTGGGCCGCGAGGTCCACGGCGAGCGACGACGGTGCCGACACCGCGGCCAGCACCGGGACGCCGGCCATCACCGCTTTCTGGGTCAATTCGAATGACGCCCTGCCGCTGACCAACAGCACCGATCCGGTCAGCGGAATGCGTTCGGCTTCCACCGCCCAGCCGATCACCTTGTCCACCGCGTTGTGGCGGCCGACGTCTTCGCGGACCGCCAGTAGCGTCCCGTCGAGGTCGAATAGGGCAGCCCCGTGCAGGCCGCCGGTAGTGGCGAACACCTTTTGCGCCGAACGCAGACGCCCCGGCAATTCGGTCAGGGTCGTCGCTGAGACCGCGGCTGGGTCGTCACCGGGGGAGTGTCGGCTCGACAGCCAGACGGCCTCGAGGGACGCCTTGCCGCACACGCCGCATGAGGATGTCGTGTAGAAGTTTCGGGTCACGTCCACATCTGGCATTCGCACACCCGGCTGCAGTGTGACGTCCAGGGTGTTATAGGTATTCACGCCGTCCTGCTCTGCGCCCCGGCAGTACTGCACCGTCGATATGTCGTTGCGATCGTTGATCACGCCCTCGGTCAGCAGGAATCCCTGTGCGAGTTCGACATCGGAGCCCGGCGTTCGCATCGTCACTGTCACCGCCGATCCATTGATGCGGATCTCGAGTGGTTCTTCGACGACGACGGTCTCGACGCGTTCGGTGACGGCCGTCTGTGGCCCCGCGCCGGCCACGTGTCTGACCCGTCGCCGTGCCGTACGTCTGCCCATTCAATCCTCCCGGCGCGACAGTGCGAAAAGTCTCAATTCGCGATGGGTACGGCCGCGGTAAGCGCGGTACATCGGGTAGCCGAGAAACCGTTGCAACGCGACGTCGCGATCCTGCCCGGCCAACTCGGTCGCCGTCACCGCAATCTCGCTGCCACCGATTGCGACGGTCGCGTCCGGGTGGGCGAGCAGATTCGCCGACCAATTCGGGTGCTGCTGTTGGCCCCAGTTGCTGCCGAGGATCAGCAGACGGCGACCGTCACGCAGGAAGTTCAGCGCGCACGCGCGCGGCAGGCCGGACTTGCGTCCGATCGTCGTCAGCAACAGCGTTGGCAGCGTGGTCGGCCCGAACAGGGTGTACTTGCCCCTTGTCGCGAGGACCACGCGGCGATCAAGCGGCGCCAGGGCGCGCAGCACTCGAGAACCAAGCCGCGACGAGGCGAACGCGTAGGCGGGGGCGAAGGCCGGCGATAACGTCTCGGAACCCCAATGTGTTTCGGGAAAAGAACCCCAATGTGTTTCGGGAAAAGAATCCCGGCGTGTTTCGGGAAAGGGTTCGGTCATGGGTTCCATGCTGCCCCTGGGGTGGGGGGTCGGTGTGCCCAGGGTCGGTGTGCCCAGGGTCGGTGAGGCCAGGGTCGGTGAGGCCAGGCTGGTTCGGATCGAGTGCATTACTCTCCTCATCAGCAGCCGAGATCTGGCCAGCCACGACGAAAGGCGTTCGATTGACCGTCCCCGACGGCGTTCCCCTAGCCGCCGTGGTGTTAGCCGGTGGCGCGTCCCGGCGGATGGGTCGGGATAAGGCGACCATGGCGCACCCGTTGGGTACCACGATGGTCGAGCACGTGGTGTCCGTTCTGATGGCGCGCTGCGAACCGATCATTGTCATCGCCGCCCCCGGGCAGTCGATTCCTGAACTGCCGGCCATGGTCGTGCGCGACGAACTGCGGGGGGTGGGACCGCTGCTGGCCACCGGGCGCGGCCTACGGGTGGCCGCGGCCGCCGGGGCGCAGCGGGCTTTCGTGTGCGCGGTGGATATGCCGAACCTGACCACGGACATCGTCGATGAGTTGGCAGGCTACGGCGGCGTCGACATCGTGCTGCCCTGGGACGGCCGGGACCACTACCTCGCCGGGGTCTACCGCACCGCCCTGTCCGATCACATCGACGCCCTGATCTTCGCAGGTCAGCGAAGTATGCGCGCCCTGGCCGACTCGGTGGTGACCCAGCGGGTGGTCGTCGAGCCCAGTCATGAGCTGGCCAACATCAATTCGGCGGCTGATCTGCTCGACTGACCCACGGCAGGGCCAACCGGATTACTCCAAATGGTGCTTTTGTGGTCAGAGTTATTAATGTGACAATTGTGACTGGCGGCCGGTACGGGCCGCCGCTGTGATTTAATTCACACCAAAGTGCCGCCCATGGTGCTGCCGGCGGTTCGGAAAACGCCGAAGTGACCTGCGCGAAAGTCGGGCGATCCGCGGTCGTGATTGGCCCGTGATCTGAAAGATATTTGTGCGTCATTGACGTGACTTGGTGCAATGCGCTGCGTACCGTCCTATTGGAGTCGCAATGCGGCCGAATCAAATTCAAATGACGACACCCTGCGTGTGCGCGGGGGCCGGCACCCTCCGGGTGCGAGAACCGGCCTTCGCCGTCGTGCCAGATCGGAACGGCACGCGCGTGGCGAAAGGAAAGAATCGTGAAGAACCCCCGCAAGATTTTTGCAGTGACCGCCCTGGCTTCGGCGATGGCTGTGGCGCCGATCGCCCTCGGTGCCGGTGTCGCGAACGCCGACAGCGTGAACTGGGACGCGATCGCGCAGTGCGAGTCCGGTGGCAACTGGGCCATCAACACTGGTAACGGCTACTACGGCGGCCTCCAGTTCAGCCCGAGCACCTGGGCGGCCAACGGTGGCGTCGGCATGCCGAACCAGGCCTCGCGCGCTGAGCAGATCCGTATCGCGGAGAACACCCTGCGCACCCAGGGCATTGGCGCCTGGCCGACCTGCGGCCGTCTGGGCTGAGATTCGGGGCTCGAAGGAGCCTGCCGAAAGGGTGGCGTCGGAGATGTCCGGCGCCACCCTTTTCGCGTCTAGGCCAGCCACTTCTCTCACAGAATTCTCAAAAATATCTCCTGACCCGGCTGTAACACCCGTCACTCACGCTGCGATCCACACCACGTGAACACTCTCCGCAGACTTATCGCCCTCGCCGCGCTCACCCTGGGTGTGGCACTCGCCGCGCTGACACTGGGCAGTGGATCCGCCGCCGCGGACAGCACCGTCAACTGGGATGCCATCGCCAAGTGCGAGTCCGGCGGCAACTGGGCGATCAACACCGGCAACGGCTACTACGGCGGCCTGCAGTTCTCACCGGCCACCTGGAAGTCCAACGGTGGCGTTGGCATGCCGCACCAAGCCTCCCGCGCCGAACAGATCCGGATCGCGGAGAATGTCCTGCGCACGCAGGGCATCGGCGCCTGGCCCACCTGCGGAGCCAAGGCGGGCGCCGCCGGGTCCGTCACCCCGGGAGAGACCACGCTGATCTCGACCGGCACCCCGGCAGCACCTGGGCAGTGCCAGGGCCTGGGTCGTGGACCCCTGGGCCTGATCGACTGGGGTCAGATGTGCCGGGCGTTCACCGACCCGGGCACCGCCCTCGTCAGCGCACTCGGCGTCAACTGACGCACTCTAGGCTCGTCCGTCGCCGAGTCATCTCGGCCGGCCGGTAAGTTAACGTCCATGACAAGCCGTGAGTTCGACATCGTGATCTACGGAGCCACCGGATTCGTCGGCAAATTGACCGCCGAATACCTGGCCGCCGCCGGTGACGGAGCTCGCATCGCGCTGGCCGGCCGCTCACCGGAACGGCTTGCGGCGATTCGCGCCACGCTGGGGGAATCCGCGCAGTCATGGCCGATCATCACCGCCGACGCGGCTTCGCCGTCATCGCTGGATGCGATGGCCGCCCGCACCCAGGTCGTCATCACCACCGTCGGCCCCTACAGCCGCTACGGCCTACCCCTGGTGGCTGCCTGCGCCAAGGCCGGCACCGACTACGCAGACTTGACCGGCGAGGCGATGTTCGTCCGACAGAGCATCGACGATTACCACAAGCAGGCCGTCGACACCGGAGCCCGGATCGTGCATGCCTGCGGATTCGACTCGGTCCCGTCGGATATGAGTGTCTACGAGCTTTTCCGGCGCGCCCGCCACGACGGCGCCGGCGAACTCTGCGATACCAACTATGTGCTGCGCCGCTTCTCCGGGGGAGTCTCCGGGGGCACCGTCGCCTCCATGATCGAAGTCTTCCGGGCGTCCTCCGGCGACCCGGACACCCGCCGTCTGCTGGCCGACCCGTACACCCTGGCCCAGGATCGCGGCGCCGAGCCGGAGCTCGGGCCGCAACCGGATTTGCCGTGGCGCCGCGGCCGCGAGATCGCCCCGGAACTCGACGGAGTGTGGGCGGCCGGCTTCGTGATGGCGATGTACAACACCCGTATCGTGCGGCGCAGCAACGCGCTGCTGGACTATGCCTACGGCCATCGGTTTCGCTACGCCGAGTACATGGGCGTCGGCCCGTCGCCGATGGCCGGAGTCGCCGCGGCGGCGACGACCGCGGCGGTCGCCGGCACGGCCGCGCTGGGGGGCCGCTT
>CAMDFY010000057.1 GCA_945897705.1 Bifidobacterium breve | reverse complement strand
TGTTGATCGGGAAGGGGGCCGAGGAGACGGGCGTGACGCCCGAGGAGATATTGGAGCAACTGGGTCGGCGGGTTCAGCAGCTCTTCTCGGGCCAGGAGCAGGGCAAGTGCAATGTGCAATTGCCCCTGGCTGTACCTGAGCAGTACTTGCTTACCTACTTTCTATAGGCCGAGTCGTGCCGGTCGTGCGGGCGGCGGTTTGAGCGTCCACATTCTTGGTAAAGGTCAGCTAGCAGTCCGCAACCGCGTGGGTCCATGTCGGCATGATGGCGGGCTGGCCGAGGATGCAACCGGCTCTTGCACTTCGCGCGACTCGGTGTCACCAGGGTGTCACAAGTCCTGGGCCCGACCGTTCCGTATAGGCGCGAACACGACAGAACGCCGGCGGAGTGTATGAGCCGTTCAAGACCTCTTTATGGACCGCTGCCAGAACACCGGGGGACACCGGCGAAAGCACTTCCTCGGACTTAAAATCCGCACAGTGTCGGTTCGAGTCCGACTGGGGGCACCGACTGGGGGCACCCACCGGCAGATAGCCTTTGGTGGATGTACGACCCCACGTGGGAGTCCGTTGCCACCCATTCGCTTCCGCAGTGGTACGACGACGCCAAACTCGGGATCTTTTTGCACTGGGGCCTGTATTCGGTGCCCGGCTGGGCGCCCCGGGTGCCCGATATTCAGCAGTTACTCAAAGAGGCCGGCCCCGCAGAGATGCTGCGGGACAACCCCTATGCCGAGTGGTACCTCAACAGCAGTCGGCTGGAGGGCAGCCCCACCTGGTGCCACCAGCGCGACACCTACGGCCCCGATGCCACTTACGACGACTTCGTCGCGGTCTTCGACACCGGCACCGCCGCCGCGGACATGGACGCGATCGCCGCCATCTGTCGCGATGCCGGCGCAGGCTACGTGGTGCTGACGACCAAGCACCATGACGGGTTTTGCCTATGGCCAACTGACCTCGAGCATCCGCGCAAGGGCCGCTATCGATCCCGCCGCGATATCGTCGGAGATCTTCGCCGTGCGGTACTCGACGCCGGGATGCGGATGGGCCTGTACTACTCCGGTGGCTATGACTGGCCCTACAACGACGCTCTGCTACAGAATGCGGCCGACAGCTTTCTGGCGGTGCCACACACCGATGACTACGTCGGCTATGCCGACGCCCATGTGCGCGAGTTGATCAGCCGTTACCAGCCGTCGGTGCTGTGGAATGACATCTGCTGGCCGGCCGGCGGTGACCTGCCGGCATTGTTCGCCGAGTACTACAACACGGTGCCCGATGGTGTCATCAACGATCGGTGGATCGAACCCACGCAGCATCGGGGAATGGTCACTGATGCCCTGGCCCAACTGGGAGGAATTGCGATACAACGCTTCTGGGCCTTCATTCCTGACAGCTACAAGTCGCTGACCTTCCCAGCCAATCATCACTTCGACATCCGTACGCCGGAATACGCACAATTCTCCGAGATCCAGGACAAGAGATGGGAATCAACCCGTGGTGTCGGACATTCCTTCGGCGCCAATCGAAACGAGCGGCCCCAGGACATTGTCACAACAACCGAACTGGTTCGATCCTTCGCCGACATCGTGTCGAAGAACGGCAACCTGTTGATCGGTATCGGGCCGGATGAATTCGGACGGATTCCCGATGAGCAACTGGCGCCACTGCGCGGACTGGGATCGTGGATGCGGACCAACGGTGAGGCCATCTACCGCACCCGGCCGTGGGATATCGCCGAGGCCACCACCACCGAAGGCACTGCGGTCCGGTTCACCCAGCGCGACGGCGCGGTCAACGCCATCGTCCTCGACCTGTCCGAGCGTGAGTTCGGCATTCGTGGTGTTGATGCGACCGACGTCGATACCGTGCGGGTCCTGGGACTCGATGAGCCGGTGGACTGGCAGGTCACCGACGGGATGCTCACGGTCCGTCTCCCGCAACGCATGCCGGTGTCGCCGGCCCATGTGCTTACCCTTGGTCACGCGGTTCGGCCCACCAGTTGAAGTGCGGTCAGCCTCGCTGAACGGTGTTGTCGATACCCGACTCGTTGAGTTTCGGTGAGCCGGAATGGAACACCACCTTGTTATTCATTCCGGAGACGTCGATCACGCCGGCCTCGTCGATGGTCACCGTGTTCTGGATGCCGGAGATGTCGACGCGGGTGCAGCGGCCGGTGATAACCACGGTGTTGTCCACACCACTGACGCTGACGACCTTGTCGCCGCACGCGAGTGTCCTGTTGTTCCCAACTCCGGCGACGCTGAGTGACTCGACCTGTTGCGGTGTGACGGATTTTGTCACCGCCGGTTTCTCCGGCACCGGACCGCCGCCGCCGACGATCTCCGGCGTCATCGGACTACCCGCAGACGGCTGATCGTCGGCCACGATGGCCACGGCACCGATTGCCAGGCCGATTATCAGTAAGGCCAATACAGCCCAGCCGGCTCGGCTGACCGCGCTCGGCCGTTCCTCGACGTCACCCATCGCCCCAGCTGACCGGTAGCGCTACCAGGCCCGAACCCAGCGCCTCGGTGTTGATGCTCAGCGTTGCCGCGTCTGCCGCAAGTCGCATATCCGGAAAGCGCGGGATCATTTGGGAAAAAACGGAATTCAATTCCATCCGGGCCAGGGGTGCTCCCAGGCAATACCGCCCGCCGTACCCGAAGGACAGCGGTTGCGGTCCCGTACGAGTGAAATCAACGACGTCAGGATCAGTGAAGAACGCCGGATCGTTATTCGCCGAGCCGGGATCCAGTAGCACTAGATCGCCGTCAGCAATCGTGACGCCGCCGATGTCGATCGCGTCGCGTGCGTAGCGTGGAATGCCGACCCCACCGACCATCGAAGCCCTCATCAACTCCTCCGTTGCCTTCGGAATCAGCGATGCGTCGTCGAGCAGCATCAGCCACTTGCCGCGGTCGTTCAGCAACTGCACTGTCTGTAGCCAGATTTGGGCAACAGTGGTCTCGTAACCGGCGAACAGCAGGCTCACAGCCAAGACGGCGATCTCGACATCAGCGAGGTCGTCCACGTCGCACAGGTGGGAGATCACATCATCGCCGGGGTGGCGTCGTTTCTCGGCGACGAGGCTGACGCCATACTCCACCAGAGCGATCATGCCCTGCCCGGACGCGACGGGATCTGGGTCGAAGGCGGCCGAATCGACCCAGACCCGGAAGCTGTCCCGGTCGTCATAGGGCACGCCGAGTAGTTCGCAGATCACCAGAGCCGGAAGCGGTCCAGCGAGTGTGGCATGCAGATCAGCGGGTGGACCGTCATCGGCCAACTGGTCCAGCAGGCCCGCGGTCAGGGCTTCCACCTTGGGTTCCAATGCGCGCAATCGGCGAGGGGAAAAGTGTGGCTGCAGTAGAGAACGCATCCTTTTGTGTCCGGCAGGCTCGGCGTCGAAGTCTCCGATCGGTCCGCCGAACAAAGCCGACGCACGGCTGCGCGGCGCGGTCTCCGGTGTTCGGTGCGACCGGCCGAGCCGATCGTCGTCCATCAGTTCGCGCACCTGGGCGTAGCCGGTCACCAGCCAGGCCTCGTCGCCGACCGGAGTCAGGACCCGATGGATGGGCCCGTCGTTCCGCAGCGCCAGCAACTCGTCCCCGGCACGCAGTGGATGTGGCTGCGGGAAGGGCAGTTGAGGCTTCACGGATCTGACTATGGCTGGCCGGGGACAAATCGGTACGGGTTTTTCGTCACTCCGCGCCGGTGTGGACGCGGTCATCGGTGTTACCTTGGCTTACAGGTGTGATCGGGGTTGCTGCTCCGGGAGAGGAGTCGATGGGGATGAGGGCGCTGTTGCCGCATCAGCTCGTGGAACACAAGGTCAGATCGGACTTCGACCGAGACATCAGGAGTAGGTTCTTCCGCGGCCTCGACTTTGCCGGACCCGAGGGTGATCCCGGGTGGTTCGGCCCCGGCAGCGCGGTGTGGCACGTGCATTCGCACACCTACGCCCTGATCTTCGGACTGCAGTGTGCAGCGTTTATCGAGCGTCTCGATCCCAGCATCTTCTGGATGGGGACGGATCATTCGCGGGTCGTCGAACGTGACGAGGCCGGCGAGCCGACCGGCCGGTTCGACATTGAGGGCGCGCAAGTGCGACTCGGGCACTCGGTGGCGTTCTTCATCGGCACGGCGTACGGATCGACCAAGACCGCGGAGAAACTCGCGCAGACGGTGCGGTCCATGCATCACACCATCAAGGGTGTGCGCCCGGACGGCCTGCCCTACGACGCCGATGACCCGGAATGGTTGCGCTGGAACTATGCGACCGTGGTGTGGGGAATCGCGACCGCACATCAGATGTACCACCCCATGCCGCTGCGCGACATCGATCGCTACTACGGCGAGTTCGTCCGGGTCGGACATGCGCTGGGTGGCACCGACCTGCCCGCGACCAAGGCCGAAACCCTGGACTGCCTCAAGTCCTACCTACCCCGGTTGGCGCTCACTCACGGTGCCGCGATGTCCACCGGGCAGGCCCTGATGAGCAACCCTGATGCCCCGCAGACGGTCAAGTTCTTCGACTGGGGCATTCGCGACGCGATGACGGACTGGGCGGCGGAAATGGTGATGTACACCCCACCCAACCCGGTGGAACGCGCTGCTCGCCGGATGGCGACCTGGACCGCCATCAACACCACCCAGGCCGCGTTGGGTCCGCTGCGGGAGTTCCGCCAGGCCAAACGCCGAGTTGCCAACGGCACACTGATCGACCACACCGAACCCGCCTACGTTGCGGGTACTGATCCGGTTCGCAGTCGCGACGCCGTCGAACAGATGCTCTGAGGTTCACAGCGTCGCTCGGCCCGAAATCGGTCAGCCTGACACCCGCCATCGCGCTGTGATGTGCGCCGCATTTCACCGTGCTGATTAAGAATTTCCGGACTGGCCGGCGGGCCGGCGACGCTGCCGTAGGGCGCTGTTCGCCGGTCTGGAATCCATGGTCTGACCAGTGCCGTTGAGTGAGCCGCGGGGTGCGCGGTCACGAGCCGACGGTTTTATTCCGGTCCCTCGGAAGTTTAAGCTTGGCCGGGGAGGGCGTCCGCCGACGCGGAATTCTCTGTCACGGGTCACCGTTAGACTTGGGTGTGCAAACGACGCTGTTGGCGTCGGAATGTTTCTTCTGATTTTTTAGGCTTCCCCGACGACGTCGGGCTAATGGAGGTGCTTGAGAGTGGCGAACATGACGGGTGTGACGGCGGTTGCCGAACGCCCCACTGACACAGTGCGGTTGTCGAGTCCGCGGATCGTCACCGCCGGCACTCAGCGATCCGGAGTTCGCGCGACTGTTGAACCGCCACGACTGGCCGCTGGCCAGGTGGCCGGTTTGCCCGGCGCGGTTACCGACATGGCCCTGAGTCGCGACGGTCGGCAATTGGTTACCGCCCACTATGGCAATGATTCGGTGTCGGTCATCGACCTCGTAACGCTGACGGTCAGTGCCACCGTGGCCGGAATCGCAGAGCCGTACGCGGTCGCCGTCGCCGACCGCGCCTATGTCAACACCGCATCCCGTGAAGAGGACAGCGTGGTCGCCATCGATCTCAAGGCCGGTTCGACCCTGGCCGCCAAGGAGATCACGGTGGGTGCCCGCGGCCTCGCGGTCAGCCCCGATGGCGCCGTTATCTACCTGGCCCGCTCGGGTGATCAGGTCGCCGACATCGCCGTGATCGACACCGAGAGCGGCAAGACCAAGACCATCACCGTCACGAGGACCGTCGACGACTGGGTCGACACCGTCCGAATCAATGCGGACGGCACCCGGCTGTACGCCGCGCTGAACTCCGACTCCGGTGGTTCGCTGGTCGTCATCGATGTCCGGGCTCGTCGTGTTCTGCACACCATCGCTCTTGGGGGATCCATCGGCGACATCGCCGTTGATCGGGACAACCGTCGCGTGCTGGTGACCGGTTGGGACGATGAACGCGGCGGAGTTGTGCGGGTTGTCGACGGGGAAGCCGGCCGTGTCGTTGACACCCTCGTGGTCGACGGCCTTCCGGTGCAGGTGGTCGTCCGCGGCGGGTCGGGCTATCTGGTTGACGGCAGTGAAGTCGCCGTCATCGATACCGCCACCGCCACGATCTCGGATCGCATCGACGCGGGAAGCCCGGTGGCGAGCATCGCGGTCAGCCCGGACGGTACCCGGCTGTACGTGGCCGACTACGACGGCGCTGTCACGGCACGTGAGCTGTCCAGGGCCGACCGGGTATTGCGCGCCGCGTCCTGAAAACTACCGCTGTGTGCAGTCCAGCGACACCGAGATGGACTGGCTCGTCACAACGGGGATCAGGATCCGGGAGTCGGAGTTGGCGCCGCCCCGCCCGGGCCCGATGTAGGGCAACCACTGGGTGACGGTCCGCGGATTGCGGACACTGGTGACCACGCACTTGGACATCGGGCCGGTGCCGAGTTTGTCCAGGGTGACGGTGTAGCCCTCGTTCTGTAGCCGGTTGATCGTTTCCTGGGCCGACTCCTCGGCCCAGGCCGGTCCGGCGGGTCCGGCCAGCATCCCAGCTGCCGCCACTGCCACGGCAAGTATCGCGGCCCTGCGCATCGCCGCCTCCTGAGATGTCTATTCGCGCCGGTGATCCGCTAGATGTATCGCCGGCAACAGCTTTATCGTTCCAGATGCCGCGGGGCTTTCGCTCAGGGAGTGGTGAGCGGCGTTCGTCGCGGCGTTACGATGCGCCCACCAGCAGGTAAACGCGACCGAAGGTGGCCCAGATGGACAGCACCATGCAGCACCACCCGCTCACGATCTCTGAGATCCTGCGGTATGCGGTGGGTGTCCACGGCGATCGGGGAGTGAGTACCGCTACCGGCGAAGGATTTCGGCACGCGAGTTATCTCCAGATCGGTCAGCAGGCGGCCCGGCTGGCCAACGCACTTCGCCGTCTCGGCGTCGACTCCGATCAACGGGTGGCTACTTTCATGTGGAACAACCAGGAGCATCTGGTGGCCTATGTCGCGATCCCGTCGATGGGAGCAGTGCTTCATACCCTCAATATCCGATTGTTCCCCGAACAGATTGAGTTCGTCGCTCGCGAGGCCGAAGACCAGTTGGTCATTGCCGACATCTCGTTGGCGGCGATCCTGGCGCCGGTACTGCCCACCATGGAGACCGTGCACACCGTGATCGTTGTCGGATCGGGCGATCTCGGACCCTTTACGGCCTCCGGAAAGAGGGTGCTGCGATATGACGAGGTAATCGCGGCGGAGTCCGATGAGTTCGACTGGCCGGATGTCGACGAGAACTCAGCCGCGGCGATGTGTTACACCAGCGGGACCACCGGCAATCCGAAAGGCGTTGTCTATAGCCATCGTTCGAGTTATCTGCACTCGATGGCCGTATGTGGCGGAAACGGAATGGGATTGAGTTTCTCGGACAAGGCACTGCCGATTGTGCCGATGTTTCATGCCAACGCCTGGGGATTGCCCTACGCCGCACTCATGGCCGGTGCCGATATCGTGCTGCCGGACCGGTTCATGGACGCCAAGTCGTTGGTGAACCTCATCGAGACTCAGCGCCCGACGGTGACCGGTGCTGTGCCCACGATCTGGAATGACGTCATGAACTACCTGGAATCCGAACCCGGTCATGACATTTCGTCGCTACGACTCGTGGCGTGCGGGGGTTCGGCAGTGCCGGTGTCGTTGATGAAGACCTTTGAGCAGCGTTATGGCGTGCAGATCCGGCAGTTGTGGGGGATGACGGAAACGTCACCGATGGCAACGCTCGCGTGGCCGGTACCCGGTACGCCCGCGGACAAGGTGTGGGATGTCCGGGCCACCCAGGGCCGGCCGATGTGCGGGGTGACGGCACGGATCGTCGATGACCACGGCGCGGTGCTGCCCAACGATGGGGTGGCCGTCGGCGAATTGGAGGTCTGCGGACCGTGGATCACCGGTTCCTACTATCGCGATACCGATCCGTCGAAGTTCGCCTCCGGTTGGCTGCGCACCGGCGACGTCGGCCGGATCGATCCGGGGGGCTACATCACCTTGACCGACCGTGCCAAGGACGTCATCAAGAGCGGCGGCGAGTGGATCTCCTCGGTGGATCTGGAGAACACCCTGATCGCTCATCCGCTGGTACGGGAGGCGGCCGTGGTCGGGGTACCCGACGAGCGTTGGCAGGAGCGTCCACTCGCCGCCGTGGTGTTACACGACGGCGTCAACGTCACCCCTTCGGAGTTACGAGAGTTCCTGGCTGACAAGGTCGTTCGGTGGTGGCTACCCGAGCGCTGGACATTCATTGCGGAGATCCCGCGCACCAGTGTCGGCAAGTACGACAAGAAGACGATCCGGGCCCGCTACGCCGACAACGCCTACGACGTCATCACCGTCACCTAACTCGGCGGTGATTAGCGCTCGGCGCGCCGGTAGGCGGTGACGACCGCCGCCCCGCCCAGTCCGATGTTGTGCTGCAGTGCGGCGGTGACGTCCGGGACCTGGCGGGCGTCGGCGGTGCCGCGCAGTTGCCAGGTCAACTCGCTGCACTGGGCGAGTCCGGTGGCTCCCAACGGATGGCCTTTGGAGATCAGCCCGCCGGACGGGTTGACCACCCAGCGCCCACCGTAGGTGGTGTCACCGGAGTCGATCAGCGTCGGCGCCTCACCCGCCCCGCACAGTCCGAGCGCCTCATAGAGCAGCAACTCGTTGGCCGAGAAGCAGTCATGCAACTCGATGACCTGAAAATCCTCGGGGCCCAGACCGCTCTGGTCGTAGACCTTGCGCGCCGCGTTCACATTCATATCGTGACCGATGATGTTGCGCGCCGATCCGTCGAACGTCGAGGCGAAGTCTGTGGTCATCGCCTGTCCGACGATCTCGACGGCCTGGCCGGCCAGACCGTGGGAGTCGACAAAAGCCTCGGAGGCCAGAACCACGGCCGCCGAGCCATCCGAGGTCGGAGAGCATTGCAACTTTGTCAGAGGATCCGAGATCATTTTGGCGCCCAGGATGTCATCGAGGCTGTACTCCTGCTGGAACTGCGCGTAGGGGTTGTTGACCGAATGCTTGTGGTTCTTGTAGCCGATCTTGGCGAAATGTTCGGCGGTGGCGCCGTATTCCCGCATGTACTCCCGGCCGGCGGCGCCGAACATCCACGGAGCCACCGGGAAAGCCAGTTCGTCGAACTCTGCCAACGCCTTGATGTGCTTACGTAGCGGCGATTCCCGGTCGTCGGCCCCGCCGCCGAGTGAGCCGGGTTGCATCTTCTCGAAACCGAGTGCCAGCACGCAGTCGGCCAACCCTCCGCGGATGGACTGCGCACCCAGGTACAGCGCGGTCGAACCGGTCGAGCAGTTGTTGTTGACGTTGACGATGGGGATCCCGGTCATGCCGAGTTCGTAGAGGGCGCGCTGACCGCAGGTTGAGTCACCGGCGACATACCCGACGAAACCCTGCTCAATGTCGGTGTAGGCAACTGCGGCATCAGCCAGTGCTTTGGTGCCCGACTCGCGGGCCATGTCCGGATAGTCCCAACCCTCGCGGCTGCCGGGTTTCTCGAACTTGGTCATCCCGACTCCGACGACGTAGACCCTTTTACTCATGACCGTTAGTGTGCCCTCATGGCTCTGCGAGTGGTGCAATGGGCCACCGGTTCGGTGGGGGTGGCCGCGATCAAGGCGGTGGCAGATCACCCGGAGTTGGAGCTGGTCGGCTGCTGGGTGCACTCAAAAGCCAAGGTGGGTAGGGATGTCGGGGAGATCGTTGGCGGTGATCCACTCGGTGTGGTCGCCACCGACAGCGTCGATGAGATCCTGGCGATGGACGCCGACGCAGTGATCTATGCCCCATTGCTGCCCAATGCCGACGAAGTGATGGCATTGCTTCGGTCCGGCAAGAACGTCGTCAGCCCGCTGGGTTGGTTCTATCCCAGCGAGTCCGAAGCTGCGCCACTGGAGGCGGCCGCGATTGCAGGCAACGTCACCCTCCACGGCGCCGGTATCGGACCCGGCGCCGCCACCGAACTGTTTCCGTTGCTGCTCTCAGTGATGTCCACCGGAATCACGCATGTACGGGCCGAGGAATTCTCCGATTTGCGCACCTACGGCGCACCCGACGTCCTGCGCCACGTGATGGGTTTCGGCGGTACGCCCGAGAACGCCCTGGGCGGTCCGATGCAGAAGTTGCTCAATGGCGGATTCTTCCAGTCAGTGCGACTGATCGTTGATCGGCTCGGCTTCGCCGCGGATCCGAGGATCCTGACCAGCCAGCAGGTGGCGGTGGCGACGGCACCGATTGAGTCGCCGATCGGGGTGATCGCTCCCGGTGAGGTGGCGGGCCGACGGTTCTGCTGGGATGCCGTCGTCACGAACACCATCGTGGTGCGGGTGGCGGTCAACTGGATGATGGGCCAGGAGAACCTCAGCCCCGATTGGTCGTTCGGCCCAATGGGGGAGCGTTACGAGATCCAGGTACGGGGGAACCCGAACACCTTCGTCACCGTCAAGGGCTGGCAACCGGAGACCGTGGAGGAGGGGTTGGTGAGCAATCCGGGCATCGTCGCCACCGCCGCGCACTGTGTCAATGCGATCGAAGCCACCTGCGCCGCCGAACCGGGCGTGAAGGGATTCTTCGATCTACCGCCGATCACCGGACGCGCGGCCAGATTGCTGAGCCGGCCACGGTAGTGCTCAGTGCGGGTCAAGCACCGCCTGCGGCCCGCGCAGCATCAACTGCCGGCCGATGATGATCCGCTGGATCTCGCTGGCGCCCTCCCAGATCCGTTCCACCCGCAATTCCCGGAACATGCGCTCGGCGACGTTCTCCCGCATGTAGCCGCGACCGCCGAAGACCTGCACCGCGCGGTCAGCGACCCGGCCCGCCATCTCCGAGCAGTACAGCTTCGCCATCGACGCCTGACCGTGCAATGCCTTGCGGTCCAGGCCGGCGTCAATCCCGCGGGCCACCTCGTAGAGCAGGCTGCGCGCCGCGAATAGTTCGGTGGCACTGTCGGCGAGCATTCCGGCGACCAACTGGTGCTCGCCGAGGGGCTTGCCGTCGACGATCCGCTCCCGTGCGAAGGCGGTCATCTCGTCGACGAGGCGCTGCGCCGCGCCGACACAGCGCGACGAGACCATGATCCGCTCGAAGCGGAACCAGTCCTGGGTGAAGGTCATGCCTTCACCCTCGGCGCCGACCAGATGCGTGGCCGGCACTCGCACATCAGTGAACGACACGATCGGGTGTTCGTCGGGAATGTTGTGGGTGAACTTCGGACTGCGGACCACTTCCACGCCGGGCGTAGGTAGGTCCACCACCAGTAGGACGTGGTCGCCGTCGTGATCACCGCCGACCAGGCGCGCCTGGACAAAGACGTAGTCGGCGAGGTTATACGAGGTGACATGCCACTTGACCCCGTTGATGATGTAGTCGTCTCCGTCACGATGCGCGGTGGTCTCCAGAGCTGAGACGTCCGAGCCGGCGAACTCCTCGGTGATCGCGTATGCCTCGTGTTTCTCGCCTCTTACGCTCGGAAGTAGCCAGCGCTGCAACTGATACTCGGTAGCCACATCCGCCCACCACTGCGGCGGGGTGTGCATCACCCAGGCCAGTGCATTCGTGGCTCGGCCGGTCTGCTCCTGAACCAGAACCTGCTGCAGCGCGGTGAATCCCGGCCCACCCACCGAGGTGGGCATGTTGGTGGCATACAGGCCCAGTTCGATCGCTCGATGGTGATGTTGGTCGGCGAGTTCCTTCGGAAGGTAGCCACCGGCCATTTCGGCCTCGACTTCATACGGGATAAGGCTGTCGACGAATGTCTTGGCTCTATCCCGGATCTCTATGTCCTGCGCTGTCAACCCGTACATCGGCCGCGCTCTCCGCTCCTATTGACTGAGCGTTCAGTCTATGCCACGGTCTGGTGCTATGACCAGTTCCGATCACGCCGATGTGGTGGTTGTCGGCGGCGGTACCGTCGGGGGTGGACTGCGGTTCAGCTGGCAGAACGCGGCGTCGGGCGGGTCCTGCTGCTCGAGGCGAAGACGCTCGGTGCGGGCGCGAGCAGTCGGGCGGCCGCTATGGTCCGGGCCCAGGGCGGTACTGGAACTTCGATTCTCCCGGAAAGCATTGCCCACCAAGAGAAAGCATGGATCAGTAAATGAATGAAGCTGTTACCACCCCTGTCCTCGCCGATGCCGTCAGCGCCGAACTGGAGGACTGGGGCCCACTGGATGAGGCCACCGGTGCGCCGATGGCGACCCACGGCGTCGAACTCTGGGCACAGGGCACTGCATCAGCCGGCATCTGGCAGTGCGCGCCGGGTCCGTCGCACTGGGTTCTCGACACCAACGAGGTCATTTATCTGGTGGCCGGCCGGATGACGGTGACACCCGACGGTGGGGCATCCAAGGAGATCGGCGTGGGAGATATTGCGGTGTTCCCGCTCGGCTGGTCGGGGACCTGGGAGATCCACGAAACCGTTCGCAAGGTCTACTCGATCTTCTGATTTCTGCGAATCACCAACGCGTCTACGGCAATGGCGCCGGTGGGCGAGGCGATGACGGGATTGGCCTCGACTGCGTCGAGGGCATTGCCGAGTTCGGTTGCCAGTGCGGAGAATCCGACGACGATGTCAACGAGTGCGGCGACGTCGGCCGGGGGGTCGCCGCGCCAGCCGCCCAGTAGTTGTGAAATGCGCAGTGAACCCAGCATGTCCAGTGCGCCCTGCGCCGAAATCGGTGGACATGCGACGGCGCGGTCGGCGAGTAATTCGATCAGGGTTCCGCCGGCCGCGACGATCACCAGTGGGCCGAAATTCTCGTCGCGCACCACACCGACCGACACCTCAACGCCCGGCTGGGCCATGGCATGCACGCTGACGGCCGGACCGAGTCTTTCCGTCATCGACCGGTAGGCGCT
>CAMDFY010000056.1 GCA_945897705.1 Bifidobacterium breve | reverse complement strand
CAACTGTTCTCCTACACCGGCGAGACGTCACCGGACCCCGTCGCCGGGGGGTGGAACCAGTTCGTCGACCGGGCCCAGCACCTGGTGCTGCCGACGCTGACGCTGGCGTTGATGGCAATCGCCGGCTACAGCCGGTACCAGCGCAATGCGATGCTCGACGTGTTGGGCCAGGACTTCATCCGCACGGCGCGGGCGAAGGGCCTGACCCGGCGGCAAGCGCTGTTCAAGCACGGTCTGCGCACTGCGCTGATCCCGATGGCGACACTGTTCGCCTACAGCGTCGCCGGCCTGGTCACCGGAGCGGTGTTCGTGGAGAAGATCTTCGGCTGGCATGGCATGGGTGAATGGGTGGTGCAGGGCATCGGCACCCAGGACACCAACATCGTCGCAGCGATCACGGTGTTCTCCGGCGCGGTGGTGCTGTTGGCCGGCCTGCTCTCCGATGTCGTCTACGCCATCCTCGACCCGCGGGTGCGGGTGACATGACCGCAACACCCCCGGTCGACACGACCGCCGTCGATGCAGGCGCCTTCGTTTCCCGGCGCACCCTGGTGGCACGCCGGTTCGCCCGCAACAGGCTGGCGGTCGCCGCGTTGGTGACGCTGGTGGCGCTGTTCGTCGGCTGCTACGCGCTGCCGCCACTGCTGCCCTACTCCTACTCCGAACTCGACTTCACCGCACTGCAGAGCCCGCCAAGTCCGCGACACTGGTTCGGCACCAACGCACTCGGCCAGGACGTGCTGGCCCAGGTGCTCCGCGGTATGCAGAAGTCGATGCTCATCGGGGTGTGCGTGGCGGTGATCTCCACCCTGATCGCGGCCACGGTGGGTGCGATCGCCGGATACTTCGGCGGCTGGCGCGACCGCGCCCTGATGTGGTTCGTCGACCTGGTGCTGGTGGTACCCAGCTTCATCTTGATCGCGATCATCACCCCGCGGACCAAGAACTCGGCCAACATCGCGCTGCTGATCGTGCTGCTGGCCGCGTTCAGTTGGATGATCTCCTCGCGCATGGTGCGTGGCCTGACGATGAGTTTGCGTGATCGCGAATACGTCCAGGCCGCACGGTATATGGGCGTACCGAACCGGACCATCATCGCCCGGCATATCCTGCCGAACGTCGCCTCGATCCTGATCATCGACACCGCTCTGACCGTCGGCGGCGCGATCCTGGCCGAGACCGGTTTGAGCTTTCTCGGGTTCGGTGTGCAACCCCCCGATGTGTCCCTGGGGACGCTGATCGCCGACGGCACGAAATCGGCAACGACATTCCCGTGGGTCTTCCTCTTCCCCGCCGGAGTGCTGGTGTTGATCCTGGTGTGCGCCAACCTCACCGGCGATGGGCTGCGGGACGCCTTCGACCCGGGTAGTGCCACCCTGCGCACCCGCCGGCACCCGAAAACTCCGACGTGAGCGATCCACTGCTGGAGGTCGAGAACCTCTCGGTCAGTTTCCCCACCGACGCCGGCGACCTGTCTGCCGTCCGCGGCCTGAGCTATCACGTCGCGCCTCGGGAAGTGGTGGCGATGGTCGGCGAATCCGGGTCGGGCAAGTCGGCCGCGGCGATGGCGGTGATCGGACTGCTGCCGCCCTACGCCGCGGTCTCCGGATCGGTGCGGTTGTCCGGGACCGAACTGCTGGGCATGTCCGACGCTGATCTGTCGAAGATCCGCGGTGCACGCATCGGCACAGTGTTTCAGGACCCGATGTCGGCACTGACTCCGGTCTATACCGTTGGCGATCAGATCGCCGAGGCGATCACGGTGCATCACCACGAAGTAGGCAGGGCCGAGGCGCGCCGACGCGCGGTCGAACTGATGGATCTGGTCGGCATCGCGCAGGCTCCGACGCGGGCTCGATCCTTTCCGCACGAGTTGTCCGGCGGCGAACGTCAGCGAGTGGTGATCGCCATCGCGATCGCCAATGACCCGGACCTGATCATCTGCGACGAGCCAACCACCGCCCTCGATGTGACCGTGCAGGCACAGATCCTCGAGGTGCTCAAGACAGCCCGGGACGTCACCGGCGCCGGGGTGCTGATCATCACCCACGATCTTGGTGTGGTCGCGGAGTTCGCCGACCGGGCGCTGGTGATGTACGCCGGCCGCGCCGTCGAGACAGCCGGCGTGCGGGAGTTGTACGCCGATCGCCGAATGCCCTACACCGCAGGGCTATTGGGTTCGGTTCCACGACTTAACGCCCCTCGCGGCGAACGACTGGTGCCAATCCCCGGGGCACCGCCGTCATTGGTCACACTGCCGGACGGTTGTCCGTTCGCGCCGCGGTGTCCGTTGACGGTCGAACAATGCCGTCAGTCCGAACCTGCCCTGACCCCAGTCGCGCCGGGGCACGCGGCGGCCTGCATCCGCACCGATCAGGTCACCGGCCGCAGCGCCGCGGAGATTTACGGTGTAGCCATCGAGCCCCCGACCGTCGACGATGACTCGGAATCCGAACCGGTGGTTCGAGTTCGAAATCTGTCCAAAACCTTCACCCTGACCAAGGGCGTGGTGTTCCGGCGCCGGATCGGCGAGGTGCGAGCGGTCGACGGCATCAGCTTCGAGGTGCCCCGGGGCCGAACACTCGGCATCGTCGGGGAGTCCGGTTCGGGAAAGTCCACCACGTTGCACGAGATCCTGGAATTGCGCGCGCCGCAATCCGGCTCCATCGAAATCCTCGGCGAGGACGTGGCGACGTTGAGTGCGGGGCGACGCCGCGAACTGCGCCGTGACCTCCAGGTGGTCTTTCAGGATCCGGTGGCCGCTCTGGATCCGCGGCTGCCGGTCTTCGAACTTCTTGCCGAACCATTGGCCGCCAATGGTTTCGATAAATCCGCCACCGAGGCCCGGGTCGCGGAGTTGCTGGAAATCGTCGGCCTGGCCCGCTCCGATGCGAGCCGGTATCCGGGCGAGTTCTCCGGCGGCCAGAAGCAGCGCATCGGCATCGCCAGGGCGCTGGCCCTGCAGCCGAAGATCCTCGCACTCGACGAGCCGGTGTCGGCCCTGGACGTTTCCATCCAGGCCGGCATCATCAACCTGTTGCTGGACCTGCAGCACTCCTTCGACCTGACCTATCTGTTCGTCTCCCACGACCTGTCGGTGGTCAAGCACCTGGCCCACCGGGTCGCGGTGATGCAGCACGGCAAGATCGTCGAATACGGAGAGGCCGGTGAGGTGTTCGCCAACCCGCGCCACGAATACACCCGGGCATTGCTCGCCGCTATCCCCCAACCGGATCCGAAACGCCGCTAGCATCAGTGCCGTGAATCGAACAGACACACAATCCTCTTCACCACGGCGCGTCCGGGGCCCTGGGCGCCGGTTCGCGGTGGGGCGCTTGCTCGCGGTGGCGGCGGCGACGGTGATGGTGGCTGGTTGTGCGGCGGGCACCCAGTCCACCCCGGCCCCGGGCGGCAGCGCCGAAGTCGGTTCGGTCAGCGACATCAACCCGCAGGATCCAGCCACCCTGACCCAGGGCGGGAACCTGCGACTGGCGATCAACGCGATGCCGTCGAACTACAACACGCTCAACATCGACGGCAACGAAGCCGACACTGCCAGCGTCCTGAGGCCCACTATGCCCCGGGCATTCGTGATCGCCCCCGACGGAACCATGAAGGTCAACACCGACTACTTCACCAACGTCGAGTTGACCAAGGCTGACCCGCAGGTCGTCACCTACACCATCAATCCGAAAGCCACCTGGTCCGATGGGACGCCGATCACCTGGGAGGACATCGCCGCCCAGATCAACGCCACCAGTGGCAAAGACAAGGCGTTCGCCATCGCCTCCCCGAACGGCTCCGACCGGGTGGCCTCGGTGACCCGCGGGGTGGATGACCGCCAGGCCGTGATGACCTTCGCGCAGAACTACCCGGAATGGCGCGGCATGTTCGCCGGCAACACCATGCTGCTACCCAAAGCCATGACCGCCAACCCGGACGTGTTCAACAAGGGACAGTTGGATGGACCGGGTCCGTCCGCCGGGCCGTTCATGGTCGCCAATGTTGATCGCACCGCGCAGCGGATCACATTGACCCGCAACCCGAAATGGTGGGGGGCCCCACCGCTACTGGACTCGTTCACCTTCTTGGCACTCGATGACGCGGCACGCATCCCCGCACTGCAGAACAACACCATCGACGCCACCGGCATCGCCTCGCTCGACGAACTGCAAATCGCTCGCGGCACCGAGGGCATCTCGATCCGGCGCGCCCCGGGCCCGAGTTGGTACCACATGACGTTCAACGGCGCACCGGGGTCGATCCTGTCCGACAAGGCGCTGCGGCAGGCCGTCGCCAAGGGCATTGACCGCCAAGGGATCGTCACCGTGACCCAGCGCGGGTTGGTGGACAACCCGACACCGCTGGGCAACCACATCTTCGTCGCCGGACAGGACGGCTACCAGGACAACAGCGCCGTGGTGGCCCATGACCCGGAGAAGGCCAACGCCGAACTCGACGCGCTGGGCTGGAAACTCAACGGTGAATTCCGCGAGAAAGACGGCAAGAAATTAGTCATCCGCAACGTGCTCTACGACTCCCAGGCCGGCCGGCAGGTGGCCCAGGTGGCGCAGAACAGCCTCGCCCAGATCGGGGTCAAGTTGGAACTGGACGTCAAGCCGGCCAGTGGATTCTTCACCGACTACGTCACCGTCGGCGACTTCGACATCACCCAGTTCTCCTGGGTGGGTGATGCGTTCTCGCTGTGCTGTTTGAATCAGATCTTCACCACCGGCGCGGAGAGTAACTTCGGCAAGATCTCCTCACCGGCGATCGATGCCAAGGTCGAAGAGGTACTCGACGAACTCGACCCTGCCAAGGCCCGTGCGCTGGCCAACGAGGTGGACACCCTGCTCTGGGAAGAGGTGTTCAGCCTCGCGCTGTACCAATCCCCGGGCAACGTCGCGGTGCGGTCCGCGCTGGCCAACTTCGGACCGGCCGGAATGGGTGATTTGAACTACAGCACAATCGGATTCACGAAATAGCCCGTCGGGCAGAACGAGGCTGCGCGAAGCGCGGCAGCACGGCCTCGATCCGAACCGCGGCCTCGACGGCCGCGCCGACTGCTCGCATCGCCGGGCGGGCCGGCATGTCGTCCAGAGCGACGCCGCGTCCGGCCAAATCGGCGGCGGCGCCGGAGCAGACGGCAGCGGCGATCCGCACGGCTGCGGTTTCCCTGGTGTCGAGCACGCTGTGGCCGGCTGTCGGCAGCCGCACCAACACGGCGGCGGGCACCAGTTCGGCGATCCGCTCGGCGACTGCCGGCGGGGTGGTCAGATCCCGGCCACCGGAAATGATCACCGTGGACCAGTCGAAGTCGGGCATGGCGGCAATCAGGTCGAAGGGCTCGGCTTCGAAAGGCGGCAGTTCCTTGGCGGCGAAATCCCGAGCGGCGATCGCCGGGTCCAGTGGTAGGCCGTCCGGAATGCCGCCGAAGTTGAGTTCCCGGTATCCGATCGGCCCGACCAGATCAGTCTCGTTGCGGTAGGGCACTTTGCGATCCGCCATGCCCTGACCGAGCCGTCCGATCGCCGAGAAGAACAGGCGCCGGTCGTCGAGCAGCAGATCGAGTTGCCGGTTCAGCAACTGCGCCCCGCCGAGGCTGTAGATATCGGCGGCGATCCGCGCGTCGGCGGGACTCATGGCGCCGCGGTCGGCCAGTCGGCGAACCTTTGCCGCCAGATCGGCGGTTCGCGGGTCATCGCCGTGCCACAACATGGCGCGCAAAACCTGGCGGACGATCTCGATGTCGTCCTGGTTGAGCAGTGGCGAGTCCAGAATCATCGCGTGCACCCGACCGGGATGCCGCACGCCCAGTCCGGCTGCCAGATAGCTTCCATATGACGTGCCGTAGATGACCGCTTGATCCACATCGGCGTCGTCAAGTACCGCTGCAATGTCGTCGACGACCTGTTCACCGGTCAGCGCCGCCGGCGGCAGGTCCGCACCGGCATCGTCGTGGCGGGACATCCCCACTCCGCGATGCTCGACCATGATGACGTCGAGTCCGGCCGCGGCGGCTCGGCGACGCAGTCCGCGATAGTGACCGATCGAGGCCACCCCGGGCCCGCCCGGAATGACCACCAGGGGGTGCGCGCTGCGCTTACCGGTGCGGATGTAGAACAGATCGAAGAGTTCGGCGGGCGAGGTGGTGACCGGTCGACGCACCGAGCGGACTCCCGGCAGGGCCGCGAGTTTGTCGTGCGCTCGGCGGCGCTTGGGACCCAGAGTCATCGGTGCGCCCCCGCCATGTTCACCCCCGCCATATTCACCATCATGCCAAGGCGGGTCGATGAGGGGCGAAAGTCACCAGTTGTCACCGGCCAGGTGTGAGTTGTGACGAAACGGGGGCACCGGTCGTATCTTGATCGTCAGAATGACCGATTTCATGAGCCAGACCGACGCCTTCACCTGGGCGATGGAGTCCGATCCACGCTTGCGATCCACCGTGGTGACGGTGATCATGCTCGACCGCGCGCCGGTCTGGGATGTGGTGCAATCGCGCTTCGAGGTGTTGTCGCGCACCCTGCCGATGTGGCGGCAGCGGGTCGTCCAGTCGCCGCCACCGACTCCGCCCCGCTGGGAGGACGCCCCGGACTTCGACATCTCCTTCCACCTGCGCCGGGTGTCTGCACCCGAGCCCGGCGACCTTGATGCCGTCCTCGAGATGGCGCGCGTGGCGGCCATGTCGGACTTCGATCGGGCTCGTCCGCTGTGGTCGGCCACCCTGGTCGAGGGACTCGCTGACGGCGGTGCGGCGGTGCTGTGCAAATTCCATCATGGGCTTACCGACGGCGTGGGCGGGGTTCAGATCGCCATGACGTTGTTCGACCGCACCGCAAAGCCACGGAGCCGCAAATCCGTCGAAGCCGGCGCCGCCGAGCCACAGGTGCATGAGCGCGGGATGCTCAGCGACTACATCGACATCGCCCGCTATGACATCGGTCTGGTGAGCAAAGGCGTCACCGGTGTACTGGGAGCGGCTCCGAGACTGCTCTTCAGCGCGGTCCGCCGACCGTTGCAGACGGCCTCGTCGGCAGGCGAACTCGCCGCCTCGGTGTACCGCACCATGCGGCCGGTCGGCGAGACCGGGTCACCTCTGATGACCCAACGCACCCTGGTGCGGCAACTGGCCGTCCACGAGGTGTCGCTGCCGAAGCTCAAAGAGGCCGCCCACCGCGGCGGTGGTGCACTCAACGACGCCTTCGTCGCCGGTATCGCCGGCGGGCTGCGTCGCTATCACGAGAAACATGGCGTGACCGTGGGCGACCTCCACCTGACGATGCCGATCAGCACCCGCAAGGACGGCGACGACATGGGCGGCAACCACATCACCCTGGCCCGTTTCGATGTTCCGGTCGGCCTGGCCGACCCCGCCGAACGCATCCACGAGACCCGGGAACGCACCAGGAAGGTACGCAACGAGAAGTCGACGCCCTACATCCAGATCATCGCCGGCGCGATGAACCTGATGCCGCGCTGGTATGTCGGCTCGGTGCTGCGCAAAGTCGACTTTCTGGCCAGCGACGTGCCCGGTATTCCAATGCCGGTGTACCTCGCCGGGGCGAAGGTGCGGGTGCAGTATGCCTTCGGGCCCACCATCGGCTCGGCCGTCAACGTAACCTTGCTGACGTACGTCGACACCTGCGCGCTGGGCATCGACGTCGACACCGGCGCGATTCCCGACGTCGAGGTGTTCCGGGAATGTCTGATCGCCGGCTTTGATGAGGTTCTGGCACTGGCTGACTGACCGTCCGCCGTCTCCGTCTCACCCGGTCAATTCGATGACGTGGGCACCGTCGATGCCGTCGTAGCGACCCGGCATGCAGGTCAGCACGATGACCTGGCCGTCACGACCCACCGTGTTGAACACCGCCGCCATTTTGCCCAACCGCTGCGGGTCGGAGAAACCCAATGCGTCGTCGATGACCACCGGAACGGTGTCCTCGGTGGCAACCAGGGCGGCACCGGCCAACCGGGCAAGGATTCCGAGTTGCTCCTTGGCACCGCCGGACAGCGAGTCATAGGGAACCGTACGGTCATCGAGTGTGCGCCTGAGAATGGTCAGGTTGGTGTCGACCTCAACTTCGAAAGTGGGCCCGAACACCGTGCGGCCCAGCCGCTCCAGCTCGGTTCGGTAGGGCGCAACGTAGCGTTGCCGGGTGTTGTCCCGGTGCCGGATCATTGTGCAGCGCAGGAGTTTCACGGCACCGGCCCGCTTGCCCACACGGGCATGCTCAGCGCGGGCGTGCGCGCTCAGGATCTCGGCGTCGTCGAGTTTGCCTTTGCGCCCTTCGCTGCCGATGACGGCCAACTCGACGGTGAGGTCGTTGAGGACCTGCCGGGTCTGCGCAAAGTTTCGTTCACATTCGTTCACCGACTGCGTGGCTGCGGCCAACTCAGTCTTGACCGTCTCCGGGTCGGCGCGGCCGTACCGTTCGGTGAGTTGAGTCACCACGACTTCGGCGCGCTGCTGGTTCTCGGTGTCCTCGGCGGCCCGGGCGCTGATCGCATCGTCGGGGTCGATCGCTCGCCCGGCGGCAAGTTGCTCGCCGGCCAATTCGAGTTCAGTCGCAGCAGTGCCAACCCCGGAAACGAGAACCTTGGCGGCGGTGATCTTCTCGGCCAGTCGGGTACTTGCCGCACGGGAAAGCTGCTGCACGGTGGCGTCGGCTTGGCGCGCTTGGGTCAGGGCCTCGGTGGCGTGGGAGAGTTCGGCACGAGCCGACTCGGCGTCGACCGCGGGTTCGGTAGCCGTCGCCTGCAGTTCGCTCAACCGGGCGCGCAACCGGTCGACGTCATCGCCCGCGCACAATTCGTCGAGGACCGCAGAAAGCTTGTCCCGTTTGGCGGCAAGCGTGAGACGTTCCTGGCCGACCCGGCGGGCAGCGGCGAGATCGTCAACTCCGCCCTGCGTCAGCGTCTCGTCCCGACGCTGTTGCGCTGCGTGCAGTTCAGTGCGCAGCCCGGCCGTGGAGGAACCCGGGTTGATGCGAATCTCCAATACGCCGGGCAACTCGATGGTGGCCGAGACGGAAGCAGGTATGGTCCACGGTGCACCTGGGTCAAGAGCCACCTGCTCGCCGTCGACGAACACGTGCCGGCTTTCAAGGGCGGTGAACTCTAGCGTGGCAGCCACGGCGTGAAGTTGCGCATCGAGGCGCTCAACCGAGGCAGCGGCCTCCTCAATCGCGAGCAGCAACTCAGCGGTGAGCGTGATGGTGCCCAGCCGCTCAGTGATCTGTGCAAGATCTCGTTGAGTCTGATCAATGCGCTGCACCCTGGCGGCGAGCCGCCGAGCCTCGTCCAGCGCGGCGAGGCCGTCCACTGCGCAGCGAGCGGCATCCACCCGATCCTGCGCAGCGACGAGCGCGGCCGCGGATTCGGTGGCCGCTGCCATGGCCGCTTCGGCGACCTCATCGGCGATCACCTGATCCTCGACGGCGGTGGCCAGGCCAGCCTGCAATTCCGCGAGGGCGGCGGTGCGCCGAACCGCATCGGCGCACAAGCGGCTCCGTTCGGTGGCGGCGGCGGCGGACACGGCCGCCTTGGCGCGCGCGGTCTCGGCGACCCGTTGGGCCGCTGCGACCTCCTCGGCCAGGACGGACAGGGCGGCGGCCGCGGCCCGGGCGGCGTCGCACCGCTCGGCGGCCGCCCGCCGGGCCGCCGTCAGACCGGAGAGCTCCGCGCTGAGTTTGGCGTGCCGGGCGACCCGTTCGTCGACGTCGGCCATCGCGGCCGCGCAGCGTTCGCGCTCACGCTCGGCGGCGGTCAGCGCCTCGATGGCCGCAGCCCAGGGGCCCGTCGGCCGGCCGGTCGCAGTGAAGTACCGGCTGAACTCCGCGTCGATCCGCTCGATCAGCAGCGGTTCGCTTCCCGAGCGCGCCGCATGGTCACCGGCGGCGACATCGAGGGCACGCGACAGCGCGTCGCAGCCGGAGAGATCGACGGCGCTGGTGGAGGCGGCCTGCAACACCTGCTGGGCGTGCCAGAGCTTCATATCGACGGTCTCGCCCAGCATGGCCAGCACCTGGTCGTGCGCTTCGTCGCCGTCGAGCGACCGGCGCACGGGTTCGACCATCTGCAGCTCGGTCTTGGGCTTCTTGTGGAAGCGCTTGCGGTAAACGAACCGGTACGGGCCCGCGCTGATCTCAGCCTCGACCTCGGCGCCGACATCGGCATGGGTGGGTTTGACCGCTTTCACGTCCTTATGGCCGGAGCGGTCCTTGTAGTTCAACAGCAGATCGAGCGCCTCGATCATCGACGACTTGCCGATCTCGTTGACGCCGCACACCACGACCACACCCCGATCGGGAAAGGCGATCTCGCGTTCGTCAATGCCGCGGAAGTTGCTGAGCCGCAACCGATGCAGAATCATGCCGCGCCTTCCGCGCTCAGCCGCAGCAGCAGCGCGAGCGCACCCCGGGCCTCTTCGGCGTCGTCACCGGCCGCAGATGCCGAGGCAACGAGTTCGGCGACCGCGTCCGCGGCGAAGCCACCGATGCCCAGGTTCTCGAACTCGCCGTCGGCCGGCATCACCGCGATATTGGTCCGGCGGTCCCAGGTCTGCAGGCCCGCGAAGAGTTGCGCGTAGCGGTCCAGGCAGGCGTCCAGGGCGGCCCGGTCGGTGACAGTCAGGGTGCCGGTGAGCGCGAGTTGCACCACCGTGCGCTCCTTGTTCTGCAGTTCATCGAGGTTGACGGCGAGGTCCGCGATGTCGCGGCCGTTGTCGACCTGGCGACTCAGCGTCAGAAAGCGCCACCGGCCAACCCGTCGCGAATCGACGGTGACCGGGTGCGCCGCGTCGTCGAGGTCGACGTCGACGATCAACACGTGCCCGGGATCGGCTTCGACGTGATCGAAGTTGGTCACCTCCGGCGAACCGGAGTACCACACCGCACCGCTCTCGCCGACCACGGTGCGGGAGTGCTTGTCCCCCAGTGCCACATAGTGCACCGCGCCCCGATCCAGTGCGGCCGACAGACCCGCCATCCGGATCAGGGCCGGGTCGTCCGGGTTCGGCGCGAGAACATCTACCGCGCCGTGGGCGACAAGAATCCGCGCCGTGCCGTCGGCCGCCAGGTCGTCGAGGACGGCCGCGGTCAGATCCGCGGTGGGCCGTTTGGAACGCCACGGGGCGGCAACGATCTGCAGGCCCGGCGCGACATCCCACACCCCGGCGCGGTCGAGGACGGTGACGTTGTCCGGACACTGCGCGGTGAATTCGGCGCCGATGTACACCGAAGCGGCGTCCAGCGGATCGTGATTGCCGGGCAGCAGGTAGACGGGAACGCCGATCCCGCGCATTGCCTCCAGCGACTTGCCGACCACCTCCGGGGAGAGTTGGTTGTGCTCGAAGACGTCGCCGGCCACGACCACGAACTGCGCCCCGGTCTCAGCCACCACGCCGGCCAGTGCGGCCACCGCGTCGCGGCGGGCAGCGGCGTACCTCGGCTGGGCCTCCCCCTCGAGGAAATGCCGGGTCATGCCGAGTTGCCAGTCGGCCGTGTGAATGAAGCGCATACCCCCACCTTTCTCCCCTGATGTTGCAGATCCGGCGCGAGTGTATGACCGGGGTACGACAAGTCCCGGGATCCGGCCCGGCGCGTGCCCTAACCTGGTACGGATGAGAACCCTGGTGCTGATGCGACACGCCAAATCCGACTATCCCGACGGCGTGCCCGACCATGACCGGCCATTAGCCGCCCGCGGCATTCGCGAAGCCGGTCTTGCCGGCGACTGGCTGCGGGACACCGCACCGACGATCGACGCGGTGCTGTGCTCGACGGCGACCCGGACCCGCCAGACGCTGGATCGCACCGGGGTCACCGCCCCGGTCAGCTACCTCGAGCGGCTTTACGGCGCCACGCCGACAGCGATGATCGGCGAGATCAATAAGGTCGACGCGGCGGTGCACACTCTGCTGGTCGTCGGCCACGAGCCCACGGTGAGCCAGGTGTCACTGGGCCTGGCAGCTCACCCGGGAAGCGACCCCGAGGCGATCCAGCGGATCGAGACGAAGTATCCGACGTCCGGCATCGCCGTGCTGCGGGTGCCTGGGACCTGGTCGGTGCTGACCATCGACGGGGCGGAACTGGTGACGTTCCACGTACCGCGCTGAGGGCCCACCGGTCAGGAGTTGGTGGCCAGCGTCAGTTCCATCAACGTGATCGCCTGAGCGCAGGCGTCGATCCCGGGCGCCTGCGGGTTGATCCACCAGCCAACGACACCGGCGGCGTCACTGGCCACCCCGCAACCGCCGTTGGGATCGTTGGTACGCATGACGATGGAGGCGACTCCGGCGATCGAGCGGCTCTCGACCTGGTAGTTGAGGAACTCGGCGACCTTGCGCTCGTTATCGAGACTGCCCTGTTCGAACCACATCCGGGTGATGTCGATCAGACCGGCCGGGTTGGCCGCCTGCCAGCGGCAGACCGCGCCGACGAAGGTGCTCTGGATGTCCAACGGGTCCGCTCCCACCGTCTTGGCCAGCACGTCGGTGGTCAGTACGTCGCACTCTTTGAGCAGGTTCGGATACTCCTTGGCGGACTTGTCATTGCGCGAGGTGCTGCCGGTGCCTGCCTTCATCGCCTGCCCGCCCACCGTCTGGGCGCACCCACTGAGCACACCCACCGCGGCGAGCATCGCGATCGCGCCGACAACCAGGCGTCGCGCCGGCATCCGCCGACTCACTTCGCGTTCACGATCGACTGCCGGGTCAGTTCGATCGCCACGTCACATGGCGGCGGGAAGGATTTATCGGCAAAGCTGACCGACCATTCGATGAAATCGTCGCCGAATCCGATCCCGACTTCGCACAGGTTGTCCCCCAGCATCGGGTCGGTACCTACCGCGACGAACCCGTTGCGGCCCTCGACGGTGATGTCCTCGACGCTGGTGCGCGAAAGTTCCTGGGTCTTGCGCTCGCGCCCGATCGGACTGCCGCGGAACCAGGTGAACGA
>CAMDFY010000055.1 GCA_945897705.1 Bifidobacterium breve | reverse complement strand
CCCCCAATCACCCGCACCCCTGGCGGATACAGCAAAGCATACCAACTCGGCCCTCCCGGCCGACCGGCCGCTCTACCGCTAACCGCGTCCGTAGCCCTTGAGGTCTAGCCAGATCGCTAGCAAACACAGCCCCGCGCAGATCGCCAGCGCGACCCAGTCGGCCCGACGGGGCCGTGACGGCGCCGCGGCGATCTGCCCGGTGCCGCCCCGGGCCGTGATCGCGTCGCCCATCTCATCGGCGCGGCGCAGGGCGACGGTCACGCCGGCGGCGAGCAGATCGACCATGTCGGACAACCACCGTCTTCGTTGCACCCGGCCGTCGGGCAGCACCGCACGTGGCCTCAGCCGCCGCGCGGCGTAGAGCAACCGGAACTCATCGAGCAGCATCGGGAACGCGCGCAGGGACAGCCCGAGCGTGACGGCCCAGTCATCGACCGGGATTCGCAACCACCGGAACGGCCGACCCAGGGTGGCGACGGCGGGCGCGACGTCGGCGACGTTGGTGGTCCACGACACCAACGCACCCAGTGCCAACAGCACGATGGACAACGCGGTGAAACGCAGGAACTTCAGTAGCCCACCGACCTCGACATCGACCGAGAGCAGGCGCAGCACCGGCTCGCCGCCGCCGATGGTGGCCAGCACACAGCCGATCAGCAGGAGTATCCACAGCCACCGCGGTATCGACGGCAGAACGCCGCGCGGGATGTGCGCCAGCCACACCACGACAGCCACCAGGGCGGCCATCAGTCCGATCGGGACCCAGCCGGGATAAAAGGCCAGCAACAGCGAAATGAGAAACACCACAATGATTTTGGTGCCGGCCCACAGCTGATGGATGACGGACGTGCCGGGTACCGGCCGCAGCAACACCACAGGTCGGCGCTGGCGCTGGGTGGTCATGACAGCCCCCCGGCCGTCGCCGGGGCCGACACCATGACCCCGTTGTCCAAATGAAGTGTGCGCGGGCACAGCTCCTCCAGGCCCGCGAAATCATGGGAGATCACCACCACCGTCAGACCCGCATTGCGGCGTAGGTCGGTCAGCAGATGCAACAGTCCGCGCTGGCTGGCGGCATCCAGACCGGCCAGCGGTTCGTCGAGGATTAGCGCCTGCGGCCAACGGGCGAGCAGTCCGGCAATCACCACTCGACGCATCTGGCCGCCACTGAGTTGATCGACGCGGCGTCGGGCCAGCGACCCGTCGAGGCCGACCGTGGCCAGTGCGGCCACCACCCGATTGGTGTCATAGGGGGAAAACCCGGCAGCTGAGGCAACTTCGAGATCGACCGTGCTGCGCAGCAGTTGAAGCCGCGCGGCCTGAAACGCGATCGCGACGTCGCCGACGTGCTCGTGGGCGGGTCTCCCCCGGACCAGGCACGAACCGGTGGTCGGCGCGGTGAGCCCGGCCATGATCCAGGCCAGCGTCGACTTTCCGGACCCGTTACCGCCGTGGATCAGCACACCCTCGCCCTCATTGACGGTGAAGCTGACATCACGGAGTGCGGGTTTGGCCCAGGGTGTCCCGCTGCCGTACTCGTGTCCGACACCGCTCAACTCCAGCACCGGCGCGCCGCCACGCGGGGCGGCGGTGACCGTCTGTGTAGGCGGTGCTGCGTGTGCGACCATGACCATATTGTCGAGCGACTCACTGAGATTGACTGTCCGGGAGGCGATTTGCGCCTCGCTGTTGTAGTGCGTGATGTGGACTAGCGCCATGGAACGCCGGTTGGCAAGCCCGGAGAGCACTCCCAGCAGTGCATCCCGACCGCGCTGATCGACCATGCTGGTGATCTCGTCGGCGACCAGTAACGCCGGCTGTCGGGCCAGTGCCGCAGCCACGGCCAACCGCTGCAACTCACCGCCGGAAAGGCCGCCGGTGTCGCGTTCCTCCATTCCGGCCAGACCCACCTCGCTGAGGAGTCCGCTCACATCGGTGCGAGTCCCCGGCGGCAGCCCCCACACCACGTCGTCGGCGACCCTGGTGCCCAGGACCTGACTCTCGGGATGCTGCATGACGACCGCGGTGCCACCCAGGCGCCCCAGACCGACCGCGCCGGGCCGGTCGATGGCCCCGGAGGTGGGCTCTCGCCCGCACAGCAGCAGCATCAGCGTGGTCTTGCCGGACCCGTTGGCGCCGGTGACCGCGACGTGCTCGCCGGCCTCGATCGTCAGGTTCACCGGCCGCAGGGCGTCATGGTCGGCGCCCGGATAGCGGTAGCGCGCCTCGGTCAGACGAACGGGCAGTGGCGCGACCGGTCCGGTCTCGGTCAGCGACTCAAGTTTGTGCACGTCAGGGATGACGGCCAGCCGTTCCAACACCCGGCCCAGCACCCACCAACCCACCAGTGAGACAACCATGATGGAGAAGATCGCGTAGCCCATCATCAGCACCGGCCAGTACTGCAGGGCGGTACCGAACATGGCGCGCGTCTGCGCGGCGGACTCGCGGAACGGTTCGAACTGCGACATCACCGAGACGACGCCGTCGACGTTGGCGGTGATGGCCTCGAAGGTCAGCGTGCGCAACCGGACCAGCACCAACAACGCTGCGATGATGAACAATCCGGAGACGATTCCGGCAATGATCGACGCCGCGATCACCGTGGGCGTGCCCCGGCCGCGACGCTTGATGATGCCGGTCAGGCCGCCCACGTAGGCGCAGTTGAGCACGACCATGAATCCACTGATACCCGAGATCAGAAACGCGATGGTGGCGGCGGCGAACGCGGCCGCCAGCAGCACCCGCAGCCGGTAGCGGTACCCGAGGAGCCCCATCGGCACGGTGACCAGCAAAGAGACCCCGCCGGCAAAGGGCACCACCACCGACACGATCGCCAACGCAGCGCTGAGGGCGCCCATCACCGAAGCCTGGGCTATCTCGACGGGAGACAGCGAACGCGCGCGCCGCCCACCGGTCGAGGTCATTTCCCGATTCTGCCAGCCGGATCGTCATCGACCACGTCGGCCTGCCGCCTACATCCACACAGCGACGGTGGCGCTCACATCCACACAGCGGCGGTGTTGCTCTCCCGCGGCGTGGCCAGCGGATGCCCGCGACCGAGCAGGTTGGCGGTGATGATGGTGCAGAACCGGTACATGGCGACATCGAAGATGCTTCCGTTCATCGGTGTCTCGATGAACCGTCCCAGCCTCTCAGCCAGGACGAACACCGCCATCAGCAGCAGCCCCACCAACATGCTGGTGACGTCATGAGAAGTGGAGTCCAACCGGTTGAACGCCATGATGCCGAAGAACCAGGCCAGCAAGCGGATGAAGAAGTCGTAGTGAATCGGGAACGGCTCGTTGCGAATGCGCTCCAGTCCGCTCTGCGCCGTCGCCGAACCGGTGTTTGCGGCCATCAGCATCACCCGGGACTGCTGGTCGATGTGGCCGCCGGCGGCGAGCACGCCGACGTCGGCAGCCTGGCGGTTGAGCAACTCGGTGGCGTCGGTGCCGGGCGGGTCCTCCGGCGTCAACTCGCTCACGCCCGGCAGTGGCGGGACACCGCGCATCTCCGCGGCAAGTTGCCAGCAGTACCGGACCTGACGGCGACGCATCCGGTCGATGATTGCGGCCATCTGGGGCGAACCGTCGTCGACGGCGGTGAGGCCGTTGTGCAGGACGCGGGAGTTGATGATCTGGCTGCCCCACAGTGTGCGAGCCTCCCACCACCGGTCATAGGCGGTGGTGTTGCGAAACGCGATGAACACCGAGGCGCCGATCCCGAGCACCGACAGCACGGCGGTGGCGTACTCCTGCTGGCTCGCATCCGGTACCGGCACCAGCAGTCCGGCAACAACGAGGATCGCGAGTAGGTCGCCGCGAAGCTGCCACAACACGAGGCCGAGTACCCTGACCGCGCCCAGGCGGCCGGCGGATCTGATCACGCAACGCCTCCGGCTAATTCGCCCACCGATGCCGCCCGATCGTTTGTGCAGCTGAGGATCGTCTGGCTCCCCCGGATGGACTCGAACCATCAACCGTGCGATTAACAGTCGCAAGCTCTGCCAGTTGAGCTACAGGGGACCGTCCCGCCGTTGCGGGTCGCGGAAACTCTAGCGCACCGGGCGGCAACGGCGCCAAGGACGGCCAGGGAGGACGTGGACCCGCAGTATCAGGCAGGATGTTTATCGAACCATCGTCTTTATCCTCGGCGCCGAGGGGAGGGAACGCAGTGATCGGGTATTTGGCCGTACTGGCTACGGGATACGTGCTGGGAACCAAGGCCGGTCGCGAACGCTATGAGCAGATCGTCGGCACCTACCGTTCAGTGACCAGCAACCCCGCCACCAAGTCGATGATCGACGCGGGACGGCGCAAGATCGCTGACCGGGTATCGCCCGATCCAAGCCTGGTGAGGCTGACCGAGATCGACGCCGAGACGACAGTGATCACGCCGGAGAACTAGGGCGAAATGCCTTCCCTGATCGTCGTGCCCGGCAGCAACGGACCGGTGGTGATGCCGAAGCCGTAGTCCGGGCCGAAGACGCCGACCTGCGGAGTGCCGGCATTGAGGCCGTTGCCGCTTGAGTAGCCAATGCAGATTCCGTCGTCGCGGGACCCGAACCAGGCCAGGCAATCGCCGGTCGCGGCGACGACGGCCCGGTCGACGGGGGTAGCGAGGCCGGGCACGGCCAGTGCAGCCACCACGAACGCACCGGCGATGGCGACGCGCCGCCCGCGCAATCCTGTGTCAGCCATACCTATCCTTTCGCCGCAACGTCTCGTCTCGTTAACCATAGCCTTCACGGGCCTGTTCACGCACTGATGTCGTCGCCGCTGGCCTGTTCCAACAGGCTTCTGCGATAGGCCTCCAGAGCCACCAGGTCACCGAACATGGCGTGGTATTCCTCGCCCTGCTCCACCGGAGACATCCGCTGCAACCGGGATTTGATTTCGGCCACCTGCCGGCCCACCCACACCTCCTGCAGTCGGGCCAATACGCCGCCGATGTAGCGGGGCAACCGATCTTCGTCGACCTTGATGGTCTCCACGCCGAGTTCGGTGATCAAGCCTTCGACGGCCGGGGCACCCGCGTGCTCTCGCACGGTTTCGATCCACTGCGCCCCGGTCAGGCCGGCTGCCACCCCGCCCGCCGCACCGAGCGCGGTCCGAACAGCCGCATAGCCGGGATGGGTGAAGCTCTCCACGGTCAGGGCATCGAACACCGGGCCGGCCAGCGCCGGGTACTGGAGTGCAGCCTTGAGCGCCTCCCGCTGGGGCCACAGGGTGGGATCTCGAGGATCAGGTCGGCTGGCCGCCGGGACCGGGCTGTCCTGGCGGGTACGGCCTGCCGGGCGACTGCTCGGTTTGCGGCCTGCTTCGCCGCGAACCCGGCTGATCACCTGGGCGACATCGGCCCAGCCAACCCAGCCGGCCAGTTGGCGGGCGTACTCGTCGCGCAGGGTCGGATCCTTGATCGCAGCGACGATCGGCGTGCACTCCCGCAACGCATTGACGCGTCCCTCGGCGTTGTCGAGGTCATAGGAGGCCAGCGTGGTGCGGATGGCGAATTCGAACAGCGGGGTGCGCCGGGCCACCAGGTCGCGCAGCGCGCCGTCACCGGAGGCCAGCCGAAGATCGCAGGGGTCCATCCCGTCGGCGGCGACGGCGACGAAGCTCTGCCCGGCCAGGTTCTGCTCACCCGCGAAAGCCTTGAGGGCCGCCGCTTGGCCGGCGGCGTCCCCGTCGAAGACGTAGATCAGTTCGCCTCGGAAGAACTTGTCGTCCATCATCAGTCGGCGCAGCATCGACAGGTGCTCGTCGCCGAAGGCGGTGCCGCAGGAGGCGACCGCGGTGGTCACTCCGGCGGCGTGCATGGCCATCACGTCGGTATAGCCCTCGACCACGACGGCCTGGTGCCCCTTGGCGATGTCGCGCTTGGCCAGATCGATGCCGAAAAGCACCGCGGACTTCTTGTAAAGCACCGTCTCGGGGGTGTTGACGTACTTGGCGGTGATCGGGTCGTCCTCGAATATCCGGCGCGCACCGAAACCGACCGTCTCGGAACTGGCGCCGCGGATCGGCCACAGCAGCCGTCGATGGAACCGGTCCATCGGGCCGCGGCGACCTTCCCGGGACAATCCGGCGGCCTCAAGCTCGGAGAACTCGAAGCCTTTCCGGATCATGTGCTTGGTGAGGGTGTCCCAGCCGGACGGCGCGAAGCCGCAGCCGAACTGCCGGGCCGCGGCGGCGTCGAAGTTACGGTCGGTGAGGTACTTCCGCGCCGGGGCGGCCTCGTCGGATTCCAATGCGGCAGAATAAAATTCCTGGGCGACGGCGTTGGCGGTGACCAGACGGCTGCGACTGCCGCGGTCACGTTGAACGCTGGTGCCGCCGCCGGTGTAACTGACCGCATGACCGATCCGGTCCGCCAGGAGTTCGACCGCCTCGACGAAACTGACGTGTTCCATCTTCTGCACGAAGGCATAGACGTCGCCGCCCTCACCACAACCGAAACAGTGGAAATGACCGTGGTTGGGGCGAACGTGAAAGGACGGGGACTTCTCGTCGTGAAACGGGCACAGGCCCTTGAGTGAGTCCGCTCCGGCCCGGCGCAGTTGCACGTAGTCACCGACGAGGTCCTCGATGCGGATTTTGTCGCGGATCGCGGAGACATCGGCGTCGGGTATGCGGCCCTTGCGTGGGCCACCCCCACCTATCGCACCGGTCACCGGGTCAGTCTAGATCCGCGGGGACAACCTCACCGTCGACCGTCGGCGTCGACGGCAGCCATCCGCTCCAGGCGGCTTTCGGTGCAGGAGGCGATCTGGTCGACGACCACCCGCATCCTGGCAGCGTCGTCGGTCGCCGCAGTGAAGGCAGGCACCAGCAGGGCATCGAGCGATTCCGGTGCCTCGGCCAGCAACCGGTGCGCCACCCGGTGGATCCGCGCGCGTTGGGCCGCCTGCACATTGAGGTGCTGCGGGTCGGACATGATGAACTGCAGGGCCAGCGTCTTGAGGACGGTCACCTCGGCCCGCACCATGGCCGGCACCGCCAGATCGGCCGCGTAGCGCACCAGGGGTCCCGGCCCTGCGGTCCGACGGGTCTGCGCAACAGCCGCCGAGGCGAACCGACCCACCAGTTCACTGGTCAGCCGCTTTAGGGCGACCGAGGCGGTCAGGGTGCCGTCGTAGCGGCCCGCCGCGGCGACCACCGGCAGCGTGGATAGTCTCCGGGCGGCGGCCTCCAAGTCATCAGCTGTCGGCCCGTCGGCGGCGGCGCCGAGGGTGGCCAGCGCCGCGGCGGCATCGGCGTCGGCCAGCACGCGCAGGTCGATCCGACCGGAGATCACCCCGTCCTCGACATCGTGCACCGAGTAGGCGACATCGTCGGCCCAGTCCATGACCTGGGCCTCCAGACATGGATGTTGAGCCGGCGCGCCGGCGCGCATCCACTCGGCGAAGTCCAGGTCGTCGGCGTAGAAGCCGAATTTGCGACCCCGCTCGCCGCGCTGCCAGGGGTACTTGGTGACGGCGTCCAGTCCGGCCCGGGTGAGGTTGAGCCCGACGCTGCGGACGCCGTGATCGTCGAGCACTTTGGGTTCCAGGCGAGTCAGAATCCGGAAGTTCTGGGCATTGCCCTCGAATCCCCCGCACGCCACGGCGAACTCGTCCAGCGCCCGCTCGCCGTTGTGCCCGTAGGGCGGGTGGCCGATGTCGTGGGCCAGCCCGGCCATATCCACCAGGTCCGCATCACACCCCAGCGCGACGGCCATGCCCCGGCCGATCTGGGCGACCTCCAGCGAGTGGGTCAACCGCGTTCGCGGATTGTCGCTATCGGCAGATCCACGCCCTCGGGATTCACTTCCTCGGGGCCCGACCACCTGAGTCTTGTCGGCCAGCCGGCGCAACGCCGCGCTGTGCAACACCCGGGCCCGGTCGCGGGCGAAATCGGTGCGATGTTCGCTGTCGGTGCCGGGCAGTGCAGCGTCCTTGACCGGCTCGCCCACCAGACGCTCACAGTCGAATTCGCCGTAACCGGCCTGCCGTTCCATCGTCACCGCCATCTCACCATCGCACAGTCTGCCAGCACCCTCGGCCTGCCAGCACCCCCCGGCTGGGCTCAACTTTTGCTGGCAACCCGCTCGCACCTCGCCGGGGCTACTACATTGGCGGTCATGCGCCTGCACCGTTTGCCCCGTCTGCTCGCCACCCTCCTGCTCGCCATGGTCATGGCGGCCGCCACCTTGCTGGCGCCGTCGGTCTCGGCCGAGCCGCCGTTCCGCCTTCCGGACTACGTGACCGACAACGCCGGGGTGCTCAACGAACGCCAACTCGCCGACGTGCAGAAAGCGGTCGATGAGCTCTACACCGAACGCCGCGTCCGGCTGTGGGTGGTGTTCGTCGATTCCTTCGCCCCGCAGGGCGCGGTGGGCTGGGCTCAGCAGACCCGCACCAGCAGCGACCTGGGCAACGAGGACGCCATCCTGGCCGTGGCCACGGGTCAGCGTTCGTACGCGTTCCTGGTGCCCTCCGCTGCTGCGGGCGGCAGCTCGACAAAGGTCGATGACATCCGTCGCGACCGCATCGAACCGGCGCTGCGCAACGGCGACTGGACCGGCGCGGCCACCGCGGCGGCAAGCGGGCTGGCCAACCTCGGCAAGGGCGGCGGCAAGGGCTCACCGGTCTCGCTGGTTCCGATGCTGGTCATCGCCGGGCTCGGCCTGTTGCTGATCGCAGCGATGGTGTTCTGGAGCCGCCGCCGACGTGCGGCGCGTCACGAGGCGGACGTCGCGGCCGCCAAGAACATCGACCCCACCGATCCGGCGGCGTTGGCTTCGGTGCCGATCGGGGCGCTCGACGACTTGTCGAAGTCGATCGTCGTCGAGGTCGACAATGCCGTGCGAACCAGTGCCAACGAGTTGGTGCTCGCAGTCGAGGAGTTCGGAGAGACTCAGACCGCGCCGTTCGCCGCGGCGGTCGACAACGCGCGCACGACGCTCAAACAGGCGTTCGCTGTGCGCCAGAAGCTTGACGACGATGTTCCCGAGCCACTGCCCGAGCGCCGCGACCTGTTGACCCGGGTGGTGGTTTCGGCGGCGAAGGCGAACCGGGAACTGAACACCCAGACCGAGTCCTTCCACCAGATGCGCGATCTGGTGTTCAATGCGCCCGAGCGTCTCGACGCGCTCACGCAGCAGCTCGTGACCGTGACCGCACGCGTGGAACCCTCGCAGCAGAAGCTGACCGAGCTGCACAGCGAGTTCGACGAGTCGGCGCTGGCATCGGTGGCGCGCAATGTCAACGCCGCCCGGGAGCGGCTGGGATTCGCCGATGAAGCGATCACCAAGGGTCGTGAGCTCGCGGCCAAGCCGGTGGCCGGCGAGGTGGGCGAACTCGTCGACTGCGTGCGCGGCGCGGAATCCTCTCTGCAACAGGCGAATACGATGCTCGATGCGGTGGATAGCGCCGCCAGCGATATTCGGCGCGCCGTATCGACGCTGCCGGCGGCGATCGAGGACATCCAGCGGGGTATCACCCAGGCCGGTGCCCACCTGGCCGAAGGCGGGTTGGGTAGGGAGGCCGAACTGTCGGCGGCGCGCGACGCCGCAGTCACAGCAGTCACCGCCGCGCAGGCCACCGGAGCGGCCGACCCACTGGGAGCGTTCACCACGCTCACCCAGGCCGATGCCGATCTGGATCGACTGCTCGCCGGGGCCGCCGAGGAACGCGAAGCCGCCGAACGGTTGAACCGCTCCTACGAGAAGGCACTGTTCACCGCTCAGTCCCGGGTGCGTTCGGTGTCGGACTACATCGACACCCGCCGCGGCAGCGTGGGTCCGGAGGCCCGCACCCGGTTCAACGAGGCAGTCCGCCAACTCGAGGCCGCCGAGGCGAAGTCGACGACCAACGTCACCGAGGCCATCGCCCACGCCAACGGCGCGGCGATGCTGGCAGCACAGGCTCAACAACTCGCCAACGATGACGTCCAGGCCGGTCAGCGTCAGTATCAGGCGCGCTACAGCGGCGGCCGGCAGTCGAACATGGGGGCAATGGTCGGCGGGATCATCCTCGGCAACATCCTCACCGGCGGAATGGGCGGCGGCATGGGCGGCGGCGGTTGGACGTCGACGACCTACGGCGGGTCCTCCGGCGGCGGCGACGGCGGACTGCTGGGCGGCGGCGGGCGCTTCTAGCCCTCAGCCGAGAAGACGCGCACCCAGGTACCCCACCACCGCGTCCAGGCCCACCCGTTCCTGCGTCATCGCATCGCGATCACGCACGGTCACCGCCTGATCTTCGAGGGTGTCGAAATCCACTGTCACGCAGAACGGCGTGCCGATCTCGTCCTGACGCCGGTAACGCCGACCGATTGCGCCGGCGTCATCGAACTCGATGTTCCAATGCTTACGCAACTCCGCCGCCAGGTCACGCGCTTTGGGGCTGAGGTCCTCGTTGCGCGACAGCGGCAACACCGCGGCCTTCACCGGGGCCAACCGGGGGTCAAGCCGCAACACGGTGCGCTTGTCCACCCCGCCTTTGGCATTGGGCGCTTCGTCCTCGGCGTAGGCGTCGACGAGGAACGCCATGAACGACCGCGTCAGTCCCGCTGCGGGTTCGATGACGTAGGGGATGTAGCGGGTGTCGTTGGCCTGGTCGTAGTAGGACAGGTCGACGCCGGAATGCTTGGAGTGGGTAGTGAGGTCGAAATTGGTCCGGTTGGCGATGCCTTCCAGCTCGCCCCAGGGGTTGCCGGCGAAACCGAACTTGTACTCGATATCGGTGGTGCCGTCGCTGTAATGCGACAACTTCTCTCGGGGGTGTTCGAACAGCCGCAGGTTGTCGCGGTCAATGCCGAGGTCGACGTACCACTGCAGCCGGGTGTCGATCCAGTACTGGTGCCACTGCCGGGCGGTGTCGGGTTCGACGAAGAACTCCATCTCCATCTGCTCGAACTCGCGGGTACGGAAGATGAAGTTGCCGGGAGTGATCTCGTTGCGGAAGCTCTTGCCGATCTGGCCGATCCCGAACGGGGGCTTTTTGCGCGAACTCGTGACCACGTTGGCGAAGTTGACGAAGATGCCCTGCGCGGTCTCGGGCCGCAGGTAGTGCATACCCTCTTCGCTCTCGATCGGCCCGAGGAAGGTCTTGAGCATCATGTTGAACTCGCGCGGGTCGGTCCACTGGCCTTTCGTGCCACAGTCCGGGCAGACGATGTCGGCCATCGGCACAGATTCGGGATCCGGGACGCCCGCCTTCGCGCCCTTCTTCTCGAAATGCGCCTCCTGCATGTGGTCCTGCCGGTGACGCTTGTGGCACTGCAGGCACTCCACCAGGGGATCGTTGAACACCTCGACGTGGCCGGAGGCCACCCAGACCTCGCGCGGCAGGATGATCGAGGAGTCCAGGCCGACGACGTCGTCGCGGCCGGTGACCATCGACCGCCACCATTGCCGCTTGATGTTCTCCTTCAACTCCACACCCAGTGGTCCGTAGTCCCAGGCTGAGCGGGTGCCGCCGTAGATCTCCCCGGCGGGATAGACCAATCCGCGGCGCTTGGCCAGATTGACGACCGATTCGATGACAGACGCCACGGTGGGGTTGCACTCCTGTCCGCTGAGAGTGTCCGCCGCGCGCGGACCGCGTTAGCCTAAGCGACCGGACGCCGCGAGCTGTGACGGGCGTCGCCGTGCGACCGTGAGGCACAATAGTGGAAATGGCCCTTGACAGCACTGCCGCCGGTAGCGACCTGCGTTCCGTTGGCGCCGGCGTCCGGGCCACCCGGCAGCGCGGCGCCATCATCGCTCTGCTGGAGAAGCTCGACGGTTTCCGTTCGGCGCAGGAATTGCACGACGAGCTGCGCCGCAGCGGTGCGAACATCGGGTTGACCACCGTTTATCGCACGCTGCAGGCCCTGGAGTCGGCGAATCTCGTCGACATGGTGCGCACCGACTCCGGGGAGTCGGTGTACCGCCGCTGCGCGGCACCGCATCACCACCATCACCTGGTCTGCCGCTCGTGCGGCGCGGCGGTCGAGGTCAGCGGTCACGAGGTCGAGGCCTGGGCCGCCGAGGTGGCCGCCGAGCACGGTTTTACCGACGTCGATCACACCGTCGAGTTGTTCGGCACCTGCGCCGGATGCCGAATTCGCTAGTCAGGCAGATTCGCTAGTCAGGCACATGCGCTAGTCAGGCAGCGCACGCCGCACGTCGGCCCCCGCGGCCAGGACCATCATCACCAGCGTTCGCAATGCTGGTTCCCCCAGCCCGGCGGCCGGGAAGTTGTAACGCAGGACCACGTCGACGCGCTCACCGTTGCCGTCCTCGGTGGGATTCTCCACGAGCGTTACGGTGCCCAACATGGTTCGAGCCGTCAGTGCCGCAACGCTTTTCCGTAACTCGGCGTCGGGCGTGAGATCCCAGGCCAGCATCTGCGTCAACGAGATCATCTCAAGGCCGTCAGCGATCATCACCGTGCGAAACGACGCGAAGGTTCCGTCGTGGTGCACGGTCAGCGCGCCATCATCTTCGACACCGACGGCCATCACCTCTCCGAGGGCGTCGGCGAGTCGCTGAGCGGAATCCATCAGGCGCGGCCGAAGCGCCGATTGCGGTGCACATACTCCTCGCACGCGGCCCACAGATCCCGCCGGTCGTAGTCCGGCCAGAGTTTGTCCTGAAACACATACTCGGCGTAGGCCGCCTGCCAGAGCATGAAGTTGCTCGATCGCTGCTCGCCGGAAGTGCGGATGAACAGGTCCACATCCGGGATGTCGGGGCGGTGCAGATGCCCGGTGATGGTGGCTTCCCCGACGCGTTCGGGGTCGATACGGCCGGCGGCGGCATCCCGGGCGATCTGCTTCGCCGCTTCTGCGATCTCGGCGCGGCCACCGTAGTTCACGCAGTAGTTCACGGTGATCACATCGTTGTCGAGGGTCATCTCCTCGGCGATGTCGAATTCCTTGATGACACTGCGCCACATCCGTGCCCGGGAACCGACCCAGCGCATCCGCACACCCATCACGTCGAGGTTCTCCCGCCGTCGGCACACCAC
>CAMDFY010000054.1 GCA_945897705.1 Bifidobacterium breve | reverse complement strand
CTCGGCCCGGTGGGCGGAACCGCGGCGATCGTCGGGGTGCTGATCATCATGGTCATCCTCTTGGCGGTGCTGGGCCTGGTGGTGGTCAACGCGCTCGCCGAGAGCCCCTGGGGCGTGTTCTCCATCGCGATGACGATCCCGATCGCCCTCTTCATGGGCGTGTACCTACGGTACCTGCGGCCGGGCCGGGTTTCGGAGGTGTCGCTGATCGGGGTGGCACTTTTGCTGCTGGCCGTGGTGGCCGGCGGCTGGGTCGGCCACACCGACTGGGGCGTCGAGTGGTTCACGTTGTCCAAGGTCACCCTGTCGTGGTGCCTGATCATCTACGGCCTGGCGGCGTCGGTGCTGCCGGTGTGGCTGCTGCTGGCACCGCGCGACTACCTGTCGACGTTCATGAAGATCGGCACCATCGCACTGTTGGCGGTGGGCATTCTGCTGGCCCGCCCGGTGATGCAGGCCCCGGCGGTCTCGCAATTCGCCGCATCCGGCGCCGGTCCGGTGTTCGCGGGCTCGCTGTTCCCGTTCCTGTTCATCACCATCGCCTGCGGTGCGCTGTCGGGCTTCCACTCACTGATCGCCTCGGGGACCACACCGAAGCTGCTGGAGAAGGAAGGCCAGATGCGGCTGATCGGCTACGGCGGAATGATGACCGAGTCATTCGTGGCGATCATGGCGCTGATCACCGCGTCAATCCTGAACCAGCACTTGTACTTCGTCATGAACGCCCCCGCCGCGGCCACCGGGGGCACCGCGGAGACCGCAGCGGCCTACGTCAACAAGCTGGGACTGCCCGGGCAACCGATTTCGCCGGCGGAGATCAGCGACGCCGCGGCCAGCGTCGGCGAACAGTCGATCGTGTCGCGCACCGGCGGTGCTCCCACGCTGGCCTTCGGTATGGCCCAGGTGCTGTCGGTGTTCGGCGGCAGCGGGCTCAAGGCATTCTGGTACCACTTCGCCATCATGTTCGAGGCGCTGTTCATCCTCACCACCATCGACGCCGGGACCCGGGTCGCCCGGTTCATGCTCTCCGACGGCTTGAGTAACCTCGGCGGGCCGTTACGCCGGCTGCGGGACCCGAGTTGGAAAGTCGGTGCCTGGGTGTGCAGCATCATCGTCGTCGCGGCGTGGGGCTCGATACTGCTTATGGGCGTGACCGACCCACTGGGCGGCATCAACACCCTCTTCCCCCTATTCGGCATCGCCAACCAGCTTCTCGCCGCCATCGCCCTGACCGTGGTGACGGTGGTGGTGATCAAGATGGGATTGCTGAAATGGGCCTGGATTCCAGGGATTCCGCTGCTGTGGGACCTCACCGTCACCCTGACCGCCTCATGGCAGAAGATCTTCTCCGGCGATCCCAAGCTGGGCTACTGGACCCAGCACTTTCAATACCGCGACGCGCGGGACGCCGGTAAGACGTCATTCGGTGCGACCAAGAACCCCGACCAATTGCAAGATGTCATCCGCAACACGTTCATCCAGGGCACGCTGTCGATCCTCTTCGCCACGGTGGTGCTGATCGTCGTCGCATCGGCCATCATCATGACGATCCGCTCGATGCGCGGGGGTGGGCGGCCGCTGGCCGTGGAAACGCCGGTGGCGTCCCGGATATTCGGCCCTTCCCGGCTCCTCGCAACACCGGTCGAAAAGGAGGTGCAGAAGCAATGGGACATGCTGGAAGACTCGCCCGTCAGATCCGTTGGTACGTCGGCTCATTGATGGGCGACAACCACTACCAGCGCTACGCGACACACCGTCGTCGCGATCACCCCGGCGAACCGGTTCTCAGCGAGGCGCAGTACTGGCGCATGCGCCACCGGCACACCGAGATGAACCCGGGGGCGCGCTGCTGCTGACCCATCCCGAGTCGCTCGCCGGGCTCCATGTCAACCGAAGTCCGCCGTTCAACGTCGCCCGACCGCGTATGGTCGGGTCGTGAAATCTATCGACTCGCTCCTGAGCCGTTTCTCCGCGCCCGTGCTGGGCGTCTTCCGGATCGTCGTCGGAGGGCTGTTCGCGCTGCACGGCACCGCCAAGTTGTTCGGATGGCCGGCCACGAAATCCGGGGCCGTGCCCTTCGGCACGTGGCCGTACTGGTGGGCGGGTCTGATTGAGCTCGTCGTCGGCGTGCTGGTGGCGCTGGGCCTCGTCACCCGGCTAGCCGCGTTGCTCGGCTCCGGCACCATGGCGTACGCCTACTTCACCGCTCACCAGCCGGGCGGTGTGCTGCCCCTGCAGAACGGCGGCGAACTCGCCGTCCTGTACTGCTTTGCCTTCCTGCTCATCGCTTTCATCGGCGCCGGGGCCTTCGCAGTGCAGCGCGGTGCCGCCTCGGATTCATCCGCACCGGCCAACGGTGTCTGAAAGGTTCCACTGCATGGACATCTCGATCGTCGTCCCGGCCTACAACGAGGAACGCAGACTCACCCCGACCCTGCAGGGCTGGGCGGACTGGATGGACGGAGTCGCAGAGTCGGTGGAACTGGTGGTGTCCGACGACGGCAGCCGCGACGGCACGGCGGGCCTGGTGGAGGCTGCCGCGGCCGCCGACCCCCGCATCCGCCTCAACCGGTTACCGCAGAACCGCGGCAAGGGCGCGGCGGTGCGTTCGGGCATGCTCGCCGCCACCGGCGACTACCGGTTCTACCTGGATGCGGACATGAATATCGCCCCCTCCCACGTGGCGCCCGCACTGGCGATGTTGCGCGCAGGGGTGGCCGACATGGTCACCGGCAAGCGCAGCCTCACCACCTATGCCGAAACCGAACGCAGCATCTCCCGACTCGCGGCCGGCGCCGCAGTTCAGGTGACCCGGCGTGGACTACTGCTCCCGTCGATCAGAGACACCCAGGCCGGATTCAAGGGTTTCACCGCCGCCTGGGCGGAGCGGGTTTTCCGCACAGCGACGGTGGACGGATTCGCCTTCGACATCGAGATCCTCTATCTGGCGAAGCGGATGGGGGCGCGCATCGTCGAGATGCCGGTCGAGGTGGAGTTTCGCGACGAGTCAACCTTCGACGTGTCGACCCACCTGAGGCCGTTTCTGTCCGACATCTGGCAGGTTCGGAAGAACGCCTGGCGGGGTCGGTACGCCTGAATCCGGCCGGGCCGGGGCTCGGCGGCATTTCTCGGAGCAGTAGCGCACCTGCTCCCAGTCACGCTCCCATTTCTTACGCCACTCGAAGTCACGTCCACAGCGCATACACACCTTGGGCGGATGCCCGTTTTTGGCTCGTGCGGAGCGAGTCATGGTGTGGTCGAGGCTACTTCCGATTCGCCCCGCACGAAGCCGACCGGACTCACAGCATCTGCGGGAGCATCAGCATCCGGACGCACGTGGTGCCGAGCAGGAGCAGCGACACCAGGATCAGCGCAACTTGGATTTTGGGCGCGGTGAACTTGGTTGCCACACTGGCGAAGAAGAGGACAAGCGCGAACAGCACCGCGAGCATGACGTGCCTGGTGGCGTTGTTGCTGGCCTCATCGGCCAGCGACAGACTCTCTTCGGCCTTGGTGGACAACGCATCAGCCTGCACCTGGGCCGGGACGACGTAGACCGGTAAATCCAACGGCGTGCCGTCGGGCACCGCGGCCGGGTTGCCGTCGGCATCCACCGCAACCCTGCCCAACCATTCCTTCTGGGCGCGGTCCAGTGCGGGCGAAAACCGATCCCGAAGGAAGCCGGCGCGCAGTTTCTGCTGTGCGGCAGTGGCTTCCACCCAGGAGATCCACATCTCGGAGTCGATCACCGACTGACTGGTGGCCTCAGAGGCGGCCCGGTTAGCATCGCTGCGCTGAATCGCCGACGCGGACTGGGCATCGGACTGGGCGTTAGACCACTGACTGGCTTGAAACGACGACCAGGTGGTGGCGACCGCGGCGATCGCCAGGATGATCGCCGTCCAGGAATCGAGAATGCGCTGCCGACGTTGCCAGGGGTCTTCCGGTTCGGTGGGAGCGATCTCGGTTCCCAGCAGATCCGTCCCCAACACCTCATCGACGAGGTCGTCCATCTTGCCGAGGACGCCGTCGTTCTCAGCGTTATCCATCGGCGGCAGTTCCATGGGTGGCTTTTCCACGAGGAGCCCTTTCCACGAGGAGCATTGTGCCCCAACAGGCCACGGCGGGATACCCTTTACCGGTGAGGTCCGAGCGGAGACGCGAGGGACGATTTCTGCCGGAACACCCCTTCCGGCGATCGGACTGTGAGCGTCTTCAACGTCGTCCACCAGCCCGCAACCAGCACTGGGCCGACGCCGTCACTCGCCCGCAACGGGTGCTGAACTTTGCGGTCTGGATCTCCGCAGCCATCACCGCGGCCCTCGGAATTTTGCAGACGATCACCGGGGACAGCGTGGCCTATATCGGCCTGATCAACCTCGTGGTGGCGGCGGTGCTGCTGACCATCCCGTGGCTGAACAGATTCGGAAACGTCATTGCGCCAGTTGTTTTCGTGGTGATCGCCTACTCCTCACTGACTTTCGTCGGATCCCAGATCGGCACCGATTCAGGCGTGCAGTTCTACTATCTGGTTTCGGCGTCGCTGGCGGTACTGGTGCTCGGCATCGAACACCTTCGGCTGGCCGCCGCGGTGGTGGCATTGGGCGCGGCTCTGATCATCGGCATGCAATTTCTGGTGCCCGCCGATACCGGAATCCAGCCACGCTGGGCGGTCATCGCCGGCTTCATGATCGCCACGACGGGTGCGTGCACCTTGATCTTCACCACTGTCTGGTACGCCATGCGGGAGGTCTCGCGAGCCGAGGAGGCGATGGAGGTCGAATACGACCGGTCCGAGGCCCTGCTGGCCAACATCCTCCCCGCCAGTGTCGCCGCGAAGCTCAAAGACCCCACGCACGGGGTGATCGCCGACCGCTACGACGACGCTTCGATCCTGTTCGCCGATATCGCGGGGTTCACCGAACGCGCCAGCGATATGACACCGGTGGATCTGGTCCGATTTCTGGATCGGGTCTACACCACCTTCGACCGGCTCGTCGACAAGCACGGCCTAGAGAAAATCAAAACCACCGGCGACTCGTACATGGTCGTCAGCGGCGTGCCGACGCCACGTCCCGATCACGCCGAGGCCATCGCGGGCCTCGCGTTGGACATGTCACGCGCGGTCGCCGATCTGCGTGATCCGAAGGGCAACCCGGTGCCGTTGCGGATGGGTATCGCCGCCGGGCCGGTGGTGGCGGGGGTGGTTGGCGCCCGCAAGTTCTTCTACGACGTGTGGGGCGATGCGGTCAACGTGGCCTCCCGAATGGAATCCACCGATCTTGAGGGTCGCATTCAGGTGCCGCACAACATCTTTGAACGCCTCAGACACCGTTTCGTTTTCGAGGAACGCGGCGAGATCGAGATCAAGGGCAAGGGCGTGATGCGCACCTGGTATCTGGTCGGACGCAGGCCCGGGACCGCCGAACCGGAGTCCGAAGAACTTACCGGCTCCGGCGAGCACGTCCAGGCCCTGGCGAGCGAACCGTCCTGACGGCCGGGGCTCACATCACCTTCGACAGGAAAGCCCTGGTGCGATCGTGTGCCGGGTTGCCGAGCACCTCCCGCGGCGGCCCGCTTTCGACGATGACGCCGTCGTCCATGAAGACCAGTTCATCGGCGACCTCCCGAGCGAACCCCATCTCGTGGGTCACCACGATCATCGTCATCCCGCCGCCGGCAAGTTTTTTCATCACGGCCAGCACCTCTCCTACCAGTTCGGGATCCAGCGCCGACGTGGGCTCGTCGAAGAGCATCAGCTTGGGATCCATGGCCAGTGCGCGGGCGATGGCAACCCGTTGCTGCTGGCCGCCGGACAACTGGGCCGGATAGGCGTCGGCCTTGTCGGACAAGCCCACCTGATGGAGTAGGTCCCGGGCCCGCTCGACGGCGGCCGCCTTGGTGACCTTCTTGACATGGATCGGTGCCTCGATGAGGTTCTCCAGAGCCGTCCGATGCGGAAACAGATTGAAGTGTTGAAAGACCATGCCGACATCGCGGCGTTGTCGGGCGGCCTGGCGGGCAGGCATCTCGTAGATCTTGCCGCGGCTCTCGCGGTAGCCGACCAGGACACCGTCGAGGTAGAGCCTTCCCGCGGAGACGGTCTCGAGATGATTGATGCAGCGCAAAAAGGTCGATTTGCCCGAACCGGAAGGCCCGACGAGGACCAGGACCTGGCCGGGCTGCACTGACAGTGTCACACCCTTGAGTACCGACAGAGCGCCGAAGTTCTTGCACACCTGCTGCGCCTCGACCATGGGCACCGGCCCGGTCATCGGGAGCCCTCCCCGACGTCCCTCGCCGCGGCGAGGGCGTCGAGCTGTTTGGTGGTCAGCGTCCGGGAGATGCCCCGGGAGAAGCGCTTCTCCAGGTAAAACTGTCCCACCATCAGCACGCTGGTGATAGCCAGATACCAGGTGGCCGCGACCATTAGCAGCGGGACCGGCTGGAAGATTACCGCGGAGATGTCCCTGGTTCTGGTGTAGAGCTCAAGGGTGTAGGGCACCGCCGTGACCAACGACGTCGTCTTCAGCATGCTGATGAGCTCGTTGCCGGTTGGTGGGATAATCACTCGCATCGCCTGCGGAAGCACCGTGCGCCGCATCGTCATCCACCACGACATCCCCAGCGCCGTCGACGCCTCGGTCTGTCCCTCGGGCACGGAACTGATTCCAGCCCTGATGATTTCGGCCATATACGCGGCCTCATTGAGGCCAAGACCGACGATTGCCAGAATGAAGCTGATCGACAGATCCCGAAGATTCAGCTGAAAGAATGAGGGCCCGAACGGGATCCCGATCTGGATCTTCTGGTACAGCGTCGGGAACAGACCCCAAAACACCAGTTGCACGTAGACCGGGGTGCCACGAAAGATCCACAGGTACGCCCACGAGACCGTTTTGAGAATGGGGTTCGGCGACAGTCGCATCACGGCGAGGGTGACCCCGAGCAGCAGTCCCAGCAGCATGGCCCAAAACGTCAACTGCAGTGTGTTCCACGCCGCCTCCGACACCCGATGATCGAACAGGTACTTGCGGTACGTCGCCCAACCGTAGGCCTCGTTGGTGGCCGCCCCGTAACAGAACAAGCCAACCGCGGCGATGATGGCGGCCGCGGTGACCCACCGCCAGGGATGCCGCAGCGGGATCGCATCGATGGCCCGCGGGTCCGTCGCCGGCGACGGTGCTGCGGTCAGCTGACGGCCCCGTTGATGACCGGCTTGTCGATCATCCCGGACTCCACGCCCCAGTTGGTGGCAATGGTCTTGTAGTCACCGGTCGAGATCAGGTGCTCGAGGGCCTGCATCAGCGACTGCGCCAGTGGCGAGCCCTTCTTGACCGGCCAGCCGTAGGGAGCGGAATCGAAGATCTCCCCGGCGCCTTCGAGCTTGCCGTTGCTCTGCTTGATGGCGTAGGCGGTGACGGGCGAGTCCGCCGACATCGCGTCGACCTGGCCGAGAACCACCGCGTTGGTGGCGGCATCCTGGCCGTCAAATTTGACGATCTGGATTTCGGGCTGGCCGGCGTTCACGCACGCCTTGCTCTTGGCCGGCAGTTCGTCGGTCTCCTGAATGGTGGTGGCCTGCACGGCAACTTTCTTACCGCAGGCGTTGTTCGGATCGATGGCCTCTCCCGGCCGCTGCGCCCACAGACTTCCCGCGGAGAAGTACGTCACGAAGTCGACCTGCTTCTCGCGCTCCTTGGTATCGGTGAATGACGACATGCCGACGTTGTAGGTGCCGCCGTCGATGGCCGGGATGATCTTGGCGAAATCCGACTCGCGGTATTCCGCAGCCAATCCGAGCGTGGAGGCGACGGCGTTCATCAGATCCACGTCGAACCCGACGATCTCGCCCTGCGCGTCCTTGAACTCGTTGGGCGGATACGGCAGGTTGACCCCGACGACCAGCGTCCCGGAGTCCCGAATGTCCGCCGGGACCGTCGCGGCGATCGCGTCGACCTTCGGCGCCGCGACGGCGGTGCTCGACGCCGCCGCACCGGTGCCCGCTCCACCAGCATTCGGGCCTTCAGCGTTCTGGCCTTCAGTGTTTTGGGCGCAGCCCGACAGTGTCAGGGCGCCCGCCAGGAATACCGCCGCGCTGCGACCCCACGGGATCACGCTGTGACGGGCCCGGGTGTGGTGCCTGGAAATCACGATTGCCTTCTCTCTGCCGACCTGCCGAGACCCTAGCGCGACCGGGGCAAACGTGCAGCACAACGCCCGTCATCCACGCCGCCGGGTGCCCAATCCGCGGTCTGCTTGCGACGTTGTGACAGACTTCTGTCATGACTGTGACATCAGGTACATCGGGTATTTCGAATAGCTCTGGGGGATCCTTAGTGCCGCACCTGTGGAAGTCGGTGTTGCTCACCGGCGTGCTGTCGGTGGTGCTCGGCGCCATGGTGCTGGCCTGGCCTGGCAAAACCATCGTCATCGCGGCGATCTTTTTCGCCGCCTATCTACTGGTGACGGGAATCTCGCAGATCTTCCACGCCTTCACCCTGCACATCTCCGGCGGTGGCCGGGCGTTGCTGTTCATCAGCGGCGCCGCCTCGCTGGTCCTGGCAGTGCTGTGTTTCAAGAGCCTGACCAACTCGATCCTGCTGCTCGCGATCTGGATCGGGATCGGCTTCATCTTCCGCGGGGTAGCCACCACCGCTACGGCGATCAGCGATTCGGACACCCCCAGCCGAGGCTGGGAGATCTTCATCGGCATCATCACGCTGATCGCCGGTCTAATCGTGCTCGGCTTCCCGTTCTCCTCCCTGGAGACGCTCACCCTCGTGGTGGGCATCTGGCTGATCGTGATCGGTGTGCTCGAGATCATCGCCAGCTTCGGGATCCGCAAGGCCGGCAACGAGGTCCGGACCGCGGTCAGCGAAGTCCTCGGAGCCCGCTGAGCGACGAGTACCCTCGTTGACGTCCTTGTCCGCCTGACTGAAGCGCGAGCCATGACTGAAAACCCGGTTCCGCCCGGTAGCCCCGACTTCCCGTCTACTGAGCAATGGCCCGGCACCGCCGGTGGGCCGTTGCCGCCGGACGGGGGCACGCCGTCTCCGTACGGCTACCCGCCCGGACCGTACGCCCCCGGCGGTGCGAACCCGGGCGGGCCGTACCCCGGCGGTGCGTACCCCGGCGGTGCGTACCCCGGCGGTGCGTACCCCGGCGGGCCGTACCCCGGCGGTGCGTACCCCGGCGGGCCGTACCCCGGCGGCTACCCGCCGCCTGCGCCGTATGGGGACTACTACTCGCCCGGACCTCCGAAGAACGGCATGGGAGTCGCCGCACTGGTGGTCGCGATCATCGCCCTGATCAGTTCGGTTTCCGTCGTCGGCGGCATCCTGCTGGGAATCGTTGCGGTAATCCTCGGCTTCATCGGCCGTGGCCGAGTCAAAAGCGGTGAGGCCAACAACGGCGGCGTCGCCACCGCGGGCATCATCCTCGGCGTCATCTCGATCATCGCGGGCCTGGCCTTCATCGCCATCTGGGTCGGCCTGTTCAAGGACGTCGGCGCCGGAGGGTACTTCGACTGCCTGCAGCGAGCCGGACAGGACCGCGCGGCAGTCCAGCAGTGCTCAGATGAGTTCCGCCAATCCATGACAAACCGGTTGGGTCCCACAAGCTAAGAGGACGCACTCCTCGCCGGGAAGTGCTTGACGATGCCCTCCTGGGCGACGGTCGCGATAATCCGGCCGGCGCGGTCGAAGAAGTGCCCCATGCCCAAACCGCGCGACTCCGCGGCGACAGGTGATGCCGTCGAGTAGAGCACCCACTCGGAGAAGTCGACCGGTCGGTGGAACCAGACCGAGTGGTTAATGGTGACCGCGAAGATACGATCCCAACCCCAGGACAATCCATGGGTGGTGATGATCGAGTCCAGCACGGTGGTATCCGAGGCGTAGATCAGCGCGGCGGTATGCAGCATCGGGTCGGCCGGCATATCACCGGCCGCAGTGAGCCACACCCGGTTGCCGCTCAAACGCTCCCCCTTATCGCGCATCACCCAGGCCGGGTCGTTGGCGTACCGCCATTCGATCGGACGCAAAGCGTCGACGAAACCGGGCACGATCCGTTCATAGCCGACCAGCACGTCGTCGATCGTCGGGAGGGTGTCCGGTTCGGCCACATCCGGCGAGGGGAAGCTATGTTCCAGGCCCTTACCCGCCGACAGATACGACACCAGGGCCGAAGCCAGCAGGACGCCCCCCTGCACGGCGTCCACCCGTCGGTTGGCGAACCTCTTCTCATCGCGCAGTCGCACCACGTGGAACTCAATATCCGCGGACGGGTCGCCGCCGGCGATGAAATGCACGGAGAGCGCACTGGGCGGAAGGTCAACGGTCAGTGTGCGGGTGGCCGCCACGAATGCCTGTGCCATCAACTGGCCGCCGAAGGTGCGAATCGGATTCTTGCGCGGGTGACGGCCGGTGAAGACGTCATCGCCGAGGGGAGAAACCTCGAGGATGGCCAGCAGTTCATCGAGATCGGACTGTCCCGCAGACTCCGGCACCGGCCACCTCTCACTCGTTCCCACTGGTGTCACTCGGTCCCACTGGTGTCACTCGGTCCCGCTAGTGGTCGTTCTCCCCGATCCGGTGGACGTGAATCAGGTTAGTCGAGCCCACGGTGTCCGGTGGTGCGCCTGCGACGATGATGACCAGGTCGCCGCGCTGATAGCGACCCAACTCCAGCATCGCATGATCGACCTGTCGGATCATGTCGTCGGTGCTGGCAGCTTCCGGCACGATGAACGTCTCGGTGCCCCATGTCAATGCGAGTTGGCTGCGCACCTCCGGCGCCGTCGCGAACGCGAGCAGCGGTATCGGACTGTGCAGCCGGGACAGTCGCCGCACGGTGTCCCCCGAGGAGGTGAAGGCAACCAGTGCCTTAGCGTCGAGACGCTCTCCGATTTCGCGGGCCGCATAGGAGATCACCCCAGGCTTGGTCCGCGGCACGTGTGTCAGCGGCGGTGCCGCCGTGGAGTTCTCCTCGACCGCACAGATAATGCGCGCCATGGTCCGTACCGCCTCCAGGGGGTAACGCCCCACCGACGTCTCCCCGGACAGCATCACCGCGTCCGCCCCATCCAGTACCGCATTGGCGACGTCGGAGGCTTCCGCGCGAGTGGGCCGGGAGTTCTCGATCATCGACTCGAGCATCTGGGTGGCCACGATCACCGGTTTGGCGTTCTCGCGGGCGATCTGAATGGCCCGCTTCTGCACCAGCGGCACTTCTTCCAATGGCAGTTCCACCCCGAGATCGCCTCGCGCGACCATGACTGCATCAAAGGCCAGCACGATTTCTTCGAGGGAGTCGACGGCTTCGGGCTTCTCCAGTTTGGCGATCACCGGAATCCGGCGCCCGACCCGCTCCATGACCGCATGGACCAACGCGATGTCGGCAGGCGAGCGCACAAACGATAGAGCGATCAAGTCCACGCCGAGGTTCAAGGCGAATTCTAGATCGGCAATGTCCTTCTCGGACAACGCCGGAACCGAAACTGCCATACCCGGCATCGACAAACCCTTGTTGTTACTGACGGGTCCGCCCTCGGTGACGGTGCACACCACGTCGGCTCCGTCGATGTGGTCAACGACCAGAGCGACCTTGCCGTCGTCGACCAGCAGTCGGTCGCCGGAGCGAGCGTCGGACGCCAGTTGCTTGTAGGTGGTGGAGACCCGATCGTGGGTGCCTTCGCACTCCTCGACGGTGATGCGAATCGTCTCGCCGTTGGCCCAGAGGGCTTTTCCGTCGGCGAATCGGCCCAGGCGGATCTTCGGTCCCTGCAGATCGGCCAGTATTCCGACCGCACGACCGGTGGCCTCGGAGGCGTCGCGCACCCGCCGATAGGCAGCCTCGTGGTCGGCGTGGTCACCGTGGCTGAAGTTCAGCCTTGCGACGTCCATTCCCGCCTCGACCAAGGATTTCACCATCTCATCGGTGCCGGTGGCCGGGCCGAGGGTACAGACGATCTTGCCGCGCCGCGTCACGAGGGGAGCATAGCGGCGTTAGGTGTCGTGCGGGGGTCGCGGTTGATCTATACCCCGCCGGGGACAAGCGGGAACCCGGGCAGGTTTCGGAGCACGGTCCAGCCGAGTGCCGCGACAGCAATCGCAACCAAGGCGGCCGGGGGGAATGCCGGGCGGTCGATCCGACGCCGCCACACCCACCACAACGCCGCCAGTGGAAGCCCGACGAGCAGGAAAATGTTGTCGGCAGCAGCGGCCGCCAGATCGCCGTGCAACAGGTCGTGGGTCATCCGCAACCCGCCGCAGGCCGGGCAGTTAAGTCCGGTCAACATCTTGAACGGGCAACCCGGGTACAGCGAGCCGGGCTGATGGGGATCCACCAGGCCGATATAGCCGAGGCCGCCGACCGCCACTGCGCCGGAACCCAACCCGGCGTACAGCCGGGCGCTAGATGGCATCGCGCAGGGGTCGGCCCGCGGGATCGCGCACCTTGTCGGTAAGGATCAGCGTGGCATCGATGATTCCCCAGATCACCGGCACGATGAAGCCGATCCCGCAGGTGAGGAGACCGAGCACCACGCCGCCGATCAGTTGGGTGATACCCAGGGTGGTGTAGCCGAGGTAGATGCGACCGATACCGACAACTCCGACGAGTCCGAGCAGTTGCAGCAGGCCCGCCACCACTTTGGACTTGTCCGAAAAAGGATCACCCGTCAGCGGATGCCGGCCGAACGGTGCGGCGGGGTCGAATCCGGGCGGGGGGTACTGGCCCGGGGGGTACAGGGGCGGGGGGTATTGGGGCGGAGGGTACTGGCCCGGAGGGGACTGGCCCGTGGGGTACTGGCCCGGAGGGTAATGGGGCGGAGGGTATTGGTCCGAGGGGTACTGGCCCGGGGGGTACGGGCCCGGGGGGTACGGGTCCGAGGAGTATTGGGGCGGGTAGTACGGCGGCGGGTAGTACGGCGGCGGAGTATCGCCCTGGCCTCCGAACGGCTGCTCGGTCATACACCCAGCATGCCAGAGACCCAGCATGCCAGAGGCATGCCCGAGACCCGGCATGCCAGAGACCCGACTGGTCTCAGTCGCGGCTCGAAACGCCCCACAGCAACCGACGCATGGTCGCACCGAATCCCGCTGTCTCCCGAA
>CAMDFY010000053.1 GCA_945897705.1 Bifidobacterium breve | reverse complement strand
GTGCCGTCGCGGGTGGCGCCCTCGATCACCGAGAAAGTCCCACTGGTGGGTGCTGACGGCTACTTCGCCCTGGTCAATCAGACCGAGCAGGTGGGCGCGGAGTACGGCCTGCACCCCTACCGGGTGCGCCACCTGCTGGATCGGTACGGGTCCCTGATTACCGATGTGCTCGCCATTGCGGCGGACCGGCCCGATCTGCTCGAGCCGATCGCCGACGCTCCGGTGTACCTGCGGGTGGAGGCGGCCTACGCGGCCGCCGCCGAGGGTGCGCTTCACCTCGAGGACATCCTGGCTCGCCGGATGCGGATCTCAATCGAATACCCTCACCGCGGCGTGGACTGTGCTCGTGAGGTCGCTGAGATCGTCGCACCGATCCTGGGCTGGGGACCGGCGGATGTCGACCGTGAGGTGGCAACCTACATCGCCCGCGTCGAAGCCGAAGTGCGCTCGCAAGCCCAACCCGACGACGCCTCGGCCGATGCACTGCGGATCGCCGCGCCGGAGGCCCGGTCGGAAATCCTCGAGCCGGTGCCTCTGAATTGACGCTCCCTGGGGTGCGCGATGTACTCGGGCCGGCGCGACTGCGTCTGCAGGGCGGCAACGTCGCCGACGAGCTAGGCCGGCGATTCGGCCCGCGGGCCAGGGCCAAGGTGCTCGCCGGTGAGGTGGTCGACTCGGCTGGCGCGATCCTCGGCGCGGACACCGAGATGACGGCAGGTGCCCACGTATATCTCTACCGAGACCTGCCCGATGAGGTTCCGGTGCCGCATCCCATTCCGGTGCTCTACCGCGACGACAACATCGTCGCAGTGGACAAGCCGCACTTCCTGGCCACCATGCCGCGCGGCAGCCACGTCGCGCAGACCGCGCTGGTCCGGCTGCGCCGCGATCTGGGCCTGGCCGAACTCAGCCCGGCGCATCGACTGGATCGGCTGACCGCCGGGGTGCTGCTGTTCACCGTCCGCCGTGAGGTACGTGGTGCCTATCAGAGTATGTTCGCCCGCGGTGAGGTGACGAAGACATACCTGGCGGTGTCATCGGTCAGTCCGGGTTTGGCTGCACCACTGGTGATTTCGAACAGAATAGTCAAGCAACGCGGCATCCTGCAGGCACGCATCGAGCCGGGCGAGCCGAATGCCGAGACGCACATCGAGCCGTTGGGCGCGGGTCGCTACCGACTGACACCGCGAACCGGACGAACTCATCAGCTGCGGTTGCACATGGCCGCAATCGGAGTGCCGATCGACAACGACCCGCTCTACCCGAACATCATCGACGTCGATCCGGGCGACTTCACCGCGCCCCTGCGCCTGATCGCACATCGCCTCGAATTTTCCGACCCGCTGACCGGTGATCGGCGCTGCTTCGTAAGCTCGCGCTCATGATTGAGACCCGGCGGCTCACCGTCGAGGGCATCACCACCTCGGTTCTGGTGGGCGGATCCGGCCGGCCCGGCGAGGCGGTGGTGTTCGTTCACGGGAACCCGGATTCCGGCTCGGACTGGATGCCACTGATGACCCGGGTGGCACCCTTCGCCACCGTGGTGGCGCCGGACTTACCGGGTTTCGGTGCCGCGGACGCACGCGCGGACAACGACTACACGATCTACAGCTACGCGCGTTTCCTCGACGGTGTCATCGGGCAGCTCGGTATCGAACGCGTCCACCTCGTCGCGCACGACTTCGGTGGTCCCTTCGCGGCGGCATGGGCGGCCGATCACCCCGATCGCGTTGGCAGCGTCACGTTTCTCAACACCGGCGTGCTCCTGGATTACCGATGGCACCGGATGGCCCGGATCTGGCGCACCCCGGTCTTGGGCGGGCTGTCCATGCGCGCCATCACAGCCGCACCTGCCACCGCGATGCTGGCTCGGGAGAACCCCGGACTGTCCGCGCAGTGGGTGGAGACCATCGTGGCGCACCTGATGCCGGAGAAGACCCGGCACGCGGTGCTGCGGCTGTACCGGGCCACCCGAGCCGGGGACATGGAACAGTTGGCGGCCAGGCTGCGCCAGCATGATCACGACGCCCTCATCGTCTTCGGCGACGCCGACTCCTACATCCCCGCCGAGATGGCCCACCGGCAGGTGTCGGCGTTCCCGCGCGCCGACATCCGCATGCTGCGCGGTCTGGGCCACTGGTGCTGGCTGGAGGACACCGACGCGGTGGCCGACCAGGTCATACCGTTCCTGCGTCAACGGGTCGGTGCCACCGCCGCACCCTAGGGGTCTTCGGTCCCTACCCGCGGGCGGCAGTCGCGGCCAGGATTGCGGTATGGACGATGATCATGAGTTGATTCTGATCGCCGCGTACGGAGATCTGGAAGCCGCCCGCGTCGACTTCGCCGACCTCGAACGCCGACTTACCCACGGACTTGAGCTACGCGGCGCGGCCCTGGTCGCCAAGAATGCCGACGGCCACCCCGAAGTGGTGGAGGCCGCCAACCGGCACGGCCGGATGGGGGCCGGGATGGGCGCCGGCATCGGTCTGCTGTTCGGGTTGTTCGCCCCGCCACTGGGTTTGGCGGTGCTGGTCGGCGCCACCGTCGGCGGACTGGTGGCGTCATTCGCCGAGCACGAATTGCGCTCGGGTCTGCGCCATGAGATCGGTGAGGCACTCGAGTCCGGCACCGCGGTGATCGTCTCGGTGGTCTACCGGAACGGCCGCGCCTCGGTGGAGTCGACACTCGATCGGGCCGACACCATCACCGAACTGCGAATGGATCGCGCGACCATCAACAGTGTGGATGAGGCCGTCGCCGAGGCGATGCTCAGCACTGGCACGACGGGCACCAGTAGCTGATCCGGTCCCCCGTGCCGGTGCCGGTGCCGATACCGGGCTGGGTGCGGGCGATGCGGCTGTGGCACCGTCGGCACGGTTGCCCGGCTCGGCCGTAGACCCACAGCTGCTGTCCGGATCGGCTGTTGCCGGTGGTGGTCCGATCGCGCCGTAAACGATTGGCCCACAGCATTTCCCGGGCCCGGATGGCCACCCGCAACGGGTCGGTCAGGGTGGCGACGGTGCTGAGCGGATGTCGGCCGAAGATGAAACACAATTCGTTGGCGTAGACGTTTCCGACCCCGGCCATGATGCGCTGATCGAGAAGGGCGGCGGCGAGTCCGCGATCCGGGTCGGCGAGAAGGTTCGCCGCGGCCAGGTGTGGATCCCAGTCCTCGCCCAGCAGGTCCGGCCCCAGGTGGGCGACGGCGTCCACATCGTGGTCGCGGTCAAGGATCTCCAGCACGCCGAGGTCAATGCCGGCCGCGGTCACGTCGTGCGCCCGCAACAGGATCCTGATCTTGTGAGCGGGGACGCCCCGCGGTGAGATCCGCCAACTGCCGTCCATCTTCAGATGCGAATGGATACTGGCCGGGCCGACCCGGATGAACAAATGCTTGCCGCGGCTGAGTACCTCATCTACTGGGTAGCCGCTCAAGTCGGCTTCTGCGTAGCGCGGCACCCGAACATCGCAGCCGGTGAGGGTCTTACCGACCAGCGCCTCGCGCAGCAGTGCGGCGGTACGAAAGACGGTGTCACCCTCGGGCATTGGTGCTACCGGCCCATCGGGTGCCGGCGGGCCACCGTACTCGCCATGGCTCCGGCGGCGGCTCCGAGGACGTCGGCTCCCCAGTCGCCGACACTGCCGCCGGTGCGGCCGGGGGTGATTGTCTGCAGTCCCTCGTCGATGACCCCGAAGATCGCGATGATGATGATGGCTCCGATGATCTGGTTGGCCACCGGCATGGAGGGTCGCGACAACCGCAGCGCGCCGGCGGCCAACCAGCCGCCGACGGCGTAGGCCAGGAAATGGTTGATCTTGTCCCAGGCGAGGAACGCCGCGTCGGGAAGTTCCTGCGGAGTGAGCGAGGAGAGCCACAGCATGGTGGCGGCCCAGCACGCCAGGGCGAACCAGAACAGTCCGGCTAGTCTTGCACGACTCATCTCAGTCGCAGGCCCTTCGGCGTGCGGGTGAAGCCGGCGTCCACGAGTGCGTCGACCGTGTCGCGCAGGTCCTCGTCGGACCCGGCTGCGAGGACCGGCGTCCCGTCGAGTGTTTCGACCACAATTCCGGCCAGGCGACCGGTGCGGACCAGTGCGGCCAGCGCGGCGCCCGCCGCCCGCTGGGCCTGGGGATCGGGGTCGAAGCGCAGCAGCGACCGGCCGCCACGCTCGGAGAACCACACCAGATTGCCGTCGACCAGGACGACCAGCGCCCCGGCTTTGCGGCCCGGACGGTGTCCGCCCCGGCTCGACGGCCACGGCAACGCGGCGCCGTACGGGTTGGCCGGGTCGGTGGCTGCCAGCACGACGGCGTCGAAGGCTCGGGCGGGGGCGTCGACCGGGTCGGCGTGATCCCGTAACCGGTCCACGGTGGCGGCACCGGCGAACTGGGCTCCGCCGAGGGACTCGATGAAGTACCCGCGCTGGCACCGGCCGGCCTCTTCGAGTGTGGTCAGAACCTTATAGAGCAGGGCGAAACCGCCGGGCACCTTCTCGGTGGCCACCGCAGCTTTGGTGAGGACGCCGTAGCGGTTCATCAGCAACTCGGCGGTGAAGTGCGCGCGCAGCGTGGAGTCGGGCTCCTGCGCCGGCACCGCCGACCAACGGCCCGCCACGGTGGGGTCGGCGCTGCGGTGCTGCGGTCGACTCAGTGCGTACCGGCTCAGCCGAGGCGCGCGACGCTGCCGATGAGCCGGGGCGGTTCGGCTGCCGGCGAGCAGAGCGCGCACCGGCGCGAACGTGTCGCCGGTGACCCAACCGGCCCAGATGAGTTCCCACAGCGCGGCTTTGGCGGTGGCCGTGCCGGGTTGGGCGTCAGCGAGTTGTCGGAAGAAATAGGCGCCGCGCGATTCGCCGGGATGGCCGAGGACGTCGAGGATCATCCGGTGGGCGTCGGTGAGGTCGATCTCAGCGGGCGGCGGCAGCGTCAGAGGAGCGGTCGCGGCGGGATGAAACGCCACCCAGCCGTCGCGGGTCGAGATCGAACCCGCGCCCGACCAGGTGACGTCTCCGGCCGCGAGCAGTTCATCGAGCATCGCCGGCTGATAGTCGCGGACCCGTGAGGCGAAGATCAGTGGCTCGACCGCCGAGGCCGGTACCGCTAATCCGGCCAGTTGTTCGATCACCGTCGCCAGACCGTCCACGCCGGAGGTCGCAGACCTTCCGTACTGCTGCCAGGCCGGCAGGAAGCGCGCGTATGCCGAGGTGCTCACCGGTTCCACCTGAGCGCGGAGCGCAGCCAGTGAGCGCCGCCGCAGGATGCGCAAAACCTCTGCGTCACACCACTGTTCCCCAGATCCGGGCTCTTCGGGGGTGTCGGTGAACTGGCCGCGAATCAGTCTGGAGTCCAGCGACAGTCGGGTCAGGGCGTCGGCGGCCACGCGCAGACCCAGGCCGAAGCGAGCCGCAGCCTGACCTGTGGTGAAGGGCACCCGGGTGCGGCCGTAGCGGCTCAGCAACTCCCCGAGGGGGTCGGCCACCGACTCGGTGAAATCGGCGGGTACCCCGATCGGGACAGCCACACCCACCGCGTCGCGCAATCGGCCGATATCCTCGACGGCCACCCACCATGTGCTCCCGGCGTAGGAGACCTGCAGGACCCTTCGGGCGGCTCGCAGACCATCCAGCCAGGCACCGACATCGCTCGCGGTGCAGCGGTCGGCGATCTCGGCCTCGGTCAATGGGCCGAGCAACCGCAATAGATCGGCGACGCCTTCGGCGTCACGGGCTCGCCGGTCCGCTGCCAGATGTTGCAACTGAAGTTCGGTCGCCGCGACGACGTCGGGGTCGAGAAGGTCGCGCAACTCGATCCGACCGAGCAACTCGGCGAGCAGTGCGGTGTCCAGGGACAGCGCCGCCGCCCGCCGCTCGGCCAACGGACTGTCGCCCTCGTACATGAACGCCCCGACGTAGCCGAACAGCAGGGCGGCGGCGAACGGTGACGGGGTGGGGGTCTCGACTTCCAGGATCCGGACTCGACGTCCGGCGATCCGGGTCATCAACTCGGTCAGCACCGGCACGTCGTACACGTCCTGCAGGCACTCCCGGACGGCTTCCAGCACGATCGGGAAGTCGGGGTACTTGCGGGCGACATCGAGTAACTGAGCGGCACGTTGGCGTTGCTGCCACAGCGGGGCCCTTTTCCCGGGTTGCCGGCGAGGAAGCAGCAGGGCGCGGGCCGCGCACTCGCGGAACCGGGCGGCGAATAGTGCCGACCCACCGACCCCGGCGGTGACCACCGGTTCGATCTCCTCGGGGTCGAAGACGAACATCGCCGCTCCCGGCGGTTCCTCGCCGGTATCGGGCAGGCGCACGACGATGCCGTCGTCGCTCGCCGTGGGCTTCTCGTCGATGCCGTAGCGCTCGAGTAGGCGACGGCCTACGGCCAGAGCGAGCGGCCCGTTTACCCGCAACCCGTACGGGCAGTGCAGGACCACCCGCCAGTCGCCCAACTCGTCGCGAAACCGTTCGACCACCAGCGTGGTGTCACTGGGCACCACCGTGGTGGCATCACGCTGATCGGCGAGCAACCTCTGGAGATTCTCGGAGGCATATGTATCGAGTCCGATTTGTGCGCAGCGCGCGTTGAAGGCGGCGCCATCGAGGCCGGCAAGTTCGGCGGTGAACCGGCCGATGGCCGCGCCCAATTCGGCCGGCCGGCCGGCGGCATCGCCGCGCCAGAACGGCAGCCGGGCCGGTGCGCCGGGCGCAGGAACGACCAGCACCCGATCATGGGTGATCTCGGTGATGCGCCAACTGGTTGCCCCGAGGGCGATCACGTCGCCGGGCCGCGATTCGTAGACCATCTCCTCGTCGAGTTCACCGACCCGCGAGGGCTTCTCGCCCACCATGTACACCGCGAACATTCCGCGATCGGGAATCGCCCCGCCGGATGTGACCGCGAGGCGCTGGGCACCGGGGCGACCGGTCAGGGTTCCGGTGTCTCGGTCATAGACCAGCCGCGGCCGAAGTTCGGCGAAATCCGTTGACGGATACTTGCCGCTGAGCAGATCCAGCGTCGCTTCGAACGCGCTGCGGGGCAGGGTCGCGAACGAGGCACTGCGCCGCACGGTGTCGAACCACGTTTCGGCGTCCAGGGACTCCAGCGCGCAGGCCGCCACGGTGTGCTGCGCGAGGATGTCCAGCGGGTTGGCCGGCACCTGCATGGTTTCGATCTCGCCGGCGATCATGCGCTGCACGCTGACCGCGCAGCTGATCAGATCGGTGCGGTGCTTGGGCAGCAGAACCCCGCGGGAGATCTCGCCGACCTGATGCCCGGCCCGGCCCACCCGCTGCAGACCGCTCGCCACCGATGGCGGCGCCTCGACCTGAATGACAAGATCGACCGCACCCATGTCGATCCCGAGTTCCAGGCTTGAGGTTGCGACAACGGCCCGGAGCCGTCCGGTCTTGAGGTCATCCTCGACCTCGGCGCGTTGCTCTTTGGATACCGACCCATGATGTGCACGAGCGAGTGGGACGGCGATCTCGGCGCCCGAGCGTTCGGCGTGAATCTCGTTGATGCGCGAAGTGATTCGCTCGGCCAGCCGACGGGAGTTGGCGAACACGATGGTGGAGGTGTGCGCCTCGATCAGGTCGACGATGCGGGCCTCGACGTCCGGCCAGATGGTGTTGTTCTCGAGGTTGGCCATGTCGGGGACGGGGACCTGCACCGACATCTCGAACGTTTTGGCCGTCGGGGGGTTGACGATCCTCGCGGGGCGGCCGCCGGTGAGGAAGCGAGCCACCTCCTCGGGTGGGCGCACGGTGGCGGACAACCCGATGCGCTGGGCCGGTTTTGTCAGCAATGCGTCCAGGCGTTCCAGTGAGAGCGCCAGGTGTGCGCCGCGTTTGGTGCCTGCCACCGCATGCACCTCGTCGATGATCACGCACTGCACGTCGACCAGGGTCTCGCGGGCCGCCGAGGTGAGCATCAGGAACAGCGACTCCGGTGTGGTGATCAGGATGTCGGGTGGGGCGGAAAGCAACGCGCGGCGCTGAGCGGGCGGGGTGTCACCGGAGCGGGTGCCCACGCTGATCGTCCGGATCGGGGTGTCGTCCCGTTCGGCGATCCGGGAGATCCCGGCAAGCGGGGTGCGCAGGTTGCGTTCGACGTCGACGGCGAGGGCTTTCAGCGGCGAGATATACAGCACCCGGGTGCCCTTGGTGTCGCCCGGTTGATGCGCCATCTGGTCGATCGCCCAGAGGAATGCGGCGAGGGTTTTGCCCGACCCGGTCGGGGCGATCACCAGGGTGTGGTCGCCGTCGGCGATGGCGTCCCAGGCCTGCACCTGGGCCGGGGTGGGTGCGGTGAAGGTGCCCGCGAACCAGGTCCGGGTCGCGGGGGTGAACCGGGCGTCAATGCTCACTCCAGCAGCCTGCCACTGACGCCCACACCGCGAGCGTGCGTGTCGGTACGCCGACACGCCGTGGGCCCGGGCAGTTCGCGCACGCTCGTGCAGGGATTGGCCCTCACGCGCGGGGGTTGCTAGTCAATCGAGGCAAAGTCCACCCACAGATGCCGCGGTCCGCGGAACACCTGGTTATGCCGATACGGCGGCGGGTCGACGACCAGCTTCGGTGAGCGAACACGGCTCAGAAACACCTCTAGCGCCAGGTTCACCTCGAGCCGCGCCAGTGGCCCGCCGAAGCAGGTGTGAATACCGCTGCCGAAACCGAAGTGCTCATTATCCTCGCGGGTCGGGTCGAACCGGTCGGGGTTGGTAAAGCGACGAGGGTCGCGGTTGGCAGCGGCGTAGACCAGGAAGACGGCGGAGCCGGCGGGAATCCGGGTCCCGGCGATCTCGATATCCGCGGTAGCCCAGCGGCTCGGGAAGAACTGCACCGCCGACTGCAGACGCTGCACTTCTTCGATGGTGCGCGGTATCAGATCGGGGTTGTCCCGCAACAGATCCCACGAGCCCGGGTTGCGCAATAGCGTCATGATGCAGTTGGTGATGGTATTGACCGTCGAGTCGTGCCCGGCGATCAGCAGCAGCATGGCGTTGGCCGCCGCGGCCTCGATCGAGACCGGCCCGTCCGGTCCGTCGTCATGCAGTACCGCCGACAGCAGGCCCGGTCCCGGTTCACGGGACAGTCGCTCAACGAGGTCGTTGACGTAGGTGTTCAGGGCGGCCATGCTGGCGGCCGCCTTCGCTGTCGCGGCCCGGCCTTCTTCGGTGTCGGCTTCGGGTCCCACGTCGGCGCCCTGCATGAAGTCCATCACCCAGCCATGGAATTTGCCCTCGTCGGCGATCGGCGCGCCGAGCACCCGGAAGATCACCGATACCGGGATCGGGTAGGCGAAGTCCTCAACGGCGTCCATCCGGGTGCTGCCGCGGGTCTTGACCTTGTCCAGAAGTTCATTGGCCAGATCGACCACGAACCCGGCCATGCTCGGAATCAGGTCCGGAGTATGCGGCGGGCCGAAGTGCCGCATGAATTGTCGGCGCATCGTGTCGTGTTCGGGCGGGTCTGAGGTCAGCATGCTCAGGTTGCGTGCCTGTGCGGCTTCGGCGGCGTCGAGTTGCGCCTGTTTCTCGCCGAACAGCCCTGACGGGCTCATCGCGATATCGGAACTGATCCGTGGGTCGTGGGCCAGCGTGGCGAGTTCCGGGTAGCCGGTGACGACGTAGGTCTTCTCGGAGACCTTGGCCACCGGCGTCTTGCGGAGTTCTTCGAAGAAGGGATACGGGTTCGGGCGGTTCGCGAACTTCATCGCCTCGGCCCAGGCAGTTGCCGCGTCCATGGGTTCTCCCTGCTACTGATGACCGCGGGGCCGGAATTCGGCGTGGCGGTCGGTGGGGTCGTGTCCGGTCAGCACCACGTCGGGGTTCCCGGAAGGCTCGCGCGGGTCGGGGAAGCGGGCCGGCATCACGTCGTGGTTGGCCGGGCGGTCGAACCCGGGCGGCGGCGGCGGGAAGGGCGCGGAGCGCTCGATCAGGTCGGCGTAGTAGGGAAGCCACTTGCCGTGGTTGAACGTTACCGCGCCGACGGTGCGCCCGTTCTTGCCATAGGCCGCGGCGAAGCGGCGGTCTTCGGGTGAACCCTGGGTGAAGACAATCTCGTCACCGAACGAGCACACCCCGACGCTTTTGATGTTCACCCCGAACTGGCCGGACCAGAACGACGGCAGCGGCAGGTGCGGGCGACGCCCGACTTCGAGGTTGATCATATTGTTAGCGGCAACTTCGGCACCGAAAACCGCGTTGTCCCAATGCTCGAGAGCCAGGAACTCGTAGCCGTAGAGAACGTGCGGAGCGCGGGCGACGTCGCCGGCGACGAAGATGTGATCGGTCACCACCCCGTTGATGTCGAAGGCGCGGCAGCCGGCATCACAGCCGACACCCCACTGTCCGGCGGCCAGTCCGGCGCCGTCGAGCCATTCGACGTTGCGGATCGAACCCAGGGAGGGGATCACCAGGTCGACGTCGAGGATGGTTCCGTCGGACAATGTTGCGGAGCGGACGTGACCGGAGGTATCGCCGTGTAGCGACGTCACCGACGTGCCGGTGCGCAGGTCCACTCCGGCGTCGAGCATCATTGCGGCGGCGATCTCGCTGATGACCCCGCCGAGAGCACCCTTGAGTGGGCCGCTGCCGCGCTCGGCCACGGTTACCGGCAGATCCAAATCGCGGCACACCGAGGCGATCTCGGAGCCGACGAAACCCGAACCGACGATCAGTACCCGCTGAGGCCGCGCCTTCAACGCTGCGGCCAGGGCCGCGGCGTCCTCAACGGTGCGCACCGACTGCACACCCTGCAGTGCGGCTTCCTCCGGGTTGGGCCAGGGCCGGGCCCGGGTGCCCGTCGCGATCAGCAACCGGTCGTACTCGACGTCCTCACCGTTAGCCAGCTTGACCACATGGTTGAACCGGTCCAGGCCGACAGCGGCGACCCCCAGCCGCCAGTCGGCGTCTACCCGACGGAGCCGGGGCAACTTGGTGTGATCGGCGGGTACCCAGCCCTTGAGCACCTGCTTGGACAGTGGCGGGCGGTCGTAGGGCTCGTGCGGCTCGTCGCCGATGATGGTCAGTGACCCCTCGAACCCGTTCTCCCGTAACGCTTCCGCGGCACGAAGGCCGGCCAGCGAGGCGCCGACGATGACAATGCGGCCCTCGGCGCGGAATTGCCTGACGATCTCGTCGAACGAGTAGGTACCGGCGGTGCTCATCGGGTGTCCCGATCTGCCGGCGGATCCACCTCGAGGATGATCGCCTGCACCGGACACGATGCCACCGCCCGCAGCACCTGCTGGCGCTGCGACTCGTCCGGGTTGGGGTCGTAGGTGACGGCCTCCTCGCCGTTGAGTTTCAGCACGTCGGGTGCCAGGGGAATGCACTGCGCATACCCCTGGCATTTGTTGAGATCGATCACCAGGCGCATAGGCCGAAGCTTAGTGAACCCGGACAGTCATAATCAGGCCATGGCGAACAATTCCCCTGTTGTCCATCCGTTCCGGATCTCCGTCGACGACGCGGTCCTGACCGATCTGCGTCAGCGTCTGGCCCGGACCCGCTGGCCGGAGCGCGAATGCGTGCCGGACTGGACCCAGGGCATCCCACTGGACTACACCCGGGAGTTGGCTGCCTACTGGGCCGAGGGCTACGACTGGCGGGCACGGGAGGCCGCGCTGAATCGCTTCGATCAGTTCGTCACCGAGATCGACGGCGTGGATATCCATTTCATTCATCAACGCTGCGCGAACCCCGACGCGTTGCCGCTGATCATCACCCACGGCTGGCCCGGTTCGATCGTCGAGTTCTCCAAGGTCATCGAGCCGCTCGCCGAGAACTTCCACGTGGTCTGCCCGTCACTGCCCGGCTACGGCTTCTCCGGTAAGCCGACCGCCGCGGGCTGGAACATTGAACGCATCGCGACGGCCTGGGACCTCCTGATGAAGCGGCTCGGCTATGAGCGTTACGGCGCTCAGGGCGGTGACTGGGGTGCGGTGGTCACCACCCAGATCGGGAGCAACGCCTCGGTCGGCGGCGGTAACGGGTGCATCGCCATTCACACCAACATGCCGCTCGGTCTGCCGACCGCGGAGAGCATGCAGGACCCCACACCTGCGGAGCAGTCTGCGTTGGAGGGGCTTGCCTACCATCAACGCTGGGGGATGGGCTACTCCGAGGAGCAGGCCACCCGGCCCCAGACACTGGGCTACGGGCTGGTCGACTCGCCGGTGGCCCAGATGGCGTGGATCGTGGAGAAGTTCTGGGCGTGGACCGACTGCGACGGCCATCCGGAGAACGTGCTGTCCCGAGACGAGCTGCTCGACAACGTGATGCTGTACTGGGCGACCGCGTCGGGCGCGTCGTCGGCGCGGCTGTACTGGGAGAGCTTCAAGAACCTCGCCGAGTTCGGCCGCGTCGAGGTGCCGACGGGTGTTGCGGCGTTTCCGAAGGAGATCCTGCGGTCCCCGCGCCGCTGGTGCGAGTCGAAGTACAACATCACGCAGTGGACGGACATGCCGCGCGGTGGGCATTTCGCCGCGTTTGAGCAGCCGGAGTTGTTCGCCGCGGACGTGCGTGAGTTCTTCGCGCCCTTCGGCGCACTCACTTGATTTCGGCGAGCACCGTTCCCTGGGTGATGGCCGCGCCGGCCTCAACCGACAGCCCGGTGATCACGCCCTCCTTATGGGCAGTGACCGGGTTCTCCATCTTCATGGCCTCCAGTACCACCACGAGGTCGCCGACGGCGACCGTCTGACCCTCCTCGACAGCGACCTTCACAACGGTGCCCTGCATGGGCGCGGTCACCGCATCACCGGAGGCGGCAGCACCGGCATGCGCCCCGCGCTTGCGCGGTTTGGGCTTCTTGCGGATGACGCCGGCGTCGGCTGAACCGCCGCCATTGCCCAACGCGAGGCCACCGGGCAGCGACACCTCAAGGCGGCGTCCGCCGACCTCGACCACGACCCTCTGGCGCGGCTGATCTTCATCGGCGTCAAGCTCGCCACCGCCGGTGAACGGTTCGACGGTGTTGTTCCATTCCGTCTCGATCCACCGGGTGTGCACGGTGAAGCCGTTCTCATCGCCGATGAACGCCGGATCGCTGACCACCGCCCGGTGAAACGGGATGACGGTGGCAAGTCCCTCCACGTGGAATTCGTCGAGTGCGCGCCGGGCGCGCTGAATGGCCTC
>CAMDFY010000052.1 GCA_945897705.1 Bifidobacterium breve | reverse complement strand
TCCGGCGCCGAGATGGCGAAGACGTCGATCACCGAGGATCCCACCGTGGTGATCTTTGCCCAGGCGATGTCCACGCCGGCGCGCTCGAAAACCGCGGTCAACACCGCCAGCAAACCGGTTCGGTCCGACGCCCGCACCTCCACCAGTTGATACCCGGACTGATCGCCGTCATGCCAAAGGATCTTCGGCGGCGCCGGCACGGCGGCGGGCACGGCGAACGCCGGCACGGCTCCCGCATCGCCGCGGCGTTGGGCGCTCTCGTGATCGCGTTTCTGCAACGCGTCAACGACGTCGGATTCCCCGTCGAGAGCCATGATGAACTGCTGTCGAATGACTTCCGCCGCTGGCGGTGAACCGAAATGTGGGGACACCACGAACGTGTTGATCGCCGAGCCCTCGGCGCTGTTCACCGTCGCCGAATGCACGCTTAGGGAGTTCAGTGCCAGCACTGCGGCCGCCTTGGACAGCAGACCTCGCCGGTCCGGGGCGATCACGGTCACGCAATAGTTCAGCGGCGACGAGGCCGGCGCCATCTCGACGTGCACCGCGCCGTCGCGGGCAAGTAAGAGATGCTCGGCCGCGATGGGTTCGGGTTGCGGTTGATCATCACCGGCCAGCAGCACGCGACAGCGGCGGACCAGATCGCCGATCAGGCTGGCCTTCCAGTCGCCCCACACCCCCGGCCCGGTGGCCAACGAATCGGCTTCGGCCAGGGCGGCCAGCAACTCCAGCAGCACCGGATCGCTCTCGATCACCTCCACGACGCCGGCGGCAGTCGCCGGATCCGCAAGATCGCGGTGGGTCGCCGTCGACGGCAGCAGAAGGTGATGCCGCACGATTGCCGCGAGGGTTCTGACATCGGAGGGCCACAGTCCCAGCCTGTTTCCCACCCGGGTGGCCAGATCGGCACCAACCACGCTGTGGTCCTCACCGCGGCCCTTCCCGATGTCGTGCAGCAGGGCGCCGAGCACCAGCAGATCGGGCCGAGAAACCCTAGTCGTGAAAACGCTTGCGCGGGACACGGTTTCGACCAGGTGACGGTCCACCGTCCAAATGTGAATCGGATCGCGCGGCGGCAGATCCCGCACCGCACCCCACTCCGGGAAGATTCTTCCCCACAGCCCCGTTCGATCCAGCGCCTCGATCACCGTCACCGTCGGCGGACCGGCCGTCAGGAGCACCAGCAGATCCTCGAGTGCGTCCCGCGGCCAGGGCGCGCGCAATTCCGGCGCGGTCTCGGCAAGTCGTGCCAGCGTCGACGCCGCGATCGGAATACCGGTCGTCGCCGAGGCTGCGGCGACCCGAAGGGGCAGGCCGGGATCGCGCTGGGGCCTGGCGTCACGGGCCAGTATCACCTCGCCGGCGAACTCCACGACGCCCTCGTCCAGTGGCCGCCGGACCGGCCGGCGCAGCGCCGAGAGTCCCCGGCGCGGAAGTGCGTTCGCCGCCGTCCGCAGGCCGGCGTCGACGTAATAGCTGACGGTTCGGGCGGCATCGGAGAGAACTCGGGCCAGATCGAATCGGTCCCCGACCCGCAGGGCGGCACCGGTTTCATCGGCGTACTGGGCCAGCAGTTGATCCCGGCCACGCCCCGACACCCGGTGCAACTCGGTACGAACGTTGAGCAGCGCCAGATGCGCGGAGGCTGGCGAGCCGGCCGGTGAGTCCGGCGCCGAGCTCGGATAGACATCAGCCAGTTGCGCGACCGCCAGCGCGTTGAGCAACTGCACGTCGCGAAGCCCGCCCTTGCCGCTCTTGAGATCAGGCTCGGCACGGTGGGCGATCTGGCCGCTGCGCTGCCATCGGACCCTGGCCTGTTCAGCGAGTTCCTCGAAACGCCCTGCGATGCCGGCGCGCCACTGCCGCCGCGCGCCGCCGATCAGCGAGGACGACAACCCGACGTCACCGCAGATATGCCGCGCCTCCAGCATCGCCAGCCCGGCCGACAAATCCGAACCAGCGACCGCGAGCGCCTCCGGTACCGTCCGTACGCTGTGATCGAGCCGAATGTTGGCGTCCCACAACGGATACCACAGTTGTTCGGCAACCTGTGTGACCACTTCGTCGGGCAGGTTGTCGTGCAGCAGCATCAGATCGAGATCGGAGTACGGCACGAACTCACGGCGGCCCAGACCACCGGTGGCGACGATGGCGAACCCGCTCGTTGCCGTGATGCCGATCTCGGCCGCCTTGGTACTCAGCCACAACTCGTGGAGGTCCAGTAGCGCCTCCCGCAGCGCCGCGGCGTCGAGTTGCCGCGGTCCCCCGTCAACCAGCTTCCGGCTCGCCGCCGCCAGATCCGTGGCGGGGCGTCTAGAGAGCGTCGGAACCCCGCTCCCCGGTGCGAACCCGGATGATGGTCTCCACCGGGCTGACCCAGACCTTGCCGTCACCGATCTTGCCGGTGCGGGCAGCGGCGACGATGACGTCCACCACCCGGTCCACGGCGGAGTCATCGACGATCACCTCCACCCGGACCTTGGGCACGAAGTCGACCGCGTACTCGGCGCCGCGGTAGACCTCGGTATGGCCCTTCTGTCGGCCGTAGCCCTGGACCTCGCTGACGGTCATGCCGTGGACGCCCAACTCCTGCAGACCGGTCTTGACGTCTTCGAGCGTGAATGGTTTGACGATCGCTGTGATCAGTTTCATATCCCTTATACCTCCGCGCCGTGACGAGAAAGACCCGAGCCGCCACCGGTCACCGTGAAGTCGTACGCGGTCTCCGCGTGTTCGGCTTCGTCGACACCGGCCGCCTCGGCCTCGCGGTCAAGCCGCAATCCGATGGTGTGTTTCAAGAGCAAGGCCAAGATAGCGGTGACAACCGCCGAGTACCCCAGAACTGCGAAGGCTCCTACGGCTTGGCGCCACAACTGGTCGGTGCCACCGCCGTAGAACAGGCCGGCGACCGCCGCGGGCGCCTCCGGCGCCGCGACGAGGCCGACCATCAGGGTGCCGACGAGTCCACCCACCAGGTGGACGCCGACGACGTCAAGTGAATCATCGAAGCCGAACTTGAACTTCAGTCCGACTGCCAGAGCGCAAAGAACGCCCGCGGTCGCCCCGATCGCCAGGGCACCGACCACGTTCACCGACGAGCAGGCCGGCGTGATGGCGACCAGGCCGGCCACCACACCGGACGCCCCGCCCAGCGAGGTGGCGTGTCCATCGCGAATGCGTTCGGTGAGCAGCCAGCACAGCATCGCTGCGGCCGTGGCGATGGTCGTGGTGATGAAGGTGGTGCCCGCCAACCCGCCGGACGAGACCGCCGACCCGGCGTTGAACCCGTACCAGCCGAACCACAGCAGGCCTGCGCCCAGCATCACGAACGGCAGATTGTGCGGACGCATCGGGGTTCCCGGCCAGCCGGCGCGCTTGCCGAGGATGACCGCCAGCACCAGACCGGCGACACCGGCGTTGATGTGCACGGCCGTTCCGCCCGCGAAGTCGATCGCCTTGAGCTTGTTGGCGATCCACCCCCCGGTCTCCCCGGTGACGCCGTCGAACGCGAACACCCAGTGGGCCACCGGAAAGTACACGAACGTGGCCCACAGGCCCGCGAATACCAACCAGCCGCCGAACTTAAGCCGGTCGGCGACCGCGCCGGAGATCAGTGCCACGGTGATGATGGCGAACATCAACTGGAACGCCACGAACACCGTCTGCGGGATCGTCCCGGCCAGCGGAATACCCACCGCTTCGATGGCCTCGATGCCCGCACTCGGGTCGGCGATGACCTCGGCGACGGCGTTACCGCCGATGAGGCCTTTGAGCCCGAAGTACTGGCTCGGATCGCCGAAGACTCCGAATTTGTTATTGCCGAAGGCAACCGAATAGCCGTAGAGCACCCACAGCACCGTCACCACACCCATGGAACTGATGCTCATCATGATCATGTTGAGCACACCCTTGGCGCGAACCATGCCGCCGTAGAAGAAGGCCAGCCCGGGTGTCATCAGCAACACCAGAGCCGCGCTGGCCAGGATCCACGCGGTGTCACCGCTGTCCGGTGCACCCAATACCGGGAATTGATCCACTCGCAGTCTCCTCCTTCGCGCCGCGGTCGAACACCGACGACTCAAAGCAGAACATTGCGCAGTGGTTGTTTCGGTAAACCGCTCCGGGTGTTTCCGGGAGGTGAACGGATATCGGATCTTAGTTTCGCCGCTGTTACGCGACCCGCCCAAGCGCGCTCCCGGCGGGGTCAGCCCAACAGTGCGTCGACGAATGCGGCCGGCTCGAAGGGTGCCAGATCATCGGGTCCCTCTCCGAGGCCGACGAGCTTCACCGGCACTCCGAGTTCCTGCTGGACCCGAAACACGATGCCGCCCTTCGCGGTTCCATCGAGTTTGGTCAGAACTACGGCGGTGATGTCGACGACGTCGGCGAAAACCCGAGCCTGAGCCAGCCCGTTCTGCCCGATGGTGGCGTCAAGAACGAGGAGAACCTCGTCGACCGTGGCGCGCTTGTCGACCACCCGCTTGACCTTGCCGAGTTCATCCATCAGGCCGGTCTTGGTGTGGAGACGACCCGCGGTATCGATGACCACGACGTCAGCGCCGATCTCGATGCCCCGGTCCACGGCATCGAAGGCAACCGAAGCCGGATCGGCGCCCTCGGCGCCTCGAACCACGTCCGCTCCCACCCGCGCGGCCCAGGTCTGCAGCTGGTCGGCCGCAGCCGCACGGAAGGTGTCCGCGGCACCGAGTACCACCCGGCGGCCATCGGCCACCAGGACCCGCGCCAACTTGCCTACCGTTGTGGTCTTGCCGGTGCCGTTGACCCCGACGACCAGCAGCACCGATGGTTTGTCGGCGTGCGGCAGCGCCCGGATCGAGCGGTCCCACCCCGGGTTGAGTTCGGCGATGAGCACCTCGCGCAGCACCGCACGTGCCTCGGCTTCGCTGCGCACACTGCTCGCGGCCATCTGTGCCCGCAGGTGTTCGATCACCGATGCGGTGGTCACCGGACCGAGGTCGGCGATCAGCAGGGTGTCCTCGACTTCCTCCCAGGATGCCTCGTCGAGATCGCCTCCGCCGAGAAGGCCGAGCATGCTGCGGCCGAATGCGTTCTGCGACTTGGCCAGCCGACCACGCAGGCGTTCCAGACGACCGGCACTCGGCGCAATGGTGTCAAGCTCGGGTGCCGTCTGGGTTGCGGCGGTCTCGGCGAGGTACTCCTCGACCTCCTCGACCAAGGGGGTGTCGGACGTTTCGGGCAGCCCGACGTTCGAGATCGGCCGCTTCACCGAGTCCCGCGGGATGGCCGCGTCATCGCCCACGCCGGGTAGACCGGACGTATCCAGGCGCGGCCGATCAACCGTCGCAGCTCCTGACGATTGTGTGAAGGATATGCCGGAGGAGGCGGTGTAGCCCCCGGAGCGGTCGACGGGTGTGGGAGCCTCGATGGCAGTGTCGGTGCTGGGAAGCAGGCTTACCTGGCGGCTCCGATAGCGAACCAATCCGAAGATCAGAGCGGCGATGACAAGGACGGCGATGATCGCGATGGCGATCCAGAGACCCTGGGACACGAGACCATTGTTTCAGGGTTTACCGTCGGGCCGCCGCAGTCCTGGCAAACCGGCTTCGGGCCGCCGCCGATGACGACGCCGGGCCGCAAGCTTCGGCACATCGATGCCTGCCTGACCGGGCCGGTCGAGTTCGAGTCCGTGACCACCGGATTCGAGCGCTACCGACTGCCCTATGACGCGCTGACGCAGACCAACCTGGCGGCGATCGACCTGCGCACCCGATTCCTCGGATCCGAGCTTGCGGCCCCGGTGCTGATCGGCGCGATGACCGGTGGCGCCGAACTGGCGCGCACCATCAACCGCAACCTGGCGGACGCGGCGCAGAAACTCGGCATCGGCATGATGCTGGGGTCGCAGCGCATCATGCTCGGCGACGACGCGGCCGGCAATGCCGCCGCGGCCAGCTTCGAGGTCCGCGATCTGGCCCCCGATGTTCTACTGATCGGGAACATCGGCCTGGCTCAGGTGTGCGAAGCGCTGACGCCACGATTGGCTAGCGCATTGGCGAGGGTCGGAGCCAATGCCGTTGCGGTGCATACTAATCCGCTGCAGGAGGCCATGCAGGCCGACGGAGACACCGATTTCACCGGCTCGCTGGAGGCACTGGGGCGGCTCGTAGGCGAACTGGACTATCCGGTGATGGTCAAGGAGGTCGGCCACGGTATCGGCGCGGTCGCCGCCGCGCGGTTGCGCGGGCTTCCGATCGCCGCGGTCGACGTCGCCGGCGCCGGCGGCACCTCGTGGGCCCGGGTGGAACAGGTGGTGCGCTACGGCGAGGTGCGCTACCCGGCGATCGCCGATTGGGGCATACCGACCGCGCAGGCCCTCCAGGAGGTGCGCCAGACGCTGCCCGGGATGCCGTTGATGGCCTCGGGTGGCATCCGATCCGGGATGGATGCCGCCAAGGCTCTGGCGATGGGCGCCGACGTGGTCGCGCTGGCTCGTCCACTGCTGGCGCCGGCCATCGAATCGGCCGCCGCAGTGGTGGAGGTACTCGGCGGGTTCATCGAGGAACTGCGGGTCTGTCTGCACGGGTGCGGGGCAGCCGATCTGGATAAGTTACGCAGCGTCGGAGTCACTGGCTGAGCCTGGATTCAGAACGGCGGCGGCCTGTTTCGCTCGGCGACGCGGGCATCGTTGAGAGCCCTTTCCCGCTTCACCCGGCAGGCGTGCTCGACGGCACGCGTCCGCCGGCGTAACGGCATCCGCTGGGCCCTCTCCGGGGATGCGTCAGTCGGCGGTCCCGGCGGCACGGGGGCGGTCCTGGTGTCCCAGCCGGGAAACAACAGGCGGCTGCCGGGAATGGTGATGTAGACCCGCCCGGTGGGTGAGGTCCAGCGAATCGTACCGTCGGGAAACTGCTGGTCAGTCCAGCCGCGCTCTCCTGTCCAGAACGTTTTCAGAAGATGATGTTTCCGGCATAGCAGCCGTAGACCTGAGGCATGCGTCGGGCCGATCGGCCACGCGACGGCGTGGTCCACATCGCAGGCCTCGGCGGGCTGGTCGCAGTTGGGAAAGCGACATGTCAGATCACGCATCCGGACGAACTCGTCGAGCGCGGTGGACGGCCGGTACTGCGGCTCGGGGTCGTCGGATGGAGGGCGCAGATGCCGGACGGTGGCGCCGGTGCGGATCAACTCGGCCAGCAGTGGAGCCGGAATGGCCCCGCCCCCGGCGATCACTGAGGTCGATGGCGGGCAGATCGGTTCGGGTTCCGGATCGCCGGCCAGATGGTCGCGGACGCTCATCCCGCGGGTGTAGGGGCGCGACTGCGGCCGCCCGGACAGGTTGGGGTCGGACGCAGCACCGTCACCCCCGGCCTGCAGCGCAGTGGCTTCGGTGAGGACGTGGATCACGATCGCGGCGGCGGAGCCGGCGCCGTCGGCCGCCTCACACACCGGCGAACCGCACTGGCACGGCAGCCGGTCAGATCCGGCGGCGAGTGCCCCGAGGGCATCGGCGCGGCGCTGGTCGACGGTACGGGGATCGGCGTCGCACACCCCGTACGCCATCTGGGTCAACCGCTTCTTGAGAATCGCGGCATCAGTGGAGAACAGCCTGCCCCACATGGCGCTGGTCCCTGATTCGTCGTCGCGGCCGCCGATCTGAACGTCACGACTGCGGGCCCGGGCGCGGCTGCGACGCAACGCCGCGGGATCGACTCGGTCAACAAGGCAGTCGATGGCCTGTTCCAGCTTGTGGTCCGACAGCGGGCCCCAGGTGCGGCAGTGGTCGGCGAGGGCGGCGTCGATGGTGGCCAGGGCGTCGTCGTCCTCGACCAGCAGGGTGCGCCAGGCGATCGCCGAGACGACGCGGTAGCCCAACAGACCGTCGTAGAACATCTGCGCGACTCCCGGCAACCTGCGGGCCAGCGTGAGTCCGAGCCTCATCTGACCTGACGCGCGTCCATGGCTGATGCTCAGGGCGGCCGACACCTCTGCGGCGGCGGCATCCCAGGAGTCGCACGCCCAGTCGGCACGGTCGTCGTCGCCGCAGCGGCGGCGGGCCAACTCCGCGACCGCGGCGAGTCGCCGGGCGGCGGCGGACGCTTCGGCGCTCGCCCACTGCTCGATGGCGGCGACGACGGCCGAGTCATCGGCTGAACGGAGTTCATTGTCGAACATGCGTTCGATATTACGACGAACGTCTGACAGAATTTGGCCCCAGTACGAATTTGGCCCCCGCACAGAATTTGGCCCCCGCACAGAATTGCGGCTACGGACTAGCTGTACTGACCTGAGAGGTTAGGTACGCGGCTGGCGGGTGGTTGACCGCCGAGTGCGGTGTGGCCGCGGTGGTGATTGTAGGTGTGCAGCCAGATCGGGAACTGCTCGCAGCGTTGGGCGTCGCTGGTGTAGAGCCGGGCGTAGGCCCATTCGTCGGCCAGGGTGCGGTGGAATCTCTCGACCTTGCCGTTGGTCTGCGGTCGGTATGGGCGTGTGCGCCGGTGCTCGATGCCACCGAGTGCGTCCCGGAACGCATGGGATCGGTAGCAGGAGCCGTTGTCGGTCAACACTGTCCGCACGGTGATGCCGCACTCGTTGAACCAGGCGTTGGCTCGTAGCCAGAAGGTCGTAGCGGTCTCTTTGCGCTCGTCGGCCAGTATCTCGGAGTAGACGAGCCGGGAATGGGCGTCGATCGCGGTGTGTAGGAAGTGGTGGCCGTGCAACGGGTCACGGTGCTTACTGCGACGCCCGGAACTCTTGTCAGCCCGGGAGTTGCGATTGCCGATCGTGCGACCCAACATGCGCCAGCCGCCACCGGCGGGGATCTTGCCGAGTTTCTTGACATCGACGTGCACCAACTCACCGCACTGGGCGGTTTCGATGCGGCGAATCACCCGACCAGTAGGCCGGTCTAACCACCGCAACTTGGCCACCCCGTAGCGGGCCAGTACTCGATGCACGGTCGAGGGATGGATACCCAGCAGATACCCGATACGAGCCGGCCCCCACCGGCGCAGTACCCGAACTTTGATGATCCGCCGCTCGGTTCGAGTCGGTGTCTGATTCGGGCTGCGATGCGGGCGCGAGCTGCGATCCGCCATACCGGCGGCACCCAGTTCCCGGTAGCGGCTGGCCCAGCGGGCCGCCGTGGTCACCGCGACCTGGAACCGCTCAGCGGCCCGGCGCAGCGGCCAGCCGTCCTCGACAACGCAGCGGGCCAGCCTAAGACGACCGGTTTCGGACAATGGGGCATTACGGTGGGACACGAAGACCTCCGGTGGGTTGGTGCGTTCCTAGACAGCTCGCACTTCACTCGGAGGTCTTCGTCATGTCACCACGCCACGCCGTCACTAACGTCCGTGGTCAGTACAACTAGCGCTGCCGACCAGGTCCTCCCCGCGCATCCGCTGCGAGATCACCGCGGTGATGCCATCGCCCTGCATCGAGACGCCATACAGTGCGTCGGCGACCTCCATGGTCGCCTTCTGATGCGTGATCACGATCAGCTGGGATTGGGTGCGCAACTGCTCGAAGAGTCCGATCAGGCGACCCAGGTTGGCATCGTCGAGGGCCGCTTCGACCTCGTCCATGACATAAAACGGTGACGGGCGGGCCCGGAAGATTGCCACCAGCATGGCCACCGCGGTCAGCGATTTCTCGCCGCCGGACAGCAGCGAGAGCCGTTTGACCTTCTTGCCGGGCGGGCGGGCCTCCACCTCAACACCGGTGGTCAGCATGTCGCTGGGATCAGTCAGCAGCAGCCGACCCTCGCCACCGGGGAACAGCGTCGCGAACACCTTCGAGAATTCCCGCTCGACGTCGGCATAGGCCTCAGAGAACACCTGCAGGATCCGGTCATCGACACCGGCGATGACGTCGAGCAGGTCCTTCCGGGCCGCTTTGACGTCCTCGAGTTGAGTGGACAGGAAGTTGTAGCGCTCCTCGAGCGCGGCGAACTCCTCCAGCGCCAGCGGATTGACCCGGCCGAGTTCGGCCAGCTCACGCTCGGCCCGTTTGGCGCGACGCTCCTGGGTGGGTCGGTCGAACGGCATCGGCGCCGGCGCGGTCACCGCCTCGCCCCGCTCGCGGGCTTGGGCGTACTCGGCCATCTCCAACTCCGTTGGCGGCAACGACACCTCCGGGCCGTACTCGGCGATCAGATCATCACCGGCCATCCCGAACTGCTCGAGCACCATTTGCTCGAGCTGTTCGATCCGCAGCTCTGCCTGGGCCTTGGCGACCTCGTCGCGGTGCAGGGATTCGGTCAACGCGCTGATGCGGGTGTTGAGCTCGGCGACCTCGGTGCGGGCTGCGGTCATTGCGCCGGCCCGTTCCAGACGCTCCGCAGCGAGCTGGTCTCGCACCCGCGAGGCCGCCCCCACCACGACCACCAGGTGCGCAGCGACGCGGCGGCCGGTCTCAGCGACCGCGGCGGCGACCTCCGCGGCATGCTGACGTGCGGCGCGTGCCTGCTGTGCGCGCAGCCGAGTGTCGCGCTCCGCCGCCGCTGACCGCCGAAGCGAATCCGCACGTCCGCGAACGGCATCCGCGCGTTCCTCGGCGGTACGCACCGCTAGTCGTGCCTCCACCTCGAATGCACGCGCCTGTTCCGCTGAGGCTTGCATCTGGCTTCGCTCACCCGGCGAGGTCTCGACGACGGTCTGGCTTTCCTGGGCGGCGCGCAGTCGCGCCTCGAGTTCGGTGAGTTCGGTCACGGTCTGCACCCGACCGGACTCGAGTTCGTCGCGCTGAACTTGCAGTCGGCGCCACTCCTCCTCGGCCAGCCGGACCTCCTGGCCGAGCCGGCCGAGTTGCTCATAAATCGCCGACATCGCGGCGTCGGACTCGTTGAGCGCCGCGAGCGCCTGCTCGGCGGCGTCCTTGCGGTCCGCCTGCTCGGCGACAGCGCCCGCCAGCGCCGCGGCAAGTTGGGCGACCTGGGTCTCGGCGGCGAGAAGTTCGGTTCGCGCCTTCTCGATCTCGCCGGCGATCTCCAGGGTGCTGGGCTTGCGGCCGGAGCCGCCGTCCACCCGGCCGGCGCCCACCAGGTCGCCGTCGCGGGTCACCGCACGCAGCCCCGGACGCGCCGACACCAGGTCCAGTGCGGCGCCGATGTCGTCGACGACGGCCACGCCGGCAAGCATGGCGGTCATGGCGCCCTGCAGTCGCGGCGGCGCTTCGATGAGATCAACCACCCAGTGTGCTCCATCGGGCAGTGGGCCGGTGTCCTGCGGCGCCGACACCGGCCAGTCCGCCAACACGATGGCGGCGCGGCCACCGTCAATGTCCTTGAGCGCCCGGACCGCCGAGCCCGCCGCACCGACGTCGTCGGCCGCCACCGCGTCGGCCGCGGAACCGAGCGCCGCGGCCAATGCCGGTTCGAACCCGGCGCGGACCTTCACCAGCGTGGCGATGGTTCCGAAAAGTCCTGCGCCACTGCGATTTTCCAGTAGCCACGCCGCGCCGTCCCGGCGTTCGAGTCCCACCGCGAGCGCATCGATCCGGGCTTGTAACGAGGCCACCTGCCGTTCGGCGGTGCGCTCGGCTGCCTGCAGTTGCACTACCCGATCGTCGGCGGCGCGCATCGAGGCCACCGATCGGTCATGGTGCTCGTCGAGACCCAGCTCGCCCTGGTCGAGTTCGCCGATCCGGCTCTGGATGGTTTCGAACTCGGCCCGCGCCGCGTCGGTGCGGGCCGCGGCCTCGTCGATCGCGGCGGTCAGTCGGGCCACAGTGTCGTCGATCGACTCCACCCGGGCCCTGCCGGTCTCCACCTGACCGGTCAGCCGCGCCAGACCTTCCCGGCGGTCGGCCTCGGCCCGCACGGCGGCCAGATGCGCGCGTTCAGCCTCGGTGGCCGCGCTCTCCTTCACCCTGAGTTCGACCCGGGCGGCCTCCAACGCCGAACGAGCACCGGCAAGTTCGGCGAGCAGTTCGCGCTCCTGCTCAGCCACCTCGTCGGCCTCGGCGTCGAGCGCATCGGGATCCGGACCGGTGCTGGCGGCCGGTTCGGTGTCCAGGTACTGCTCACGCTCGCTGGCGATCCGTACCGTGGCGCCGACCCGCTCGGCCAGGGCCGAGAGCCCGAACCAGGTCTGCTGTGCGGCCTCGGACCGCGCCGACAGCGAGGCGACAGCGGCTTCACCGGCGGCGAGTTGTTCCGATGCCGCCGCCAGCCGCGCGGTGGCTTCGTCGTGCTCGCGTCGCAGCGTGGTCTCGATGTCGTCGGCCCCGGCGAACTCGGCGCGGCGAATGACAAGGTCATCGGCGGCCAGTCGCAGCCGTGCGTCGCGCAGGTCGGCCTGAATGGTGGCCGCGCGGCGCGCCATCTCGGCTTGGCGGCCCAGCGGTTTGAGTTGCCGACGCAGTTCGGTGGTCAGGTCCGTCAACCGGGCCAGATTGGCCGCGGTGGCGTCCAGCTTGCGCAGCGCCTTCTCTTTGCGCTTGCGGTGCTTGAGCACCCCGGCGGCCTCCTCGATGAAGGCGCGCCGGTCCTCCGGACGGGATTCGAGGATCTGCGCCAGCCGACCCTGCCCCACGATGACGTGCATCTCGCGGCCGATCCCGGAATCGCTGAGCAGTTCCTGAACGTCCATCAGCCGGCAACTGTTGCCGTTGATCTCGTACTCGCCGGCGCCGTCACGGAACATCCGCCGGGTGATCGACACCTCGGAGTAGTCGATCGGCAGCAGGCCGTCGGAGTTGTCGATGGTCAAGGTGACCTCGGCCCGGCCCAGCGGGGCACGCGAGGAGGTACCGGCGAAGATGACGTCTTCCATCTTGCCGCCGCGCAGGGTCTTGGCGCCCTGTTCGCCCATCACCCAGGCCAGGGCGTCGACGACGTTGGACTTCCCGGAGCCGTTGGGCCCCACCACGCAGGTGATTCCCGGTTCGAAGCGCAGAGTCGTCGGCGATGCGAAGGACTTGAAACCCTTCAGCGTCAGACTCTTGAGGTACACGTCGTGCGAGCCTACCGGCGAGGAGTTCAGCGTTCGCGGAAGCCCGACTCCACAGGTGTCGCGTCCTGTCCCGGCGGGGTGAACTCGGCGATGACGGTCTGCACCGATCCGGGTGTCTCGCCGCCCCGGAGGAGCGCCAGAAGTCCCTCACAGGCCGGGCGTGGCCCCTGGGCGACCACCAGCACCCGGCCGTCGGGCTGGTTGCTCGCATAGCCGGTCAGCCCCAGTTCCAACGCCCGCGACCGGGTCCACCACCGAAAGCCCACCCCATGGACGTGGCCGTGCACCCACGCGGTGAGCCGGGTCTGCTCGCTCACGGCGAGACGACCTCGAAGGCGATCTCCGCTCCCGCCTTCAGCGTGCGCCCCACCGTGCACACCTGATCGATGGCGCGGTCGACCACGACCAGCAGGCGCTCT
>CAMDFY010000051.1 GCA_945897705.1 Bifidobacterium breve | reverse complement strand
TTGATGCGCCAGTGCACTTTCCGCCGCGCGGATCGCCTCGGCAGCAGCCCCGTCGGAATGACTCAGCGGCGGCGGTTGCAGACCGGGCACCGGTGGCCTCTCATGATCGACACGCTAGGCAGCGCCGCATCAGTGGGCAATTCACCCTGTGGACAGCAGGACCGGTACTGAACTTCAGGCCGGACGGCGGATCGCGACGTTCTCGCCCAGTCGGCTGATCTGCACGGTGGCACCCGCGTACGGCGCTTCGACGACGAGGTTGCCCCCGATCGCCAATTGGACATGGCCGGGATGTGGAAAAACCAGATCGCCGGCGCGGACAGCCCCGGGCGCAACGGGCACTCCGTCATGGATCTGCTCGAAAGTGGTGCGGTGCAACCGAACACCGGCCTGTGCGTAAGCCCACTTGACCAGCCCGGAACAGTCGAAGCGGTCCGGTCCCGTGGCGCCCCAGACATAGGGGCGGCCGAGTCTGCTCAATGCTGCCCGCACCGCGATGTCGGCGGGGGAACCACGCCGAGCGAAGCGGCGCGGACTGCGACCGGGGCGGCTGCGGTATCGCAAGGCCAACAACGCGGCTCGGCGCCGTCGCGCGCGTCGTCTCGCGGCCAGTACGTGGCGTTGCTGGGTGCGCAGACGGATGGCTCTGCGGCGCAGCAGTTCTCGGGCCACGATTGGATGCGGCGGTAGTGTCTGAGCGTCCGCGCGAGCGGCCGCCAACACTGCGGCGGTGGCGAGGTGCGCAAATCGGTGGTCGCGCCCGGCGGCGGTGAGGATGCGAGCGAGTTCAGCATCCTCCGACCGGGAAACTGCGAGTTCCGCCCGCCACAAAGCGGCTGCATCCCGGTAAGCGACTGCGGCGACGCCGGCCTGACTCGGTGGCGGTGCTGCCGACGGGGCAGTGCCGGATTCGAGGGCGAGTGCCGCAGGCGTGCCGGCGAAGAGTGCGTGGGCCCGACTCAGGACCTCGACCTCGCCGCCCGTCACGGGAGCCCCTCGAGGAAGGCGTTGATCCTGGGCAGAGCTCCCGGTGGGATCGGTCCGCCGGTGCGGATGTCCCACATTTCGCCGACGGTAACCCCGATCAGCGCCGCGACGACCGGGTCGGGTAGTTCGCAACCGGCGCAGGCGCGTTCGAACCGCGCTGCCGTGCTGCCCGAAAGTCGGGCGATCAGGTCGGATCGAATCCGTTCCGCCGCGGTGATGTGGGCGATCAGGCCGGGGTTGGCAGTGCCCGCGCCGGCCGTCACGCGCCACGAGTTGGCGGCCAGCATCTCGGCCTTGGCGCTCTGCGCGATCGCCGACCTGATATACGTCTCGTATTCGTTTGACGTGGCAGGCGGGAGATGTTCGATCAACGAGTTGAGCATTTCGAGATAGGCGGCGGAGGCCATTTCCAGCATGTCGGCGGCGTTGGCGGTGACCGGCGCAGACCCGGGCGGTTCCGGTACCCGCGATCCGGCGCGCTCCAGTAGCTGGGCCAGTTCGATATCTGGATCGTCGGCGACGACCAGACGCGCGTAGGTGCCCGGCGGCAGTCCAAGTCCGTTCTCGACCCGTTGAACGGTCCTTTTCTGGGGCTTGCGGGTACCCCGCTCCAGGTAGCTGAGGCCCATCGTGCTGACGCCGGTGGCCGCCGCCAGCTCCGCGAGCGACCAGTCCCGGGACTCGCGCAGGGCACGGATTGCCGCGCCCGCCGTCTCTCGGCTCACCGGTGCGTTTCCGCCATATCCGAATCGTACACAGAGTACGGTGCGTATACGTTTCTGTGTCTGTTTTGATTGCACGTTCGAAGCTTAGCGTATACGCTTCTGTCTCCGAAACTCGAAAAGGAGACCGAGATGGACCATCGCCCGTGTTCTACCGAGCCCGAACTGTGGTTCGGCTACGCCGATGACGACGCCAGTGACGGAGCGGCCAAGGCGCGCGTGTACGAGCATGCCGCCACCAAGGCGCGCGCGATCTGTCTGCGGCGGTGTCCGCTGGCCCAGCAGCGTCAGTGTGCCCATCAGGCGGTTGAAGCCGGCGAGGAATACGGGGTGTGGGCCGGGGTGAAACTGCCCGGCGGGCAGTACCGCAAACGGAATCAACTCGCGCATGCTCGCGAGGTGCTGCGCAAGATCGCCGACGGTGTCATCAATCCCCGGGAACTGCCCGAAAGCGTGGACCTGCTGTCGAGAGCCGAAGCGCTGCCGGTTGCGGCGAGCGTCGGCGTTGTGCACGTGCCCCTTGTCAGCCGGCCGTCTAGCGCCGCCTGATATCCCCCACCGGATCCCCCACCGGATCCCCCACCGGATCCCCCACCGGATCCCCCACCGGGACGCGCCGGGCGGTCGTACCCACGCGCTGCGGCCGGGGGGCAGCAGACTATGACGATGCGGGTCGTTGCGGTGCTGGCGGTCGCGGCCTCGGTCGCGCTCATCGTGGCACTGCTGACCAACAGCGCATGGGCCGCCGGCGCAGTGATCGCCATGGCGGTGGCGGGCATCGGGGTGTTGTTGCGGGACTGGCGCGGCGAACACGGGCGGGCGGTCGCGGACCAATTCCCGTCGGTAATCGCTGCGCAGTCCGTAGCGAGCTCACCAGAAACGCCACTGGCTCCCGACGACTTCGTCCCCGACCTGTCCCCCAACCCCGATGGACCGTCCTCAGACGCCCGCGCGGACTAGATCTAACGTCCCGAGGTCCCTAATGGCCTGGCTGCCGCGCTTCATCATCGCAAGCATCATCTCGCCTCCGCGTTCGGTCTCAGCCGAGAAGGCGAAGCCCAGCGTTGAAATCAGTGGCACCTGCAACATGCCCAAACGGTAATCCTGCCAACAGGTTTCAGCGCCATAACCGGTAACACCGTGGGTGGACAAAGCACGGTGGTAAGCGTCGACAAGTTCTCGCTCGTGATCGGCGCGATCACCGGGCTGCAGGCTGGTCGCGATAAAATAGGCCAGGTCTCGCGCGGGCAGCCCGACCGCCAGGGTCTGCCAGTCCACAACCGTCACCCGAGTGCGATCGGGGTCGAAGAGCAGATTGTCGATCCGGTAGTCGCCGTGCAACAGGCTGAACCGGTCGGGGGAGCCCAGCAGCCAGTCGGCGATCAGATCGGCCGACTCACGCACTGTGTCCCGGTCGGCCGGACTCATCCGGGCGCCGAGCTTGTCGATGGTGATCTGTGCCGCGAGTTTGGTGATGTCGCCCAGTCCGCGGGCACCGGCTTCATCCGGCTTCGGCATCACTGTGCCGGTGAAGTCCAACCAGGCCGGGTCGCACCAGCGGGGCCCATGCAGTCCGGCCAATGCGGTGGCGCCCAGTCGCGCCTCGGCCACGCTGCACCCGAGTATCTGATCGCCCTGGACCGCCGGTGCCAGATCGGCGAGTAACAAAACGAATTGCGCGCCGTCGTCGGCGATCGCGCAGTGATAGCAGCGGGGGAGTGGTACCGCGACCGTGTCAGCCACCTCGGTGTAGAAGGCGTGTTCGGAGCGGTAGCTCAGGGCGACCCGATCGCGGACCGTCTCGTCCTGGGCCGGCAGCTTGACGACGAACGAGTCCGGCAGAGCGGGGTCGGCGACGCCGTAGCGAACCGCTACCCGATACGTCGCGCCGGTCTGGCCGGTTCCGATTGCGCTGACGTCGACGCCTTCGATGTCGGTCCGGTGGCCACCCGCCCGTAAGACAGCCGCCAGCCACGGCGCCGTCACCTCCTCCGGGCCGGCCGGAATCGCCATCTGTTCACCGGGGCCCATGGCGGCGATTAGACCACGGCCGAGTGGGCGGTCGCGGCCGAACCACCACGCTACGATTTGCCGTCATGGCCAGGCGCCGGTTCGTCGACATCTCTGTTCCGTTACACGCCGGGATCGCATCCGATCCACCCGGTCATCTGCCGGAGATCGACTACTACGACCACCGGCAGACCGCTGCAGAGGTGGTGTCGTTCTTTCCCGGAGTGACCACCGCCGACCTCCCCGACGGCGAGGGTTGGGCGATTGAACGGGTCCGGATCACGACCCACAATGGCACGCACCTGGACGCGCCGTATCACTACGCCTCGACGATGGACGGCGGCAAGCGGGCGATCACCATCGACGAGGTACCGCTCGAATGGTGCCTGCAGCCTGCGGTGAAGTTGGACTTCCGGCACTTCGCGGACGGTTACGTGGCGACCGCCACCGATGTCGAGCAGGAACTGGGCCGGATCGGCCACACACTGTCGGCGTTGGAGATCGTGCTGGTAAACACCAGCGCCGGAACGCATTACGGGCAGCCCGATTACGTCAGTAAAGGCTGCGGCATGGGCCGTGAGGCGACGCTGTACCTGCTGGAACGGGGAGTGCGGTTAACCGGAACCGATGCGTGGAGTTGGGACGCGCCCTTCACCTACACTGCGCAGCGCTACGCGCGAAGCCACGACCCGTCGATCATCTGGGAGGGCCATCGCGCCGGACGCGAGATCGGCTACTGCCACATCGAGAAACTGCACAATCTCGAGTCGTTGCCTGCTGCGGGTTTCGAGGTCTCCTGCTTCCCGGTGAAGATTCACGCCGCATCGGCGGGGTGGACCCGCGCGGTGGCGATCTTCGACGACGGCGAGTGACGCGGGCTGGTCCGCCGGGGCTCGCGGGGCACCCTCGGCTCCGGCCGTGACTGGGGCGACTCCTCAACCGACGCCGCCGCCCTGCGCACCGGCGGGGCAGTTCTGGATGCACGCCGGGCAGAGACACCCCTGCGGTCCTGCGCAGCGGCAGGGGCGGCCGCGCGGCTACCTGCCGGCGCTGAGGCAGGCGGCGCGAACAATGCGCGCAAGGCCGTGCCACCCTCAGCGAAGGCGGCCCCGAGATCGTCGATGAGCTTCCCTGGATCGATCGCGGGGAACAGTCCCGCGTGCACCACCTGTCCGTACCCGGCACTCCGGTCGTAGCCGAGTTCCACAAGAACCCTCAATGTCGGCTCGACAATGTCGGTCAGCGGTCCCAGACCGATCCACCGCAGCGGATACAGCAGGGGCAGATGTTGCGACCGGATGGTGTAGTACGTGGTATCGCCGTAGTGCTGGACGACCGTGTCAGGGTCGTAGTTCGGGCTCGCCGGGTCCAGCGAGACTGTCGAGATGAGGTTGCCGAGGAGGGGATTGACCGACTCCGGCAGATACCAGTGGTTCAACAGCCCGAAAAGCGCGTTGATGTCGGCGAGCAGATTCAACGGATAGGTGGGAAAGTCCGCCCACATGTCGTACTGGCGGGCGATGTCGTGGGTCGCGAAGACCGTATCGGTCGGGGAGGCCGTCATGGGGCTAGACGCAGTGAGAAGCCTCGCCACAAGCGGTAACCGTGACAGGAAGCCTCCATTGGGCCGATACGGGTTGCCGGTCATGACGAACGATACTGGGGGAGTTTCCTTAGGGTCGGCGAATTCAGTTGCGAGCGTTCGCTTTTCCAACGAGGCGATGATCGCGCTCTGCGAGTATCCGAACACCGCCAACGGCGCTCGGGGGCTTTCGGAAAGGTTCTGGTGAACCTGGGTATCGAGAAGGGCGTATCCGGCTTGGACCGAGTTGTCGAAGGTCATACTGAACAATCCGGTCGCCGGCCAGAACTCCTCGGGGGTATTCATCGCGGTGCCGAAGTACCCCTCACCCAGGGTAGGCGTGACGAACTCCGACATCGCCTGGCGGATCCACTCGGTGGTGACCACCGGTTCGAATGTCCCGTTCATGATCAGTGCCGTTTGGAAGGCACGGAGGCTGATGCCCTCGGCGTCAACAATCCCAAACTTGGCGAGAGCGGCCACACCCGTCGAGTTCAGGTGTGCGCCGATCAACAGAATCGCAGCAATCAACATCGCGAGCAGGGACCGGTTGCATCGTCTGAAGCGAACCACGGCAGCCCCCGAGTAGCCGGCAACGGAAGGCGCCGGTATCCCTTTCGATAAACACGCCGATGCCGGACATCCCGCGGTCATCGAGTAGGTCGGAAGACATATCGTACCGCCGCTCGGACGTCAGCCCGCTTTGGGCATCGGGCACGCGCCGTTGACGACTAGCGGCAGGTTGATCGTATCCACCTGAAGCACACCGCCGGTGTCCTTGTTTCCGCGGGCAATGATGCACTTGCCCTCGACGATGGCGTCGGTCTGCACCCGGTGCCGGTCGGCGAAGAGGGTCAGGTCGTTGGTCTCGACGGTGGTGTTCGTTGTGCTTCCGTCGGCGCCGTATGTCGTGAGGGCGATCGTCGTGCCGGTGACCGAATCGACGGTGCCCCGGAAGCCCCCCAACGGACTGCGCGGAAGCCCGGCATTGTCCTGAGCATTGGTCTTCTTGCACTCTCCGCCGCTGTTGGCACCGACGACGACCGCGTCGGCGACAACGGTGCCGCCCTCCGCTCCGCTCGCGGGCCGGATGGTGACACAGAGGCCGGGTGTGATTTCGGCGAGTGTGACCGGGGTCAACTCCATCACCTTGGTCGACTCGGAGAAGGCCACCGACGCCGATCCCTGCGGTGAGCTCACCTCGACCCGCGTGCCCGACACCGATGCGACCGACCCGCCCACTTCTAGTTCGTCTTCGGCCTTGACCGGGGTCTCGGATGCCGACGCTGCCGCCGCTGACGTGGTGGTCGGGGCGGTTGGGGATTCGGTTGGCGAAGGCTTGGTGGACGACCCACACGCGACCGCCGATAGTGCGGTCATCGCGACTATTGCCAGTAGCCCAAGGTGGGTGGGTGACGCTTTCCGCATGGTGAATCCTGTCCGAAGTTGGTGGTTCGAACCTAGTTACGGCAATTGATGCCGGTCACGGTCTTCACTGAACGGCGAGGGAACTCTTGGGGCCGCGAGGTGGCCACCGGGCGGGGAATTCCGTCACCGGCGGATCGGCCCGCCGCTCGTAATCGCTCGTGTGGGCGAAGGGGGACTTGAACCCCCACGTCCCGAAGGACACTGGCACCTGAAGCCAGCGCGTCTGCCATTCCGCCACTCGCCCTCAACAACCGGGGGAGCGTATCACGGAGGTGTCGACGTAATCCCACGCCGCGGTGCGGCGGGCAAGCCGGGCAGATCAACCGAATACAGCACTTTGAGCTGCGACAACGCGACCGTCGACGGCCCATTGGCGTCGGTGCGCCAGGCAGGGCCGATACGATTGACACTGCGGCTGGACGGGCGGCGCTGTGGAGCGCACGGTCGGAGAAGCAAGCGAGGGCGGTGTGATGGGCAACCAGAGGGGCCTGGTTCAGCGCATCGAACGCAGGCTCGAAATCGGCGTGGGCGACGCCTTCGCCAGGGTATTCGGCGGCTCGGTCGTTCCCCAGGAGGTTGAGGCACTGCTGCGTCGAGAGGCCCATGACGGCGTGCAGATCCTGCCCGGTGATCGGTTCCTGGTGCCCAACGACTACGTCGTTACCCTCAGCCTGTCCGATTTCCGGAAGATCAACACCGACCGGGAACTGACGGCAGACGCCTTCGCGCGGCACCTGGCGGGATATATTCATGAACAGGGATGGCAAACCTATGGTGAGGTGGTGCTCCGCTTCGAGCAGTCCGAGGGCCTGCACACCGGCCAGTACCGTGCCCGGGCCGTCGTCAACCCCGACGTCGGCCTCCGCCCACCCGGTGGCCCATCCGCCCCAGCAGTACCGAACCACGCGAACAGCGCAGAACGAGGAGTGCCAGCGATGACCGACAACCAGGACCGCGGCGGCCAGAGCCAGGGACGCCCCGGCGAGGAGTACTACGGCGATCAGTACGGCCGGCCCCAGGAGGATCCGCGGGGAGTCGCACCCGAACCGCAGCGGCCGCCATACCCGCCCGAGCAGGGCTATGCCCCCCCCTACGATCAGGGCTACCCGCCCCGCTACGGCTATCCACAGCAGGGCGGTTACCCCGACCAGGGCTACGAACAGCGGCCTCCCGCCCCCGGATACGGCGCCCCGGGATACGGCGCCCCCGGATACGGTGCCCCCGGATACGAGCAGGGTTACCGCCCGGCACCGCCCGGATACGGCGGCGCCCCGCAGTACGGTCCGCCCCCGGGAGGTGGCTACCCGCCGCCGCCTGCAGACTACGACTACGGCCGCCCGCCGCGGCCCGCGTATCCCGAGCAGGGCGGATACCCGGAACAGCCCGGCTACCAGCAACCCGGTTACCCGGCGCCCTATGCCCGGCCCGAATACGGCCAACCCGAATATGGCCGTTACGAACAGGGCGGCTACCCGGCGCCGGCTGCAGCGCCGGAATACGACTACGGCCATTCGGCCCCGGGTGGCTACGGCGACTACGCGCCACCGGCCGCGCAGGACGAATACCAGGCGGTCGGGACATCCGTCACGCTCCAACTCGACGACGGCAGTGGCCGCACGTACCAACTGCGGGAGGGCGCGAACGTGATCGGCCGCGGCCAGGATGCGCAGTTTCGGTTGCCCGACACCGGCGTCTCGCGTCGCCACGTGGAAGTCCGCTGGGACGGCCAGTCGGCGCTGTTGTCGGATCTGAACTCCACCAACGGCACCACGGTCAACAATGCGCCCGTCCAAGAGTGGCAGCTGGCCGATGGCGACGTCATTCGGGTCGGACACTCCGAGATCATCGTCCGCCTTCACTGAGGCCTGCACGAAACCGGCGTCGACTCCGAACCAGGCGGAGGTGTGTGGCTTCACCCGCGCGCGATACGGCACCCAAGTATCCTGTGACGTTGCCGACGATGGCCCATTCGGGCCGGCGCCGATGCCGACCGCGACGACGGCAGGAGGACGGAGGGCCGACGGATGCAGGGACTCGTTCTGCAACTGACCCGTGCCGGATTCCTGCTTTTGCTTTGGCTTTTCATCTGGTCGGTGCTGCGAATCCTGCGCAACGACATCTACGCGCCGACTGGCGCGGTGATGGTGCGACGGGGACTGGCGCTGCGGGGAGCGCGCTCACCGGCCCGCCAGGGCCGAAACTCGGCCGGGTATCTCGTGGTCACCGGGGGCACGCTAGCCGGGACCCGGATCGCGCTGGGCACCCAGCCGGTGCTCATCGGCCGCGCCGACGACTCCACCCTGGTGCTCACCGATGACTACGCCTCCACCCGCCATGCCCGGTTGTCTCCGCGCGGTTCGGATTGGTACGTCGAAGACCTCGGTTCGACGAACGGCACCTATCTCGACCGGTCGAAGGTCACGACCGCGGTCCGCGTTCCGATCGGCACGCCGGTGCATGTCGGCAAGACGGTGATCGAGCTACGCCCATGACCCTGGCTCTTCGCTACGCAGCGCGCAGCGACCGCGGACTCGTCCGCGCCAACAACGAGGATTCGGTGTACGCCGGTGCCCGACTGCTGGCACTGGCCGACGGTATGGGTGGCCACGCCGCGGGGGAGGTCGCGTCCCAATTGATGATTGCGGCGCTGGCCCACCTTGATAATGACGAGCCGGGCGGCGATTTGCTCAGCAAGCTGCAATCGGCTGTGCACGAAGGCAACTCGGCGATTGCCGACCAAGTGGACCTCGATCCCGATCTTGAGGGAATGGGCACCACTCTTACCGCCATCCTGTTCGCCGGAGACCGACTCGGCCTGGTACATATCGGAGATTCCCGCGGCTACCTGTTGCGCGACGGTGAATTAACGCAGATCACCAAGGACGACACCTTCGTGCAGACCCTCGTCGATGAGGGTCGGATCACCGCTGAGGAGGCCCACAGCCATCCGCAGCGCTCACTGATCATGCGGGCGCTCACCGGCCACGAGGTCGAACCCACCCTGATCGTGCGCGAAGCCCGCGAGGGAGATCGTTACCTGCTGTGCTCGGACGGATTGTCGGACCCGGTCAGTCAGGAAACCATCCTGGAGGCACTGCGGCTTCCCGGCGTCGCCGAGAGCGCGGAGCGACTGATCGAACTCGCCTTGCGCGGCGGGGGACCCGACAACGTCACCGTGGTAGTCGCCGACGTCGTCGACCACGACTACGCCGGCCAGACCCAGCCGATACTGGCGGGCGCGGTATCTGGCGATGCCGACGACACGGTGCCGCCAAATACTGCCGCCGGCCGAGCATCGGTAATGGCGCCACGACCGCCCGCCGCCAAACGGGTTGTGCCAGAGCCGGATCCGCTTCCAGCGCCCCGGTCGCGACGGCGAAGCATCATCGCCGCCGCCGTCGTTGCGCTCATCGCGTTGGCCGCCCTGGGCGTCGGCTACAAGATCATCCGCAGCTACTATTACGTCAGCGCCTACGGCGACAACGTTGCCATCATGCGTGGCATCCAGGGTTCGATCCTCGGGATGCGCCTGCAGCAGCCGTTCCTGCTGGGCTGCCTCAATGATCGGGGCGAACTTTCCGAGATCAGCTACCAGCAGCCCACCGACGGGTTGGACTGCACTCTGGTGCGCCTGGGGGATCTGCAACCCTCCGGTCGGGCCCAGGTAGCCGCCGGACTCCCGGCCGGGAACCTCGACGACGCCTTCGCCCAGTTACGGGAACTAACCCGCACGTCACTGCTGCCGCCCTGTGCACCGCCACGGCCAAAAAACTCCTCCACCAAAACAGGGGTGCCCGGCGCGGCGCTTCCGGTACCGCCGCAGACTCCGGGCATTGACTGCCGGGCGGCGGCATGACGGGAAAGCAGTCCACGGCCGGCGAAGCTCTCCTGACGACCGCACCTCAGTCGCCGGTCGCTCTGATACCGGTACTGCCCACCCGACGCAATGCCGAATTGGCCCTGCTGTGCTTCGCCGCCCTCATCACCGGCGTTGCTCTGATGATCGTGGAGGCCAATCAGGATCGCGGCCTGAGCTGGGATCTGCTGCGCTATACCGGAGCATTTCTGGCACTGCTGAGCATTGCGCATCTCGCGGTTCGGCGATTCGCGCCCTACGCCGACCCGCTACTGCTCCCGGTGGTGGCGCTGCTCAATGGTCTGGGTCTGGTGCTGATTCACCGGCTCGACCTGGCCGGAGACACCCCGGCGGGCAACCCCGGGGCCGGTCACCAGATCCTGTGGACCCTGGTTGGGATCAGCGGCTTTGCGCTGGTGGTGTTCCTGCTCACCGATCACCGGATGCTCGCCCGCTACGACTACATCTGCGGCGCGGCCGGCCTGGTACTGCTATCCATCCCCGCCCTGCTGCCGGCCAGCCTGTCGGAGACCAACGGCGCAAAGATCTGGATTCGACTGCCGGGATTCAGTATTCAGCCCGCCGAGTTCTCTAAAATCCTGCTGCTGGTGTTCTTCGCCGGAGTCCTTGTCGCCAAACGCAATCTCTTCACCAGCGCCGGACAACATTTCCTCGGGATGGACCTACCGCGGCCGCGAGACCTGGCGCCGCTGCTGGCGGCCTGGATCATCTCGGTCGGGGTGATGGTGTTCGAAAAGGACCTCGGCACCTCCCTGCTGCTCTACGCCTCGTTCCTGGTGATGGTCTACATCGCCACCGAGAGGTTCAGCTGGGTCGTGATCGGTCTGAGCCTATTTGCCGCGGGAAGCGTTGCGGCCTATCACCTTTTCGGTCATGTCCGCGGCCGGGTGCAGACCTGGTTGGATCCCTTCGCCGACCCCGCCGGTGCCGGCTACCAGATCGTGCAGTCGCAGTTCAGCTTCGCCACCGGCGGCGTCTTCGGCACCGGTCTTGGCAACGGCCAGCCCGGAACCGTCCCGGCGGCCTCGACGGATTTCATCATCGCCGTGGTGGGGGAGGAATTGGGTCTTGTCGGGCTGTCCGGGGTGTTGTTGCTCTACACGATCGTGATCGTGCGGGGCCTGCGTACTGCGATCGCGGTGCGCGACAGCTTCGGCAAACTACTGGCGGCCGGACTGGCGTCAACGCTCGCGATCCAGTTGTTCATCGTCGTCGGCGGAGTGACCGGACTGATCCCCTTGACCGGGCTGACCACTCCATGGCTCTCGTACGGCGGATCCTCGCTGGTGGCCAACTACCTGCTGCTGGCGATCCTGGTACGCATCTCCCACGCCGCGCGCCGACCGATCCAGACCAGCCAGCACACACCCATCGCGGCGGCGCGCACCGAGGTGATCAGCCGCTGATGAACACCTCACTTCGACGAATCTCGATGATGGTCATGGCCTTGACCGTGGTGCTGCTGATCAATGCCACAGTGACGCAGGTGTTTCGGGCCGACGCACTACGGTCAGACCCGCGCAATCAACGGGTCCTGCTCGACGAGTACTCACGCCAGCGCGGCCAAATCACCGCCGGTGGTCAGTTGCTGGCCTACTCGCTGTCGACGAACGGCCGCTACCGATTCCTCCGGGTTTACCCGGATCCGCAGCAGTACGCGCCGGTGACGGGCTTCTACTCACTGCGGTACTCGAGCAACGGACTCGAGCGTGCCGAGGACCTCATCCTCAACGGCTCCGACGAGCGTCTGTTCGGCCGCCGACTGGCCGATTTCTTCACTGGCCGCGATCCCCGCGGCGGCAATGTGGAAACCACGTTGGTTCCCAGGGTTCAGCAAGCCGCGTGGTCAGCCCTCCAGCAGGGCTGCGGCGGTCCATGCAAGGGTTCGGTGGTGGCCTTGGAGCCGTCCACCGGAAAGATCCTGGCGATGGTGTCGTCGCCCTCGTATGACCCCAACCTGCTGTCCACTCATGACACCGATACTCAAGGGGACGCCTGGCAGCGGTTACGCGACGACCCGAACTCGCCGCTGACCAACCGCGCCATCGCCGAGCGCTACCCACCTGGATCGACGTTCAAGGTCATCACCACCGCCGCGGCGCTCCAGGCCGGGATCTCCGAGGACACACCGCTGACCGCCGCCGGCTCGATCAGCCTGCCGGACAGCACCGCGACCCTGGAGAACTACGGCGGGGCGCAGTGCGGAAACGCCCCGACCGCTCCGCTGCGGGAAGCCTTCGAACGCTCATGCAACACCGCTTTCGTCGAATTGGGAATCCGACTGGGCGCGGATGCCCTTCGCCGGACCGCAGATGCGTTCGGGTTCGACAGCCCTCCGGCCTCAATTCCCTTACAGGTTGCCGAATCCACGATTGGCCCGATGACCGACGCCGCTGCAGTCGGGATGTCCAGCATGGGGCAAAAGGATGTGGCGGTGACCCCACTGCAGAATGCGATGATCGCTGCGGCGGTGGCCAATTCCGGAATGGTCATGGCGCCCTACCTGGTGGACCGCCTGGAAGGACCCGGGCTGTCCAACATCAGCGCCACCGCTCCCCAGGAGCAGCGTCAAGCTGTTTCAGCGCAGGTCGCGGCTAAGCTCACTGATTTGATGATCGGCGCCGAAAAGTTCACCCAGCAGGAGGGCGCGATTCCCGGAGTGCAGATCGCATCCAAGACCGGGACCGCCGAGCACGGCACCGACCCTCGTGTGACCCCGCCGCACGCCTGGTACATCGCCTTCGCCCCAGCACAAAGCCCGAGAGTCGCGGTCGCGGTGCTCGTGGAGAATGGCGGCGAACGTCTTTCTGCCACCGGTGGAGCGCTCGCGGCACCGATCGGTCGAGCCAC
>CAMDFY010000050.1 GCA_945897705.1 Bifidobacterium breve | reverse complement strand
GAGGGTTTCCCGATCCATGCGCTCTACACCGCTCTGGACGCGCTGCCGGAGCATCCCCTCCCGGGCGAGTGGCCCTATGTCCGGGGCGCAGATCGCCACCGCGATGTGCTCACGGGATGGCAGGTGGCCGAGCAATTCCCGGCTGCGGGTTTCTCGGGTTCGCCCGTCGAGGGCAACGCCGCCGTGCTCGACGCACTCGTTGAGGGCGTCAGCGCTCTGGTGGTCCGGGTTGGTGACGGCGGTGTGGCACCCGCAGACCTCGGAACCTGGCTGGCGGGTGTTTATCTCGAGTTGGCCCCGATACTGATCGACGCCGGTCCGGACTTCCGCGCCGCCGCCGCGGCCATGCTGGACATCGTGGCCGCATCCGGCGCGAGCGCAACAGTCTCGATCGACCTGGGTGCCGATCCGTTGACCGCACCACTGAGCGGACGCGTCGCCCCGAGCGTGGACGATGTCATCACGGTGGCGGCAGCGGTGGCCGGCAACCGCGGCCTACGGACCATCACCATCGACGGGACGGCGTTTAACGCTCGCGGGGCCTGCGCCGCCTGGGAACTGGCCGGTGCGATCGCCGCGGCGACCGATTATCTGCGGCTGCAGACCGATGCCGGGGTCGGTGTCCCCGACGCGATCCGCGGAATCAGTTTCCGGCTGGTCGCCGACGCGGATCAGTTCATGACCATCGCGAAATTCCGCGCGGCCCGGCAACTCTGGGCGCGGGTGGCCGACGTGCTGGGCCACCCCGACGACGGCGCGGCACGCCTGCACGCCGTCACCTCGCCGACGATGATGACCCGGCGCGATCCCTGGGTGAACATGGTTCGCACCACGGTCGCCGCGTTCGGCGCCGGTGTCGGGGGTGCCGACACGGTGCAGGTGCTGCCGTTCGATGCGGCCATCCCGGGCGGTTATCCCGGCATCACCGTCGACTTCGCGAGGCGGATCGCACGCAATACCCAGCTACTGCTTCTGGAGGAGTCCCATATCGGCCGTGTCATGGACCCTGCGGGCGGTTCATGGTACGTCGAGCGACTCACCGAAACCCTTGCCGCCCAGGCCTGGTCGTACTTTCAGGAGATCGAGGCCCGTGGTGGTTTTCGGCAGGCCCGCGACCACGTCATCGAGCAGATCGACACGATTCGGGTTCGGCGGGCTGACGATATCGCGCACCGGCGAACGGCCGTCACCGGCGTCAGCGAGTTCCCAGAGTTGACCGAGCCATTGCCGCGACCACCGGATCCGCCGAACCCGCCATGGCGCAACGCGGCGGCCTTCGAGGAACTCCGCGATCGTTCCGATGCGCAGCACCGACGCACCGGCGAACGGCCTCGAGTGCTACTACTGCCTCTGGGCCCACTAGCCGAGAACAACGTCAGGACTTCGTTCGTCGTGAACCTGTTGGCAGCCGGCGGAATCGAGGCGGTGAATCCCGGTACCGTCGAACCCGGAGGTGTCGCTGATGCAGTGCGCGACTGCGGTGCCGCCGTCGTGGTGATCTGCGGCAGCGATGCCCGTTACGGCACCGAGGCGGCCGAGATCGTCGATGCGGCCCGCTCCGCCGGAGTCCGGCGGGTTTATCTGGCGGGGTCGACGGCGGCGATCGAGAGCGCCCCGGAGGGGTCGCGGCCTGACGACTACCTGAACGCCAACATTGATGCGGTGAAGGCGCTTTCGGTGTTGCTGGACGGATTGGACGCATGACGGAGATGATCACTCCCCGCGCCGCCATCGACGGGGGCATACCCAGCTTCGCTGACGTTCCACTGACCGGCGAACGCACTGCCGCGACGCCGACTGAGGCCTCAGCCGCTGAACTCATCGCGTCCGCGGCCGCGGCCCACGGCTACTCGGCGGAGCAATTGGACTGGCATACCCCGGAGAACATCGTGGTGAAGCCACTCTTCATCGGTGCCGATCGGGACGCGGCGGTGGCCGCGGGCTATCCGCTGGACTGCTTTCCCGGTGAGCCACCCTTCCTCCGCGGGCCCTACCCGACCATGTACGTCAATCAGCCCTGGACCATCCGCCAGTACGCCGGCTTTTCCACCGCCGCCGATTCCAACGCCTTCTACCGACGCAACCTCGCGGCCGGGCAGAAGGGTCTGTCGGTGGCGTTCGACCTCGCCACCCACCGCGGTTACGACTCCGACCATCCGCGAGTGCAGGGCGACGTGGGCATGGCCGGGGTGGCGATCGACTCGATCCTGGATATGCGGGAGTTGTTCGACGGCATCGACCTTGCGAGCGTCTCGGTGTCGATGACCATGAACGGTGCGGTGTTACCGATCCTCGCGCTCTACGTCGTCGCCGCCGAGGAGCAGGGTGTGCCGCCGGAGAAACTGGCGGGCACCATCCAGAACGACATCCTCAAAGAGTTCATGGTCCGTAACACCTACATCTATCCGCCAACACCCTCGATGCGGATCATTTCCGACATCTTCGCCTACACCAGCGCTCGGATGCCGAAATTCAACTCGATCTCGATCTCCGGGTACCACATCCAAGAGGCCGGGGCCACAGCCGATCTCGAACTCGCCTACACCCTCGCCGACGGCGTCGACTACATTCGCGCCGGCCTTGACGCCGGTCTGGACATCGATACGTTTGCGCCCCGGCTGTCGTTCTTCTGGGGCATCGGGATGAACTTCTTCATGGAGGTCGCAAAACTCCGTGCCGGCCGATTGCTGTGGAGCGAACTGGTCGCAGGGTTCGGCGCCAAGAGCGCGAAATCGCTGTCGCTGCGAACGCACTCGCAGACCTCGGGGTGGTCACTGACGGCCCAGGATCCGTTCAACAATGTCGCTCGCACCTGTATCGAGGCGATGGCCGCCACCCAGGGGCATACGCAGTCGCTGCACACCAACGCCCTCGACGAGGCGCTGGCACTGCCCACCGACTTCTCGGCTCGAATCGCCCGGAACACGCAACTGCTCCTGCAGCAGGAGTCCGGCACCACTCGGCCGATCGATCCGTGGGGTGGTTCCTATTACCTGGAGTGGCTGACGCACGAACTGGCGCAGCGCGCCCGGGTCCATATCGCCGAGGTTGCCGAACGCGGGGGAATGGCACAGGCCATCAACGACGGAATTCCCAAGCTGCGCATCGAGGAAGCCGCCGCCCGCACCCAGGCCCGCATCGATTCGGGCCAGCAACCCGTTATCGGCGTGAACAAGTACCAGGTCGACGAGGATTCCAACATCGACGTGCTCAAAGTGGAGAACAGCCGCGTACGCTCCGAACAACTCGCCAAACTGGTGCGACTTCGCGCCGATCGCGATGACGCCGCAGTGCAGGCCGCGCTGGCTGATGTGACCCGCGCGGCCAGCGTGGGTGCCGGTGTGTCAACGGGCGGGGATCCACTGGAGAACAACCTGCTCGCGCTCGCCATTGCCGCCGCCCGGGTCAAGGCGACAGTCGGGGAGATATCCGACGCCCTGGAGAAAGTCTACGGCCGCCACCAGGCGGAGATCCGCACTATTTCGGGCGTCTACCGCGATGAGGTGGGCCGCGGACCAGCGAGCGCAGGAGGCAGCATCACCGGACTAACGGAGGCCACCCGACTGGTGGCGAAATTCGCCGAGGCCGACGGACGCCGACCGCGCATCCTGGTCGCGAAGATGGGCCAGGACGGTCATGACCGCGGGCAGAAGGTGATCGCCACGGCGTTCGCCGACATCGGTTTCGACGTCGACGTCGGCTCGTTGTTCTCCACTCCGGACGAGGTCGCCCGGCAAGCCGCCGACAACGACGTGCATGTCGTCGGAGTGTCATCGCTGGCCGCGGGCCATCTGACGTTGGTGCCGGCACTGCGCGATGCGTTGGCCGCCACCGGACGTCCGGACATCATGATCGTGGTGGGTGGCGTGATTCCGCCGGGCGACTTCGACGAGTTGTATGCCGCCGGAGCCACCGCGATTTACCCGCCCGGCACGGTGATCAGCGAGGCCGCGGTGAGCTTGATGCACAAGCTTGCCGAGCGACTCGGTTACGAACTGGGCTGATGACGCCCGACAGCGACGCCGGCGTGCTTGCCGAAGCGATTCGCGCCGGTGACCGGGCCGCTCTGGCACGCGCGATCACGCTCGTCGAGTCGACCCGAACCGATCATCGGGGGCAGTCGCAGGAACTGCTGCTGGCACTGATGCCTGACGCCGGCCGGGCCATGCACATCGGAATTACCGGCGTGCCCGGCGTGGGGAAGTCGACCGCCATCGAGGCGCTCGGGATGTACCTCATCGGGCTTGGTCACCGGGTGGCGGTATTGGCGGTCGATCCGTCATCGACGCGGACCGGCGGATCTATCCTGGGCGACAAGACCCGGATGGCGCGACTGGCGGTGCACCCGGACGCCTACATCCGGCCCTCGCCGACCTCGGGCACTCTCGGTGGAGTGGCCAAGGCCACCCGAGAAACCATCGTGCTCCTCGAGGCCGCCGGCTTCGACATCATTCTGGTGGAGACCGTCGGGGTGGGTCAGTCCGAGGTCGCCGTTTCCAACATGGTCGATACCTTCGTCTTCCTGACCCTGGCCCGAACCGGCGATCAACTTCAGGGCATCAAGAAAGGCGTGCTGGAACTCGCTGATGTCGTCGTCGTCAACAAAGCGGACGGACGGCACGCGATCGAGGCCAAAGCAGCGGCGCGCGAACTGGCCGCCGCGATCCGGTTGATCTATCCCCGCGAGACCGTCTGGCGGCCGCCGGTTTTGACGTTGAGCGCTCTTGAAGGCGATGGACTGCCGGAATTGTGGGACACGGTGCTCAAACATCGCGATGTTCTCACCGCGGCCGGAGTATTCGACGCCCGGCGGCGCGCGCAGCAGGTGGACTGGACATGGTCGATGGTGCGCGACTCGGTGCTGGACCGGGTGCTGACCCACCCCGCCGTTCGTCGGATGCGAGCGGAGATCGAGCGACAGGTTCTCGACGGCGAACTGACACCCGCCCTTGCCGCTCAACAAATTCTTGACGCCGCCGATGGGTGAAGTTCACGGATCGGCAACGATTCTCCGGAACCGGTCGCCTCAGGTTGTAAATTCGTTGTGGTGAACAGTGCGAGATCCAGCAGTCGGGGAATGGAATCGCCGGTGAAAGCAGCCGCGGACTTGCCGGTCAGCGGTGCTGCGGACCCTGCTTTCGCCTGTGCGGTAACGGGTTTTGCGCGTCTGTTTCCCCATCCGCGTTTCGGCGGTGGAGCGTTGGCGGTGTACCTCGATGGGCAGCCCGTCGTGGATGTGTGGACGGGATGGGCCGATCGGCGGGGCCGAGTGCCGTGGTCGGCCGATACAGCGCCGATGGTGTTCTCCGCGACAAAGGGTGTCACGTCGACGGTCATTCACCGCTTGGCGGACCGGGGCCTGATCGATTACGAAGCCCCGGTGGCCGAGTACTGGTCGGAATTCGCCGCGAACGGCAAGGCCAAGATCACGGTGCGGGATGTGATGCGACATCGGGCGGGTTTGTCCCAGCTGCGCGGGGTGCGCAAGCATGAACTGCTCGATCACCGGCGGATGGAGGACCGGATCGCGGCGGCGCCGGTCGACAGCCACTTCGGTCGGTCTGCCTACCACGCTCTGACCTACGGTTGGCTGATGTCCGGCCTGGCCAGGGCGGTGACCGGCACGAGTATGCGAGAACTGATCCGCACCGAGGTAGCGGGACCTCTCGGCACCGACGGCATTCACCTCGGCCGCCCGCCCGACGCCGCACCAACCCGCGTTGCGCGAATCATCGGTCCCCAGCACAAGATCGGAAATCCGCTGTTCAACGCAGTAGCCCCGAAAATCGCCGCGTTGGATGCGTCGGCAGCGTTCGGCGCCATGTATTTCCCGGGAATGAGATCGGTGGTCCAGGGCGACACTCCACTGCTCGACAGCGAGATGCCCTCGGCCAACGGTGTCGCCACCGCGCGCGCCCTGGCGAGAATGTATGGCGCGATCGCCAACGGTGGTGAGATCGATCACCAGCGTTATCTGTCGGCGCAACGGGTGGCAGCCCTGACCGGGCGCCGCTCGCTGAGCCCGGATCGCAACCTGATCCTGCCGATGGCGTTTCACCTCGGCTACCACGGCCTGGCGTTGCCCGGCGTGCTGCCCGGCTTCGGCCACGTCGGGCTCGGCGGTTCGTTCGGCTGGGCGATACCCGAGTCGGGGCTGGCGTTTGCCTTCGTCCACAACAGGCTGCTGACGCCACTGGTGCTCAGCGACCAGGCCGGTTTCGTTCCCATGGGGGCACTGGTGCGACTCGGAGCCTCGGTGGCGCGGCGGAGGGGGTTCGCGCCGATCGCCGAGTTCGGGTCGGCGTATGACCCGTCGTCTGCCGCCACCGCTGCGGGCTAGGCCGGCCGGATCAGCGGGGCCCCAGCTAACACCGAGAGGGGTTCGGACGGCGCCGTGAAGATCCAACGGGCCGGGCCGATCGGCATTCACCGAGGCGTTCTGACGTTTTCTGCAGCGCCATTTACTGATCAATAATGCGTAACTCGCAGGGATCAATGATCGATTTTGCGCATTTCAGATCAGTTCCCCTGAGTTCATTGCACTCGCGCGATGATAACGATGATGCTGTTGCGGCATCGCGCCGCGCCGCAATTCGACCCGAAACGCTCTCAGGTAAATCTCAGGGTAGTTGCGGATAAATTCAGCGAAACGCTCAAAAGCCTGATCAAGAGCTTAGAGAACCCCAAGACGTGATAGCCCTGTCTCTCAGGAATTGGCCCCAAACGCCGTGGCATCGGGGGCGCGCCGTATCGTATTTCCGGGCTTTAAGTTACGGCCCGCGTGGCATTTGCTGGACGAAACATAGGCATTGTCGGATAAACCACAAATAGTGTTTGCTGGAACCGGTTTGAGGCGAACAATGTGCACAGTGCGGCCCGGGTGCTCCAGCAATGGCCGTGGCGCTGCTGTTGTGACCGGCATCCGCTAGAACGCAGTGTCCACAGTAGTGTTCTGGACTGCAATTACCGGGGCTGGAAGAGCCTCATGGCTGAGGCCGGAAAGGCCGGAACCGGGAGCAGCTGGCAAACCAAATGCCGAGCGAGCCATGGCCACGGGGAAGATCGGCCGACGGCCGGTAATGCGTTTACTGCGCCGAAAGCGAAATATCGCAATTTCGCACCGAGTCGGTTATTCTTTACCCAGCACTGGCAACCTCGAGTTGATATCGAACGCAACGGCGCGCTCCGCATCGGAGAACTCAAGGCGGCCCCGAAGTGAAACATCGTGGCCTGTACCGGCGAAGAACGGGTACTGACGAAGAACGAGGTGTGACCCAAGTGCGCGATTCCTCCGCTACCCCGATCGCCGTGGTCGGCATGGCCTGCCGACTGCCGGGCGGTATTAACTCGACCCACCAGCTCTGGGACGCCCTGCTGCGCGGCGACGACCTCGTCACCGAGATTCCCGGCGACCGCTGGGACGCCGACGAACTCTACGACCGCGAGTCCGGCGTGCCCGGCCGCTCGGTGTCGAAGTGGGGCGCCTTCCTCGACGACGTCACGGGCTTCGATCCCGACTTCTTCGGCATCAACGAACGCGAGGCCATCGCCATGGATCCGCAGCACCGTGTGCTGCTGGAGACCTGCTGGGAGGCCGTGGAACAGGCCGGCCGCACACCGGCGTCGATGTCCGGGACGTCAACCGGTGTCTTCATCGGCATGTCCCACGATGACTACGCGATGGTCACCAGTGACGCCGGCGCCTTCGACCAGGCCTACGCGTTCACCGGCAACCCGTTCAGCATGGCCTCGGGCCGCATCGCCCACGCGCTCGGACTGCATGGTCCGGCCCTGACCATCGACACCGCCTGCTCGTCGAGCATGGTCGCCGTGCATCAGGCCTGCCGAAGCCTGCACGACGGCGAAACCGACATGGCCCTCGCCGGTGGCGTGATGCTGATGCTCGATTCGCGCCTGTACGCCTCGGCGTCCGGCCAGGGAATGTTGTCGCCGACCGGGCGCTGCCATTCCTTCGACGTCGACGCCGACGGCTTCGTCCGGGCCGAAGGCTGCGGTGTCGTCATGCTCAAGCGTCTCGACGACGCCCAACGCGATGGCGACCGGGTGCTTGCGGTGATCCGTGCCACCGCTTCCAACCAGGACGGCCGCACCGACAACATCCTGACTCCGTCCGGCGACGCCCAGGTCGCGGTGTTCCGTTCCGCCCTGGCCGCGGCCGGCGTCGATGCTGCCACCGTCGGCATGGTTGAGGCGCACGGCACCGGAACGCCGGTCGGCGACACGATTGAGTACACCAGCGTGTCCACGGTGTACGGCACCGCGGGACGCTGTGCGCTCACGAGCGTCAAAAGCAACTTCGGACACGCCGAATCCGCCGCCGGCGTGCTGGGCTTGATGAAGGCCGTGCTCGCGGTTCACCACGGGGTCGTGCCGAAAAACCTGCACTTCAACCAGCTTCCCGACCATCTTGCCGCGATCGACACCGGTGTGTTCGTCCCGCAGGAGGCCGCCCCATGGCCGGTCGACGAAACCCTCGCCCCGCGGCGCGCGGCCGTCTCCTCCTACGGCATGTCCGGCACCAATGTGCACGCGGTGCTCGAGCAGGCACCTGTTGTTCTCCACACCGGCGCGAGCCCGGTCGACGTGCCCGCCGCGAAACTGGTGTTCCCGATCACGTCCTCGTCCGCCGAGGGACTTCGTCAGACCTCGGCGAGCATGGCCGACTGGGTCGACGCTGCCGGCGCCGGTCCGGTGCTGGGTGATCTCGCCTACACCCTGGCGCGCCGCCGTGGCCATCGCCCGGTCCGCAAGGCCGTGATCGCCGAGAACCGTGGTGCACTCGTCGATGGCCTGCGGGCCCTCGCCGAGGGCGACGACCCGCTGCAGGCCGCCGTCGGCCAGGACGACCGTGGCCCGGTGTGGGTGTTCTCCGGACAGGGTTCGCAATGGGCTCAGATGGGCGTTGGACTGCTCGGAACCGAACCGGTCTTCGCGGCCAAGATCGCCGAACTGGAACCGATGATCGCCGCCGAGTCCGGCTTTTCGATCACCGAGGCGATGGTGGCACCGGAGACGGTGGTCGGTATCGACCGCGTGCAGCCCACACTCTTCGCGATGCAGGTCGCCCTGGCCGCGACCATGGCGTCCTACGGTGTGACACCCGGCGCGGTCATCGGACATTCGCTGGGCGAGGTCGCCGCCGCTGTCGTCGCCGGCGCACTGTCCCTCGCGGACGGCGTGAAGGTCATCTGCCGACGGTCGCTGTTGTGCGTGAAGATCGCCGGCGGCGGTGCGATGGCCGCCGTTGAACTTCCGGCCCAGCAAGTACGCGAAGAATTGGAAAGCCAGGGGATCGAAGACGTTGTGGTCGCCGTGGTGGCCTCCCCAACGTCCACCGTGATCGGTGGTGCCACCGAAACCGTGCGCCGCGTCGTCGCCGAATGGGAGCAGCGCGAGATCATGGCCCGCGAGGTGGCTGTCGACGTCGCATCGCACACCCCGCAGGTCGAGCCGATCCTCGACGAGTTGGCCGGGATGCTCGACGACATCACGCCATTGATCCCGCAGATCCCGTACTACTCCGCGACGTCATTCGATCCGCGTGAGCAGCCCCACTGCGACGTCGACTACTGGGTGGACAACCTGCGTCACACCGTCCGGTTCTCGGCGGCGGCCCAGGCCGCACTCGAGGACGGCTTCCGCGTTTTCGCCGAACTGTCGCCGCACCCACTGCTGGTTCGCGCCGTCGACCAAACCGCCGCCACGCTGGACATCCCGGTGGCCGCGATCGCCGGGATGCGCCGCGGTCAGGAGACGCCGAACGGCCTTCGTGACCTGCTCGGTGATCTGTTCGCCGCCGGAGCCGCGATTGACTTCTCGGTGCTGCTGCCCGAGGGTCGACTCCTCGACGCCCCGCTGCCGGCGTGGAACCATCGCCCGCTGATCCTTCAGCGCCAGAGCGTTGACCAGGGCCGGGGCGGACACGTCGTGGCCGCGCACCCGTTGCTTGGTTCGCATGTGCGTCTGCTCGAGGAGCCGGAGCGGCATGTCTGGGCCGCCGAGGTCGGCACCGTGGCCCTGCCGTGGTTGGTCGATCACCAGATCAACACCGTGCCCGCCATGCCGGGCGCGGCATTCTGCGAGATGGCGCTGTCCGCTGCCCGCATCGCTCTCGGCGATGCTGCCGAGGTTCGGGACGTGCGTTTCGAGCGGATGATGTTGCTGGAGAACGAGACTGCGGTCAGCTCAGAAGCTTCCGCGTTGCGGCCGGGCACGCTGGAGTTCCTGGTTCAGACCGATCAGGACGGCGAGCGCGCCCGGCGGGCCAGTGCGGTTCTGCAGGCGGTCGACGGTTCCGTCGACGATTCTGTGCCCGCCGCCTACGACATGGATGTTTTGCTTGCCAGCCATCCGCATCGTGCCGATGGTGCCGACATCCGGCACTGGTTTGATACCCGCGGTGTTCAGTTCGGGCCGGCCTTCACCGCATTGAATGCGGTCAACGCCCCGGACGGGAACGGCGACACGGTGTTGGCCGAGATCGGCCTGCCCACCGCGATCCGCGGGCAGCAGAGCGCCTACGGCGTGCACCCGGCGCTGTTGGACGCCTGCTTCCAATCCGTTGCGGCCCATCCCGGAGTCCAGAACACCGGCACCGGCGGGTTGTTGCTCCCGCTGGGTGTGCGCCGACTGCGCGTTCACGGCTCGGCCAACAAGGCCCGCTACTGCCTGACCCGCATCGTCTCCCTCGACGGATCCGGTGTCGAGGCCGACCTTCATCTGATCGATGATCACGGCACGGTCCTGCTTGCGGTCGACGGGCTGTCGATGGGCACCGGCGTGGCCGATTGCGACCGCGTGCTCAACGAACGGTTGCAGGCCGTGGAGTGGCGCAAGCAGGCACTGCCCGCGCTTCCCGCGCACGTCGCTGCCGGCTCCTGGCTGATGATCAGTGCGTCGGATACCACCGATCTCCTGGCGTCTGAACTCACCTACGCACTCAAGCTCAGCGATGCGGACGTGACGACGATGTCGTGGCCGCAGCACGCCGATCACGCCGCCAATGCTGATCGGCTCACCTCGTTCCTGGCCGAGGGCGCCTTCGGCAACGTCGTGGTGGTCTCCGCGCCGCGCAACGGGAGCACCAAGGAACAACTGGCGGTCCGGGGTGGCGAGCATGTCGCGCACCTGGTGAAGATCGTGCGGGAACTGCCGGATGTCGCCGGGGATCCGCCGCGGCTCTACGTCGTGACTCGCGGCGCGCAGACCGTCATCGCCGGGGAGCGGCCGAACCTTGAGCAGGCCGGCCTGCGCGGTCTGCTCCGCGTCATCGGTGCCGAGCATCCGCATCTGCGTCCGACCCAGATCGACGTCGACGACGAGACCGACGGCAAATTCGTCGCCCAGCAGCTGCTGCTCGGGTCGGAGGAGGACGAGACCGCCTTCCGGTCCGGCGAGTGGCACACCGCCCACCTGTATCCGAGCCCGCTGCGGCCCGACGAGCGGTACACCACCGTCGTCGACCATGCGCGCGACGGAATGCGTCTGGAGATCCGCACGCCCGGCGATCTGCAGACACTGGAGCTCACCGCTTTCGAACGGGTCGCCCCGGGACCGGGACAGATCGAGGTGGCCGTAACCGCCTCGAGTCTGAACTTTGCCGACGTGCTCATCGCGATGGGCCGCTACCCGAGTTTCGCGGGCAAGCCGCAACTGGGCATCGACTTTGCCGGCGTGGTCACCGCGGTCGGGCCGAACGTGCGAACCCACAAAGTGGGGGACCGGGTCGGCGGCATGTCACCCAACGGCTGCTGGGGCACCTTCGTCACCTGCGACGTCGACGTGGCGGTCACATTGCCCGACGGGCTGCGCGACGATCAGGCCGCGGCAGTCTCCACCGCGGCGGCCACCGCCTGGTACGGCCTGCGGGACCTGGCCCGGATCAAGCCCGGTGACAAGGTCCTGATTCACTCCGCCACCGGTGGCGTCGGCCAGGCCGCGATCGCCATCGCCCGACTCGCGCGGGCGGAAATCTATGCCACCGCGGGCACCCGTGAGCGCCGGGAGATGCTGCGACGCATGGGCATCAGCAACGTCTACGACTCGCGCAGCGTCGACTTCGCTGAGCAGATCCTCGAGGACACCGACGGCTACGGCGTCGATATCGTGCTGAACTCGCTGACCGGCGCCGCCCAGCGGGCCGGTGTGGATCTGCTGGCATTCGGCGGTCGGTTCATCGAGATCGGGAAGAAGGACATTTACGGCGACACCCGGATGGGACTGTTCCCGTTCCGTCGCAACCTGTCCTTCTACGGCGTCGATCTTGCCCTGATGTGCACGACGCATCCGGAGCAGATCCGTGAGTTGCTCAACACCGTCTACCGGCTGACAGCCGAAGGTGTGCTGCCTCAGCCGGAGACCACCCACTACCCGTTGGCTGAGGCCGCCACCGCCATTCGCGTGATGGGCGCCGCCGAGCACACCGGCAAGCTGATCCTGTCGATCCCGCGCGTCGGGCACAGCACGGTGGTGGTTCCACCGGAGCAGGCGAGGGTGTTCCGCTCCGACGGCGCCTACATCGTCACCGGCGGCCTCGGCGGTCTGGGCTTGTTCCTGGCCGGGAAGATGTCTGCGGCCGGAGCCGGACGTATCGTGCTGAACTCCCGATCGCAGCCAAAGGCGGCCGCGCTCGCCGAGATCACGCGGATGCGCGCCAGCGGCACCGAGATCGAGGTCGTCAGCGGGGACATCGCGCAGGCGGAGACGGTCGACCGACTGGTGTCGGCGGCCACCTCCAGCGGACTTCCGGTGCGCGGGGTGCTGCACGCCGCCGCGGTGGTGGAGGATGCGATCCTCGCCAACATCACCGACGACCTCATCGAGCGGGACTGGGCGCCGAAGGTGTACGGCGCCTGGCACCTGCACCGCGCCACCACCACCCAGCCGCTGGACTGGTTCTGCTCGTTCTCCTCGGCGGCAGCGCTGCTCGGCTCGCCGGGGCAGGGCGCCTACGCGGCGGCTAACAGCTGGTTGGACGGCTTTACCCATTGGCGGCGCGCCCAGGGGCTGCCGGCCACCGCGATCGCCTGGGCCGCGTGGGACGAGATCGGCGCGGGTGCCCATCTGGCCACCGCCGGCGACACCACGATGATCAGCCCGGACGAGGGTGCCGACGCCTTCGAGGCGCTGCTGCGGCACAACCGCGCCCACACCGGTTACGCACCGGTGATCGGCACACCGTGGCTGACCGACCTGGCCCGGCGCAGCCCGTTCGCTGAGGCGTTCCAGGCCAGTGCCGAGCGCCCGGCCGACACCAGCAGCTTCCGTGCCGAACTGCACAGCGCTGCGCGCGAGGAATGGCCCACGTTGGTCCGGCGTCTAGTGGCCGAACAACTGGGCCTGATTCTGCGCAGGTCGGTCGACCCGGATCGGGCGATCTCAGAGTATGGTTTGGACTCGCTGGGCAACCTCGAGCTACGCACCCGAATCGAGACGGAGACCGGTGTCCGGGTCCGTTCCATGGACATCACCACGATTCGCGGGTTGGCCGAGAGCCTGTGCGAAACGTTGGCCGGTGTTCTCACGTCAGCTCGCTAACAGGATCGGATG
>CAMDFY010000049.1 GCA_945897705.1 Bifidobacterium breve | reverse complement strand
CGTGCCGGCCTGCACTCCGACGGTGCCGTCGACGACTTCACCGCAGAACCCGACCGGGTCGCGGCGCTACGGAGCGTCGCACCAATCCTGCGACTGAGCCACTGCGACATGGAGGCTCTACTGCCGCACGCCACCCTCGCGAAGTACGGCGCCGGCGAAGTCGTCCTCGGACGCGGGGAAATCCCATCGGCGATGACATTTGTAATCAAAGGCCGGATCAGGCTGTGCGTCGACGGCGGGGACGGCTCGAGGCTGCCGATCCGCACCCTGCAGAAAGGCGATTTCCTCGGCCAGACCGCGCTGACCCGCGAGCCCGTCGCCGGAGACGCCCACGCCGAAGGTGAGGTCACCGTGCTTGCGATCAAACGCATCGCGATGGAGGAGTTACTGCTCGACCGGCCAGCGTTACTCCAAGAGATCAGCCGAACCATCGACGAGCGCAGAGCGATGGTCCGCGCCGCGCTGTCGGAGGAAACCGCTCCCTAAGGTCATTGGCCGCCGCCGGCACGGTCGAGTCCGTCGCGACTCCTGATCGTTAGCCAACCGCGACTTGACGCTCCGCGCCGCGTACCGGTTCACGCCCGCAACCGGTGTTTGACTACCGGCACACAGCAAGTACTGCTGAGTGACAAGCGTACGAAAGGTGATGGGAGTCCTCATGAAAATCGTCGAGGTGATGAGAGGCAACTGGTTGCGCCGCACGGCGGCCGCAGCTGCTGCCGCACTATGCCTGCCCGGTCTGATTGGAGCCGTCGGGGGTTCGGCGGCGGCGTCGGCCTTTTCCCGGCCCGGACTTCCGGTGCTGTATCTGGATGTTCCGTCGCCGTCGATGGGCCGCAATATCCGCATCCAGTTCCAGGGTGGCGGCGAGCATGCCGTGTTCTTGATGGACGGCCTGCGAGCCCAGGATGATTTCAGCGGCTGGGATATCAACACCCCGGCATTCGAGTGGTTCCTGAATTCCGGACTGTCGACAGTGATGCCGGTCGGCGGGCAGTCCAGCTTCTACTCGGACTGGTATCAGCCGTCGCGGGGCAACGGTCAGAACTACACCTACAAATGGGAAACCTTCATGAACTCCGAGCTGCCGGCTTACCTGCAGGCCAATCACGGAGTGAACCCGAACGGCAACGCGGTGGTCGGTATCTCGATGGCGGGCAGCGCGGGCCTGAACTACGCGATCTACTACCCGCAGAAGTACATCTACGCCGCATCGCTGTCCGGCTTCCTGAATCCCTCCGAAGGCTGGTGGCCGATGCTGATCGGGCTGGCGATGAGCGATGCGGGCGGATTTGATGCCCAGAGCATGTGGGGACCGTCGTCGGATCCGGCGTGGCGACGCAACGATCCGATGGTCAACATCAACCAACTGGTGGCCAACAACACCCGGCTGTGGATCTACTGCGGCACCGGCACCCCGTCGGAGTTGGACACCTCGGGCGGTGGCGGAAACCTGATGGCGGCACAGTTCCTGGAGGGCTTCACGTTGCGGACCAACAAGACCTTCATGGAGAACTACCTCGCCGCGGGCGGTAAGAACGCGGTGTTCAACTTCCCGGCCAACGGGACTCACAGCTGGGGGTACTGGGGTTCCCAACTTCAGCAGATGATTCCCGATATTCAACGGGTTCTCGGCGCCACCCCATCCGGCGCCTGAGAATCCGCTCGACAGTAGGCCTGCCGTCCCCCTCCCCCGGGGACGGCAGGCCTACTGCTTTTGCGCCACTTAGAGGCTGCGACCGGACTTGAGGGTTGCGGCACCGTCGATGGAGACCGAGACCTCCGCGCCGGCGATGTCGTCGGCGACGCAGGCCGCGGCGGCATCGGCATCAGAGATCAGCGCCCAGGTCCGCTCACCGTCGGGCGTGCGGACGGCGATGAATGCCTTCTCCGGCCGGCCTTCCCGGTCGAACGGCACCGTCCACGACTCCACGGTGCCGGTTCCCTCCCACTCGACGAGCGCAGTACGGGTGGGTTCGCGGTCGACCGCGCCCTGGACGTCCTCCCAGCGGAACGCCTCCGCCGGCGGGGTCGTGCTGTAGACCCCAAAGCTGTGTTTGGTCAGATAGCCGCCGTTGGCGGTGATCAGTCCGCGGGTGCCGGGATTGTCGCGCAGCAGTTCGGTCATCGTGGCGATGGAGTGCGCGACGTAGTTGTTCCACGGTCCGCCGGCGAACGTCAGGCCTCCGGTGACGGTCAGCGGTCGCGCGGTGTCGGCCAGCGGAAGGCCAAGTTCGCGCGCAGCCACCTGCACCGCGGAGGGAAAGCACGAGTAGACGTCGACGACGGCGACGTCGTCGATTCCGAGACCGGCCAGTTCCAGCACGCGCCGGCCACCGATCCGGATCGCCGGCGAGCGATGTAGTTCGTCGCGTTCGGCAACGGCGTAGGTGTCGTGCGAGTCGGTGCCCGCGTGCGGGAAGACCCAGACGTCCCTGGGGATCCCGAGCTGCTCGGCCTTGCTCGCCGAACACAGAATCACCACGGCGCCCTGGTCGACCATGTTGTTGGAGTTCATCAACTTCGGGTACGGCCAGCTGATCATCCGGTTGCCTGCGCCAGGTTGGGCGATCTGTTCTTCCGTGCGCTCCTCGCGACTCCAGGCATGCGGATTGGCTGCCGCCACCCGGCTGAATTGCGCCCACAGCGCGCCAACCCGGCTCTGGTGGTCCGGCACGGACTCCCCGTCTGCGATGCGTAGCGACTGCTCGAAGAGTGGGTAGACAAACGATGGTGGTATTAGTCCGACACGGTCTTCGGCCGGCCCCGACATCGGAACGTCCTCAGCCCCGGGCGGGACCGGAACGGAATCGTCCTGCTGGGTCCAATCGGGGCGAATTCCCCTGGCCCGCAAACGCATCCGGGTACGCCAGGTTTCAGCGCCGGCGATAAGTACGGCATCGGCCCGACCCTGCTGGATATCGAGGCAGGCGCGATTGACGAGCGACTGCGGGGTGTTTCCACCGATCCCGCTGTAGGACGTGCTCGCCTCAGGTGCCCCGATCCGCCGGCCCAGTAGCAGTGCAGGGTCGCGGTAGCGCCAGGACAGCAGATTGACCACCCGAATGGAGTCCAGTGCCGCCAGCACCCGCGGGGCGGCGGCCCGGCCGGTCGCGGCGACCATCAGATCGATCGGCTCCACGTCGGGTGACTCGTCGAACTGGTTGACCTGGCCGACGCCGATCAGGACCGGTGTTCGCGGATCCAGTCTCACGCCGGGCCGTTCCGGTAAATCGACTTCAGCTCGAAGAACTCGTCGAGTCCTTCGGGGCCGAGTTCTCGACCCATTCCGCTGGCCTTGACTCCGCCGAAGGGCGCACCCATGTCCAACTGGTAGCCGTTGACCCCGATCGTCCCGGTCTTCACCGCCCGGGCGACGTCGGTGGCGCGGTCGGTGTCGGTCGACCACACGGTCCCGGCGAGCCCGAACTGACTGTCATTGGCCAGTTCGATGGCCTCGGCATCATCGTCGTAGGCGATGACGGCCAGTACCGGACCGAAGATCTCCTCTTGGGCGATCCGGTCAGAGTTACCGACGCCGGCGAACACCGTCGGCGAGACGAACCAGCCCCGCGGTTGGTCCCTCGGAATGCCGCCGCCGGCGACGAGTCGGGCGCCACTGTCGTTGCCCGCCTCGATGTAGCCGAGCACCCGGTCGCGCTGGCGAGCGGTGACCACCGGGCCGATGTCGGTCGCGCGGTCGAGCGGATCGCCCACCGTGAAACCGTCGACCAGAGTCACCAACGCATCGACCACCTCCGCGTACCGCGACCGCGGCGCCAGGATTCGCGAGCCCAGGTAGCACGTCTGGCCGTTGTTGACGAAGGACACTGAGCGCAGCCCACGCATGGTGGCATCGAGGTCGGCGTCATCGAGAATGATCGCGGCGGACTTGCCGCCGAGTTCCAGGGTGACGGGACGCAGGAGTCGGCCACAGACCTCAGCGATGATCCGGCCCGCCACCGTCGAACCGGTGAAACTCACCTTGTCCACCCCGGGGTGGGAGACCAGGTGCTTGCCGGCTTCCACACCGCCCGGTACCACGTTCAGTACTCCCGGCGGCATCCCGCACTCCCGGGCGGCCTCGGCGAAAACCATGGCATCCAAGGCGGTTTCGGGTGCCGCTTTGAGAACGACTGTGCAGCCGGCGGCGAGTGCGGGCGCGAGCTTGAACGCGGCCAGAGCCTGCGGATAGTTCCAGGGGACGATCGCGGCCACGACCCCGACCGGTTCACGGCGCACGATGGTGTGGCCGGACATGCTCGGCCGGATCTCTTCGATCGGGGTCTCGTTGATGAGCTTGGCGTAGTACCCCAGTAGCGCCGCCGGGAACTGTCCGTTCGCTCCGCGAGACAGTGCGATCGGCATGCCGTTCTCACGGCTCACCAGCTTGCCGGTGCTGTCCGCGCGCCGGTGCAGTGCCGCGGCGAACGCTTCAAGAACCGCGGCCCGGTGGCCGACCGAGGCCGAACTCCACAGCGGCAGTGCTGCCCGCGCCGCGGCGACCGCCGCATCGATGTCGGCGACGGTGGCACTGGCTCCGTCGCCGAGTAACTCACCGGTCGCGGCCTCGCGCACCGGCTCGCACTGATCTGCGGGCCGGAACTCCCCGTCGATGAAGAACTCCGCGTCCCTGACTGTCGCGCCTGCCGTACTCCCCTGTCGGGTGCTCATTGCGGTAACTCCTCTCGCGCCGGGACTCCCGGCTTCTCGGTGACGAACAGGACACCGTCGCAGATCAGTTGCTCGATGTCATCGTCGGTGAGGGCCAACACGTCGCGGCAGATCCGGCGAGTGTCGGCGCCGGGCAGTGGTGCCGGGCGCTGCGGCGCCTGCGGAATGTTGCGAAACGGTGCGGGCCCGGTCTCGGCGGGAAGCGGGACGTCAAAAAACGGATGATCCATGTCGGCCAGGACATCGCGGTGTCTCAGTTGGGCGTGGTCGTAGACCTCATCGGGCCGATACATCGGGCCGGCCGCCACCCCGGCATCCTGCAGTCGCTGAGCCGCCTCCTGCGGCGTCCGGCGTGCGGTCCACTCGGCGAGCGACTCATCGCCGACAATCCCGTCGATCCTCTGCCGGTCCGCAGCGGACGTTATCGACACCACGCACCACTCGTCGTCTCCCAGGCACGCCAGCAGGAGGTGTTCGGTCGGGTCCGGACGGATGTCTGCGGAGTCGGCGGCCAGCGTGACGAAACGGGTGTCCAACTGGTTGATCCCGGCCTCGGCCTGGGAAACACCGATCCGGGCGCCGACACCACAGCGCCGGCGCCGGATCAGCGCGGCCAGGGCGCCGATCGCGGTGATCCGGCCCACCACGTGATCCGGGAAGATCGTGGTGGCATCGAAGTACGGGTGGCGTCCGGTGTTCCCGGCCGCGTCCGAGGTCCACAGACTTGTCACGCCCGTCGCCGCGCGAACCAGCGGGCCGTATCCCATCCGGTTACTCCAGGGACCAACGTCGCCGTAGGCACTGCTCTGTGCCAGCACGATGTCGTCATTGAGCTCGCGAAGCCGCGCGTAGTCGAAGCCGAGGGCGGGCAGTGTCTCCGGTTTGAAGTTGGCGAACACCGCGTCGGAGGCGCCGACGAGGCGAGCGAACACCGTCGCCCCGGCATCGCTGCGAAGATCAAGACCCAACCCCAGGTTGTTGCGGTGCGCTCGGGCGAAGGAGTCGCCGATCGCCTGGTCCGGCCGTTTCTGCCGCAAACCGTCTGGGAAGGCGGCGCTCTCGACTTTGATGACCTCGGCACCCAGGTCGCCGAACAACCTGCTCAGTTCTCCGCCCGCAACGATGATGCCCAGATCGAGCACACGAATTCCCGCCAGCGGCCTGCTCCCCACTTCGGCGTCCGGCTTAGGGTCGAAACGCTCTGTTCGCCACAGGGTTTCATCGGCGTCAAGCTGAGGCGCCGCAGTGCGAATACCGGCTCTCGCACCATCGACGGTCCAGTAGCCCACGGGGACGGGAGTCTTGATGCCCGGTGCGATCTCGATGTCGGCCAGCGCCCGGGTCGCATCGAATTGATCGGAATGCAGGGCTTCCGACGGCGTCAGGACGGCCGCGATTGGCACTGAGTGAGCCTGTCCCGCCTGGACCAATTGATCTCGGGTGCGATCCGCGAACTGCTCGGCGATGAGCGCTCCGAGTTCGTCGAATGCCTGCACCCGCGCAGCGAGTACGTCGAAGCGGTCGTCTTGGAACTGCTCGGGTTCACCTAGCCAGGCCCGCAACCCGTGCCACTGCCTGGGCGACATCACACAGATCCGGACGAATCCGTCGCTGCATGTGAAAATCGGATACAGATCCTGGTTCCGCGGCCTTCCCCGCCATCGCTCTCCGGACTTGCGTGCCGTCGCGGCCTGACCCTGGGTTCCGAACGGCGGATCCAGTGCCATCACCACCGCGTCGAATCGGGAGAAGTCGATGTAATCGCCGGCGCCGCAACGCAATCGGTTGAAGTACGCGACCAGCACCGCCCAGGCCGCCTGCACTGCAGCGGTGGCCGAGGCGATACCGTCCGGTGGCAGCACCGGGGCGCCGACGGTCGGGCCTGAGCGCGACAATGCGCTGCACATCGCGTAGAGAACTGGGTCGCTGGCACGCCAGTCGGCATAGGGTCCGGTGTTGCCGAAGTCGGTCACCAGCATGGTCACCAGGGATCCGAAGCGATCGGCCAGTTCGGCACACGAGGTGCCGAAGGCGGCGGCGAGACCGGGTCGCCCGCTGTCGACCACGATGTCGGCACCGGCCGCCAGCTCGACGAGCCGGCGTCGGTCGTCATCGCTGCCGGGGTCCAGGACAGCGGCGCGTTTATTGGCGTTATGGAGTGCGAACGGGATGCTCGCGCCGGCCAGGGTGGGGGGTTCCGACCGCGCCGGGCTGCCGGTCGGCGGCTCGATCTTGAGCACGTCCGCACCGAGATCGGCCAGCAGTCGGGTGACGGTGTCAGACCCCGAGTCGCAGAGGTCGAGCACCCGCACCGACGCCAGCAACGGTTCGTTCTCGCTCAACTGGCTGCCTCCCGGTCCGGCGACGAGCTTAGCCACCTCGGGACCGCGGGTAGAATGGGGCGCATATGTCCTCCCTGAGTGCGGTGACCGATTGCGGCCGGTCAGGACCAGTCCCTGGAACCCCAACCTCTGAAATCCCAGCCTCTGAAATCCCAGCCAGGGGAATCCCGGCCCCCGGGGGTCCGTCCCGGCTGCGACTCTATGTCGATATCGGTGCGGTGATCGCCGCACTCGTGGCTGCCAACCTCATTGCCCACTTCACCACGGTGTGGGCCAACATCGCCACCGTGCCGGCGGTGGCGGTCGGCCTGTTAATGCTGGCCAGGGCCCGCGGCCTGTGCTGGGCCGAGTTGGGGCTGAGCCGCGCGCAGTGGCGGTCCGGCGCTCGCTACGCGATGGCCGCGGTCGGCCTGGTGGCCGGCGTGATCGCGATCGGTGCCCTGCTGCCGTGGACTCGGCCGATGTTTCTCAACGACCACTACGCCACGGTGTCGGGAGCGCTGCTGGCCTCGATGATCATCATCCCGCTGCAGACCGTCATCCCCGAGGAGTTGGCTTTCCGGGGAGTTCTGCACGGCACCCTCGACCGGGTGTGGGGTCTGCGCGGTGCGGCGGCGGCCGGATCACTACTGTTCGGTCTTTGGCACATCTCCACGTCATTGGGTTTGACCAGCGGCAATGCCGGATTCAGCCGAATCTTCGGCGGCGGCACTGCCGGTATGGTGGCCGGAGTTGTCCTGGCGGTGCTGGCCACCGCCGCCGCCGGGTTCGTCTTCACCTGGTTGCGCCACCGCAGCGGAAGCCTGATCGCCCCCATCGCGCTGCACTGGTCTCTCAACGGGATGGGGGCGCTGGCGGCCGCCGCGGTCTGGCAGCTGTCCGGCTAAATCAACGCGCGCGTCCGGTAACTGGACCGAAACGCGCTACTTGCGCACCTTGCCGAGGATCCACAGCAGGATCACCGAGCCCAAGACTGCGGTGAAGAGTGTGAACCACCAACCGCCGGCGGCGGTGTCGACGAAGAAACTCAAGAGGAAACCGCCGACAAGTGCACCGGCGATGCCGGTGAGGATGTTGGTCAGGATCCCTGAGCCACCACCCTTGACGAGGCTTCCGGCAATCCAGCCGGCGAGCGCGCCGATGACGATGTAGCCGATCCAGCCGACGCTGGTCAGCGTCGACGAACGTGCCAGAAAATCAGTTGTAGCCATGATGTCCATCAGGACCTCCTCGGTGAATCCGGCCGGATCAGGCGCCGACCGCGTCCCTCAGATATAGCTGACGCCGGTAACAATTAGCGTGCCGAACGGGCCACGATCCAGCAAACTCCGGCCCTACGCGCCGGGCATCATCTCCGGCACCGGGGTTTCGACCGGGACCGGCACGCCGACCCGGTTGCCGGGCTCCGGCGGCGGTGCATTGGGATCCGGTGGCGGCGGCGCGGGTGGTGGCGGCGGAGTGTAGGGCTTGATGGACTGAGCCAGCGCTGCGGCCGCGGCGGTGTCGATGGGGTTTTTCGCGGTGCCCAGGTAGACCACGAACCAGCGGTCACCGGTCGGGCCTCGGGAGGTGCTGGGTGCCGTTGCTCCGACGACTCCCACCCAGATCTGACCGTTGGGCTTGCTGGTGTCGGTGAATTTGACGTCATAGGACGCGGTGTATCCCGGTAGGCCCCCGGCCGGCAGCGCACTGGACTGCTGGTTGATCCGGGTACCCGGGAAGGGCATGAAGAACTCGCCCATGTCGGAGGCGAGGCGTACCGCGGCCTTGCCGCTGTCCGCCTCGGCGCCGGCGAAAAGCTTGAGGTCGAGGCGACCGAGCAGGATGCTGGTGTCGTTGGCGGTCGGCGCAGGCTGGCCCATGACGGCCGGCCCGGTCTGCTTGAGCAGCAGCGCCTGGCCGTAGCTCAGCCGCGACGGGTCGGCTACTTCCCACCCGGCCGGGGGCAGGTAGCTGAATCCGCCGGCGGCATTCTCGACGCGACCGGGATCAGCCGCCGGCGCGGCGGGATCCGCCGGAGGCGGCGGGGGTGCGGCGGGATCCGCCGGAGGCGGCGGAGGTGCGGCCGGATCAGCCGGAGGCGGCGGAGGTGCGGCCGGATCCGCCGGAGGCGGCGGAGGTGCGGCCGGGTCCGCCGGAGGTACCGGAGACGCCGGTGCCGGAGACGCCGGTGCCGCACTCGTCGTCGGGGCCGGTGGCGGCACCGGATCGGCGGTGGCGATGCTCGCGGGCAAGACGATGCTGACAGCGCTGGCGCCTGCTATCGCGGTCGTGGCGAACGCCGTCCACAGGGCCGGGCGTCGTGAGGTGGGGTCCGGCTGCTTCATGGCAAAAAACCTACCGTGTCAGCGCTGTGACGCAAGTTCGCCGTCGGGTGTGTCCGGCTACGGAATCATCTCAAGCCGACGTCCGACCTGGCCGCCGAGTGGATCCCGACCGCCTGCGTCTTGACTGTGAACCACACCTCGTCGCCCACCTGTAACCGCATCTCGGCGACGGACTCCGGGGTGACATCGGCAGAGAGTCCAACGGCGCCGTCGGACTGGGCCGCGGCCCGCACGCGCACCACCCCGCCGTTAATCTCCAGGCCGGCGATCCGCACCCGGACGCTGTTGCGCGGACTGCCGTGTGGTTGGTCCCGATACACCGCAACACCAGCCGGCGCGAACACCGCGACACCCTCCTGCGGCGAGCCCGAGTTCTCAGCCGGGGTTCCGTGCCAGTTCACCCCTTGCCAATTCACCCCGTGCCAGTTCACCCCGGCGGCGTCACGCAGCGTCCCAGGCCCGGTCATTCGGCCCCGCACCAGGTTGACGCCGGCGATCCGGGCGCCGAAGTCGCTACGCGGTGCCGTCAGCACCTCGCTGACCCGGCCGACTTCGACCACCTTCCCCTCCTCAAGCACCAGCACCCGATCGGCAAGCGTGAGCACGTCGATCAGGTCGTGGGTGATCAGCAGCGCCGTCCGAGAATCCGCGGTCAGTACTCTGCGCAGCACCGACCGCGCCGCAGTGGCACCGGCCACGTCCAGGCCGGCCAGGGGCTCGTCGAGCAGCAGTACCTCGGGTTCGGCGGCCAGCGCCCGGGCCAGTGCGACCAGTTGTGCCTGACCACCGGACAGGGCCCCGGGCGTGCGGTCGGCGAGATCGTCGGCGCCGACCTCTGCCAACCACCGCCGGGCCCGCAGTCGCGCCCCTGACCGGTCGGCGTGTCGGCGAGCCGCGAACATCACGTTGGCGATCGCCGTCAGGTGCGGGAACAGCAACGGGTCCTGCATGAGGACCCCGATCCGGCGGTCGTGGACCGGGACGCACACGCCGCGGCCGGTGTCGGTCAGTGTCCGGTTCCCCACTCGGACCACCGCGTCGTCGGCGCGCAGCAGTCCGGCGATCACCGCGATGGTGGTGGACTTGCCGGCGCCATTGGGACCGATGACCGCCAATACCTCACCGGCGGCCACGCTGAACTCCACGTCCAGTCCGCGCTGGGCGACCCTGGCCCGCAGTTGCAGCTCAGTCACCGGCACTCATCCGGCACCCCATCCGGCGATCCGGCGTCCGCCCAGGCCGACCACGACGACGGCCGCGATGCCGATGAGGAGCACCGACAGTGCGACCGCCGCCTCGGGGTCGCCTTCGCGCTGCAGGTAGATCTCCAGGGGCAGGGTGCGGGTGACGCCCTGCCGGGAGCCGGCGAAGGTCAGGGTGGCGCCGAACTCCCCCAATGCCCGGGCGAACGCCAGGACGGTGCCGGCCAGCAGGCCGGGCGCCAGCAGCGGCAGCGTCACCCGCCACCACACCGTGCTCGGACGCGCCCCGAGGGTGGCCGCCACCTCGTCATAGCGCGAACCGGCGGTGCGAGCGGTGCCTTCGAGGGCGATGACCAGGAAGGGCAGCGACACGAAAGTCTGGGCCAGCACCACCGCGGCGGTGGTGAACGCGATCCGGAGGCCGGCCGCCTCAAGATAATGGCCCAGCAGTCCGAGCCTGCCGAACACGTAGAGGAGCGCGAGGCCGCCCACCACCGGAGGTAACACCAACGGCAGCAGGATCAGCGGCCGAACCACCCGCGCCAGGCGGCCGCGGTGACGCGCCAGCACCAGTGCCAGGGGGACGCCGAGCACCAGGCAGAGCAGCGTGCTCACGGTGGCGGTCTGAAGGCTCAGCAGCAGTGCTGCCCGGGACGCCGGGCTCGTGACCAGCGGGATGAACCGCGACCAGTCCACCTTGGCGATGATGCCGACCAGTGGCAGGGCGACGAAGATCACGCCGAGGGCGGCGGGGAGGTAGACCCAGCGGGGCAGCGATCCTCCCGGCGCCCGGATCGGCCTCATGGCCTCCCACCCTAGGCCCGGACCCCGCCCTCGGCCCGATCCGCAGTCCTACCGTCAAGTAACATCTCCTGGACGAGTGAGGAGCACGCCGATGGAAGTACTGGTCACCGGAGCCGACAGCGAATTGGGGCGCACGGTCGCGGAAACCTTCCGTGCGGCCGGCCACCAGGTGGTTGTCAGCGGTGTGGATCGTGCCGAGCTGGAACTGGTGGCCAAGGAACTCGAGGTGGACGCCGTCCTCTGCGATCCGGCCGACCCGGCCAGCCTGTCCAGTGCCCGCGCCGAGTTCCCGTCGCACCTCGACACGATCGTGACCGTGCCGGGCCCAGGCTGGGCAGGCGGGGACCCGCGCGCTTTCAGCACCGCGGACACCGCCACGGCGTGGCGCTCGGCATTCGACCGCACGGTGCTCTCGGCGGTGCTGACGGTCCAGACCGTTGCCGACAACCTCCGGTCGGGCGGCTCGATTGTGACGGTCGTCGCCGATTCCGCCACGGACTCCGCACCCGAGTCCGCGGCCAAGGCCGCGCTCGCCGACTGGACCGCGGGGCAATCCGAGCAACTTGGGATACGCGGCATCACGATCAACGTGGTGGCGTGCGGGCGGAACTCCCAACCGGGCTACTCGGGACTGGCTGTCGTGCAACCACCGGTACCGATGGAGATCGCCCGACTGGCGTTGTTTCTCGCCACGCCGGCGGCCCGGCACATCACCGGCCAGACCCTTCACGTCGGTCGCGGTGCGGCGGCGTCCTACGGCTGATCTGTTCCCCGATCGCCTGTTCCCCGATCGTTTGCCCCCGGTTGTTTTTCGTCGATTGTTTTCCCCGGTTACTGTCGAGCGGTGACGATCAAACTGGGGTTGCAGATCCCGAATTTCTCCTACGGCACGCCGGTCGCCGATCTGTTCCCCACTGTCGTCGCCCAGGCCCGGGAGGCCCAGCAATCCGGGTTCGATTCGGTGTTCGTGATGGATCACTTCTACCAACTGCCGATGCTCGGATCGCCCGATCAGCCGATGCTGGAGGCCTACACCGCCCTGGGCGCGCTGGCGACCGCGACCGAGGACGTGTTACTCGGCACCCTCGTCACCGGTAACACCTACCGCAACCCGACACTGCTCGCCAAGATCATCACCACCCTGGACGTGATCAGCGGCGGTAGGGCCGTGCTGGGAATCGGAACCGGCTGGTTCGAACTCGAGCACGAGCAACTCGGCTTCGAGTTCGGCACCTTCACCGAGCGATTCGCCAAACTCGATGAGGCACTGCAGATCCTGCTGCCGATGATCGCCGGAGAAAAGGTGAGCGTCGCCGGCAAGTACTACCGGACCGTCGACGCGTTCGCCGAACCGCGCTTTTCCAATCACATTCCGCTGATGATCGGTGGCAGCGGTGAGAAGAAGACGTTCGGCCTCGCGGCACGGTACTTCGACCACCTCAACATCATCGCCTCCTTCGCCGAACTCCCCGCGAAGGTCGATGCGCTCACCAGGCGGTGCGCGGAGGTCGAACGGGACCCCGCCACGCTGGAAACCAGCATCCTGCTCACCGTGGTACCGGACCCGAATTTCACCGACGACATGGTGCCCGAGGCGATGCGGGGCCGGATGGTGGTCGGTAGCCCGGACAAGATCGCCGACGAAGTTCAGCGCCACGTGCTCGACGCCGGGATCGACGGCGTCATCCTGAACCTGCCCGCGTATGTACCGGGCTCCATCGCCGCCGTCGGTGAAGCGCTACTCCCCGTCCTCGGGTCATGACCCGACGCGACACCCGTGACGTGGCCGACTACCGTATTACGTGTTCGCTGCACGCCCGGCCGGTGCAGTCACCCAAGGAGCAACAATGAGTCATCCCGGCGCCACACTGTCGGATAAGCACAGGGTCGTAATCGTCGGCTCGGGTTTCGGTGGCCTGAACGCCGCCCAGAAACTCAAGCGGGCCGATGTCGACATCAAACTGATCGCCAAGACCACCCACCACCTCTTCCAGCCCCTGCTCTACCAGGTGGCCACTGGAATCATCTCCGAGGGCGAGATCGCGCCGCCGACTCGGGTGATCCTGCGGAACCAGAAGAACTGCCAGGTGCTCCTCGGCGAGGTCACCGACATCGATCTGACCAACCGAACCGTCGATTCGCTGCTGCTGGGCCACACCTATCGCACGCCCTATGACACGCTGATCGTCGCCGCGGGAGCCGGCCAGTCCTATTTCGGCAACGACCACTTCGCCGAATGGGCGCCCGGCATGAAGACCATCGACGACGCGCTGGAACTGCGCGGTCGGATCCTCGGCGCCTTCGAACAAGCCGAGCGTTCCAGCGATCCGGAGCGCCGCGCGAAACTTCTCACGTTCGTCGTCGTCGGGGCGGGTCCGACCGGGGTGGAGATGGCCGGCCAGATCGCTGAACTGGCCGACTACACCTTGCGCGG
>CAMDFY010000048.1 GCA_945897705.1 Bifidobacterium breve | reverse complement strand
TGGTGCAGACCCACGCTGACCGTGGTGGCGCGAGAGTGTTTGTGCGCGTTGGCAAGCAGTTCGCGTGCGGCGCGATAGAGCAGGGCCTGGGCCTGCGGCCGACCGACATCGTCGAGGTCCGTGACGACATTGACGTCCCAGCGTTGCCGATATCTACTGACGAGTTCCCGCACGGCGGCGGCGAGTCCGACCTGTGCCAGCACCTGCGGATGCAGGGTGGTGACGGTGGTTCTCAGGGTAGTCACCGCATCGCGCAGTGCGGTCTCAAGCCGATCGAATCCTTCGTTGTTCGGATGATCACGCAACTCGTCGAGATCTAGTCGGGCAGCCAGCAGATTCTGCAGTGGCCCGTCATGCAATTGCTCCGAGAGTTCCTGATTCTGTCGTTCCTCGGCCCGCATGGATTCGGCCACCAGTCGACGTCGTACGTCGAGCAGAAGTTGAACCCGTGCCGCCCGCCGGGCGAGCGTGAAAGACAGCGCGGTGATGGCCACGGTCAGCCACAGTAGACAACCGACCTGGACATAGACCACATCTGGAACCTGTTCCATCGCTTCGTCGCGGTGGGTGTAGACAACCCACGCCAGCAGATAGCCCAACGATGCGGCCAAGCCCAGCGCCCCGGTGATCAGCGGATTGTCGAGAAAGGCGACCGAGATCGGCAGTAGGAAGAAGATCGGCAGCAGCGATTTGGTCCCAGCGCCTGATGCGATGCACAGGATAACCACCATCACCACATCGACGCTCGTTGATGCCCACCCGTACCACCAGCGGGTCGGACGCCGCAAAATAAAGATCAGCCACGCGAGTGCACCGACGGCATAGCCAACGAGCGCGGTTGTGAATACCGTCGCCTGCCAGTGCGGCACGCCGGTGGAGTGCACCAGGAGCGCGATGAGTGCGATCAACGCAAGTCGCAGAGATGAGCGGATCCGCAGCGGTTCGGCGGTCAGGAAGTCGAGTGCACCGACAACAAGGCGTCGCACGTCAGTCCAGGAGTCCTCGGCGCATCGCCTCGGCAACTGCGGCCGCCCGATCCCCGACGCCGAGTTTCTCGTAGAGCCGCTGGACGTGGGTCTTCACCGTCGAGGGCGCCAGGAACAATCGCTTGGCGATCATCGGGATGCTGCCGCCTTCGGCGATCATGGCGAGTATTTCCCGTTCCCGGGCGCTCAACGTTGGTCCGCTGGGCTCGGCACGGCGGCGGATTTCACTGGCCAGGCCGGCGGCCAATTGCGGAGCGACCACGTCGCGGCCCTCGGCGCAATCGATAACCGCCTGCACGATCTCCGCGCGAGACGATTCCTTGGGCAGGTATCCCGCGGCGCCCTGCTGCAGCGCGTGGTAAACGATCGCGGCGTCGACATTGGCCGACACCAGCAACACCCGGGTGGGGAGTTCGTCGCGCAGGACTACCGCGGCGACCTGTGCGCCGTCCATGCCGGGCATCTGATGGTCGAGCAGGGCTACCTGCGGTTGATGCTTTCGGATCGCCTCGAGTGCGGACGGGCCGTCCTCGGCATCGGCGACCACGTCCACCAACCCGCTGCCGGTCAGCGCCCGGATCAGGCCATCACGAAACAGGGGGTGGTCATCGGCGACCACTGCCCGCACCTTTTGGTTATTGAAAGTCTCGCGCACCAGAGAAATATCGCACAGCGCGCCGCGTCAGCTAACGCGCCCTTCCGTTGGCGGCGGCTCGATCGGGTCGTAGTGGCCGGCCGGCAGGTGATCGGGCGGCTCGATGCGCAGCATGTGCGCCACCGGCACGTCGGTCGAGGAGTGCAGGATGATCGAGAGTGCGATCGTCACGGCGATCAGGTCGAACAGTTTGTCGCCGTTCGGCAGTCCGGCCTGCAGAACAAGCAGGCCGTAGACCACCGACGCGAATCCTTTCGGACCGAACCAGGCAGCGGTCAACCGTTCCGCGCGGGGCATCGGAGTCCGCAGCAGTGACAGCAGCATGGAGGCGGGCCGCACCAAGACGATGGCCATTACCGCCAGAAGCCAGCCCTGCCATCCGAGATGGGACAGCCGATCGGGAGTGATCAGGGCCCCGAATACCAACAGCGCGGCAAACTTCGTCAGCTCCGAGAGCAGATCGCCGAATGGCTCGAAGCTCTCCGCGGCAACGTGATCAAGTGTCGCCAACGCCGAGCCGGCCGCGAACGCAGCCAGGTAAGGGTTAGCGTGCGTCAAGTGACATCCCGCGTACACCACCACCGCGATCGCGACCGGCCCCAGCGGCTGTAGCCGAGGTTCGGCGGTCAGAATCCTGCTGCGCCAGGCCAGTGCGACAACCACCGCCACACCGATTCCGATGACCAGGCCGAGGACCAACTCCTCAAGTACGACGCCGATATGAGAGTCCTCATGCTGGGCAATCGCGAGGAAGATCAGGACGAAGGGCAGTGCCAGGCCGTCGTTGAGTCCGGACTCCACGTTCAGCAGGCGCCGCAGACGCAACGGAACATCGGCCCGGCCCACCAACGCCGACGCGAACACCGGGTCGGTCGGAGACAGGATCGCACCGAGCAGAAATGCGGTGGGCCAGTCCAGATTGACCAGATAGTGCGCGGGAACAGCGATCCCGATCATCGCCAACGGCATTCCGAGGCCCAGCGCGCGCCCGGACAACCGCCACCCGTCCCGCAGCGCCGGAACGCTGGCGCGCTGGCCGTCGGTGAACAGCACGGTGAACAGCGCGATGTCGGCGAGCACCGCGACGATTTCGTCCTCCGCGCTCAATTGCACCAGGCCGAACCCGCCCGGTCCGATCAACGCCCCGGCTACCAGGAACAGCAGCGCCGTGGACAGCACAGTGCGCGCCGCCACGCCGGACAGCGAGACGCTGATCAGCAGAACCACACCGAACGCCAGAACGAGCATCACGCAGACCATGGTGCATTGCCGGATGATCGTCGTGGCGAAGTTCGGGCAACTCGGGCCGGGTGGGTTGCTCTATCGTGCGCGGTATGAGAACCGGACCGGAGTTCGTCGACTTCCACTTCGACGTGATGTGCCCGTACGCCTATCAGACGTCGCGGTGGATCCGGGAGGTCCGGAATCAAACCGGTCTGCAGGTGAACTGGCGCTTCTTCAGTCTCGAGGAGATCAACCGCGTCGAGGGCAAGAAGCACCCGTGGGAGCGCGAGTGGTCCTACGGATGGTCGATGATGCGCATCGGCGCGCTGCTGCGGCGGCAGTCGATGGCCGATGTCGACGCCTGGTACGAGCGGGCCGCGCGGGCGTTGCATGTCGAGGGTCACAAGCCGCATGAGAAGGCTGTCGCTCGCCACCTCCTCGATGAACTCGGCTTCGATGCCGACCTGGTGGATCAGGCCATCGCGGATCCGACCACCACCGACGAGGTCATGGCCGATCATCAGCGGGTGGTAGCCGCTTCCGGCTACGGCGTTCCGACGCTGTTCTTTCCCGATGGTCAGTGCCTGTTCGGACCGGTGCTGGTGGATCCACCGACCGGGGAGGCGGCGGTTCGACTCTGGGACGCCGTGCTGGCCTGGACCGAGTTCCCGCACCTCTACGAGTTGCAGCGGCCTAAAACCGGTGCCGACGCGGCATTCATCGCCGAGACGTTCCAGCCCTACCTACAGGCCCGTGACTGGGTGTCGATCAACCGCGGCGAGGTCATCAGGTTCAGCCGGCTGACCGAGTGATCGGACAGGCGGTCACCGGTTAACGGGGTTTTGCTCCCCGCACCGTGCAGTTCTGGCAAACTCGCCCCGACCTAGGTCCGCTGGAGGCACCCGATGACGACCGCTACCGCACCGCTTCTGTCGAAGCGGGATCGGATCATGATCGCGATCACCGTGCTCTCAGCAATCGGCGCCGGGGTTTTGCACTTCGCCCACGCCAACTCCGTACTCTCCTTCATCGTGGCGGCGCTTGCCCTGGCCACACTGGCCTCATTGGTCGGCCGTTCGGTGGAAGCACTCGGCGACCGTCTCGGGCCCAGTGCCACCGGGGTACTGCAGTCGGCACTGGGAAATCTGCCGGAGCTGTTCGTCATTCTCTTCGCGCTCAAGGCCGGGCTTTTCGGCGTGGTGAAAGCCACCCTCGTGGGGTCGATCCTGGCGAACGTGCTGCTGATCCTGGGCCTGGCCTTCGTCGTCGGCGGAGTCAAACACGGCCGGCAACGCTTCGCCGCCGACGACGGCCGCAGGTTGGGCCTGATGCTCACGTTGGCGGTGTTCATCCTCGCCGTTCCCACCCTCACCTCGGCCCTGCACACTCCGGCCGAATCCCACGAGCGGGTGGTCTCGGTCGTGGTCTCGGTCATCATGCTGGCGTTGTTCGCGCTGTCACTGCCGGCCGCCCTGGCGCGCCGCGCGCCCGGGCATGCCGATGACTCCGGGCATCCGGGCAGTCGGTCGCCGATTGCGGCGAGCCCGGAAGGGGCTGCTGCCGCCAGTAAGGTTGCCGCGCATGGGGAATGGCCATTGGCGATGGCGATCGGCATGCTTGCCGCGACCGGAATTGGCGCGGCATTCGTCTCGGAGTGGTTCGTCTCCGCTCTGCAACCGGCGATGGACACGATGGGCATCAATGAGGTCTTTGCCGGCCTGGTGATCGTGGCCATCGCCGGTAACGCGGTGGAGAACGTCGTCGGGATCCAGCTCGCGGCCAAAAATCAGATGGACTACGGCGTGCAGGTGATCCTGCAGTCACCCGTGCAGATCGCGCTCACGGTAGCCCCGATCGTGTGCCTGTCGGCGGCATTCCTGGGTCAGCCCGGCTTCGATCTGGTGCTCTCGCCCCTACTGTTGGCAGCGATGGTGATGTCGGCATTGGTGGCGGTGCTGGTCACCTTCGATGGAGAGTCGAACTGGTTCGAGGGTGCGGCGCTGATCGCGCTGTATATCGCGATCGCCACTGCGTTCTGGTGGGGATAGGTTCTGGCCGGGTGGCCGCCGGTCGTTTCCTGATCGCGGCGGTCCTCGGTGTGTGCGCACTCGCCGGCGCACCACCGGTAGCCGCCGATCCGTTGCCCGCGGCCGGCGACGTTCGCGCCAAGCTCGATGCCCTGCCGATCAAGGGACGCGCACCCAAGACCGGCTATGACCGCAGCCTCTTCGGCGAGTCCTGGACCGACGACGTCACGGTTCCCGGCGGGCGCAACGGATGTGACACCCGCAACGACATCCTGCGCCGCGATCTTGTCGATGTGGTGATCAAACCCGACTCCAACGGGTGTGCGGTCCTGCGCGGGATCCTCAACGATCCCTATACCGGAATCACTGTTGAGTTCGTGCGCGGCCCGAATTCGGCGGAGGTTCAAATCGATCACGTGGTCGCCCTGTCGGACGCCTGGCAGAAGGGCGCGCAACAACTCGACGAGGCGCGGCGTCGGGACTTCGCCAATGACCCGGTGAACCTTCAGGCCACGATCGGATGGGTGAATCAGCAGAAAGGCGACGGTGATGCCGCGACGTGGTTGCCGCCCAATGTCTTTTATCGATGCGTGTTTGTCACGCGGATCGTCGACGTCAAGACCAGCTATGGGTTGTGGGTGACCCAGGCCGAGCACGATGCGATCGCCGGGGTGCTGTCTGGCTGTCCGGTTACACCTGGATAGGGGCCGGTGCCGGGGCCGTGACCCCGCTCAGGATCAGGCTGAAACTGTCCTGGCGCTGTGCCATGGCGCCGATACCGTCATCGGAGACGAGTAGTAGTGCGTAGGAGCCGTCGCTGAGCCGGGGTCCCAAGGTAATGCCTTCGAAGTTGCTGAACCCGGTATCGCCCTGCCAGAGAAGGGTTTTGCCGACCGGGGTGAAACCGCTGCCGCTGGCAAGGCTGGATAGCTCGGCGACGTCGGATGCTCCGGTGAAGTCGATGAGGTAAATCCGGGTTCGGAAGCGCGGCAGGTAGCCGCCGAGTTCGCGTTCCAGGGCCAGAACCTGGCCGTTGGAAAGGGCGAGCAGGTCGACTAATCCGCTGCGTTCGACGCTCACGAACGGCGAGAGCCGCGAGATCGGATCGGTGCGATACGCGTACTGTCGGCGCGCCGCCAGATCCGGTCCATCGAATTCCTGGATCCGAACCCAGCTGCCGGCTGCTGTGGTGGACAGCGCCCCGTCGGATCGGAGCGCCTCCTCGTTGGCTGTCCACAGCCTGTCGGCACCGTAGGTCAGCGATTCCAGACCCATGTTGTTTTGGACGTTGGCCGGTCGGTAGATGTTCGGAACCGCGACCGACCCCGTCTTCTGCCCGGTAGCGAGACTGAATTCGTTGATGGTGGAGGCGACTTCGTCCGATACCCAGACCCGGTTTCCGGAGGGCCCCAGGGCGATTCCCTCAGAGTCACTACCCAACTCCGGGGCACTGATGCCGCCGGTGACGAGAGTCGATCTGACTCGGCCCGATCGCGAGTCGAGCGAGGTGTAGACATGCCAGATCGTCGGGGCGCCGTCGTCGCCGACGGCGTAGTAGTTGGTTCCGCCGGCGTAGGTGATGCCGCTGAGTTCGGTCGCGCCGGTCGACCCGCTGCGCAGCAGCAGCGGACTCTGGCCGGAACGGGTGATCGTCACTGCGGGCTCGGCGGTCACGGGAGCGACCGATCCACGGGGAACGGGGCGCGCGGCGGTCCGCGCGGCCCGCGCGGCCCGTGCAGGCCGGGCACTGGCAGCCTGGGTACTTGAAGCCTGGGCACTGGCAGCCTGGGCGCTGGCCGTCGGAGTGCTCCGTGCCGAGTCGCCGGACGAGGTGTCCGCTGAAGCGCGCGGGGCCTCGGCGGCGATCGCCGCACCGATGCCGAGTGCCAACGCCAGTGCCCCGAGGTAGGCGGCGCGGTGTTGCGGAGCAGACTCCATCGTCAGACGAGCGTGGTCTTCAACGGGGTCAGATCGGTTTTCATCAGCACGACGTTGTAATTGCCCCACAGCGACATGTTCCAGTACAGGTTGTTCAGGTCGGGGTCGCCGAGTTCGTCGGTGAGCTCGCCGGTGCCTGACAGCGGATGTACCAACGGCGCGTAGAGGCCCGGGTACTGCAGCGAGGTCGCGACGGTCACCGGAGCCGACCACGGTCCCTCCGGGGTGTCGGCGGTGCGCAGGATCACGTTGTTCTGGCCGTTGCCGTACATCACCACGTACTTGTCCAGATACTCGTTGTACTGCACGCTCATCTCGCTGACGTTGCCGCCGGTCTTTGCGCCGACAAGGCCGGCGAACCAGCCGCCGAAGAATTTCGGGTTGTTGGCGATGTCCCGAACGAATCCGAACAATCCGGCGGAGTTGGGGGAGTCGCCGATGATCGGAGCCGCCACGGCCGGGTTGTCGCGCACCCAGGTGTCGCCGTCCCAGTACTCGTACTGCCCCAGGTCGGTCATTGCGCCCTCGGGCACCCGGGACAGGAAGGCCGACCCGGTACGTCCGGCCGGGGTGCCGAACGCGTAGACGTAGCGGGCGGCGCCCGGTTCAACCTTGCTTTCCGGTTGCAGCACGTAGGCGGCCTGCTGGAAGTTCTGATCACCCGCGCGGTACCGCGTCGACGAACGGAACCAGCCCGCTGAGCGGACCGTCAAGGGCTGCAGGACCCACTTGTCGGTTGCCTCGTCGTACATCGAGATTGCTGAGTAGTTCGTGGTCCAGCGGCCCGGCGTGTCCCAGGACTTCACCGAGAAGTAGTTCACGTAGTTCTCGCCGTTGGCGTAGACGGCGGCCGACGGGATGTTGGTGACTTCGGAGCCGATGAAGAACACCTGGTTGCGCGCCGCCGGGATGAACTGGTTGGCGGGGCCGGTGTTGAGCAATGTCAGGCCGTCGAACAACTCGGTGTCGTCGCTGAGCAGCAGCACGTTGGAACGCCAGTTGCCGGTCATGTTGGCGCCGCTGAAGGTATCCCCGAAGGCGACTTGGGTCAGGCCATTGTCGCCGTTGAACCACATCACGCCCAGGTCGGTGCCGTAGACGTTGGCCCACCGGGTGTTGTTGGTCTGTGACCAGTTCGAGCCCGGATATCCGGAGTTGCGCTGGCCGGTGACCCAGCCGATGGGTGTCGATCCCAGGCTGGTGGGCGGGGTGGCGACCACCGCGGCGGTGGCGATACTGGCGTTGGCGGTCGACGAAGCGGCCATCGCCCGCGCCGCCACCGAGCGCGCACTTGCGCCGCCGAGATCCCGCCGGGTCCACGCCATCAGCGCCCACAACGCCGGGGAGTCCAGTGGCGCTCCGGGCACGGTGGAGGTCAGGCCGACGGCGGCCAGCAGGCGAGCGGCCAGTCCGCCGACCGGCGCGCTCAGGTTCTGCGGCGCGGCGAACGCCTGTGGCGCTTCGGCGACACTGGTGACGGCGGCGATCGCGGGGGGCAGTGCCGAGGCGCTGGCCGCTTCCGGGGCCGGTCGCGGGGCGGGCACGGCTACCGCAACTGTCGCGGGTAGTGCAGCCGAGGGCCGCGTGGAAGCCGGAAGCCGTTGTGGCGCTGCGGAACTCGTATCCGCGGCCGCCACGGTCGGTGATGCGGAGTCGCCGATGCGGAAACTCAAGGGCAGTCGGTCGTTGGGTGACGCGCCGGTTGCACCCGGCGCCGGAGCGTCCCGGCGATCAGTTCTTACCGGCGCTGTCGGGCCTGCATCCTTGCGGCCGGTCGTTGCTCGCGCGGCACGCCGAGTCGGAGCGGACGTGTCGTCGACAGAGGTCGCCTGCTGCGACACCGAACCCTGTTCGGTCGGGGTGGCAGAGGTCGGGGCACCAGAGTCTGACGGTCCGGAATCCGGCGCATCGGCCCGGGCGATACCGGACCCGGTCGCAACCGCGGCGCCGATGCCGAGGGCGATCGCGAGTGCCCCGATCCGGCCGATCGGGGCGGCGGCACTATGCGGGCCACTCATCGAACTCTCTCCTGACTGTGGCTAACTGTTGATGCTGCGGCCGGCAAACTCCTGACCCCGGCCATCCGCTCAATGATGCTGCCAACTGTACTCACACCAGCCCCAATCTTTCCAGAGCCTCGCCCCACGATCGGTGCTAGCGGCTACACCCGGGAGTTCCGCCCAGGTAGCGCTGTGCTGTAGGGCCTCCCGGACCCGGTGAATTCAGCAAAACCGGAGAGGGCGAATGATCTCATCTTGGCAACGATCACAGAATCAGGAACGCCTGCCGGATTGCTTCCCCCGGGTGCCGGTGATTCGCCGGGGCTCACTGAGCCGCGAGCAGCTCCGCCATTCTTGCGACCACGGTCTGGATCGCCTTGAACGGTCTGATCATGACCTTCACCGTTGTCAGCTGGCCCGCGTCGTTCCAGTGCAGGATGTCGACACCCTCGACGGCAATTCCGTCCACCTCGGCGGCGAACTCGAGCACAGCGGAGTTGGCACCGATCCACTTGTTGACGTAGTGAAACCCGGTACCGGCGAACATGTGTTCCGCGGCGCGCAGATACGCCGCCGCGGTGGCCCGTCCGCGCTGCGGGGTGAAGACGGCGGGGGAGTAGAACACCGCATCCTCGGCGAGCATGTCGTCCAGGCCAGCGGTCTGGCCGTTCTCGATGACGTCGAGCCACCGATCGATCACAGCCGTGGTCACAGTCTCACCAGTTCCACAGCGACATGTCATCGGGCGGGTATTGCATGCAGATGTCGGTCGTATTCGCTGCCACGCCCTTGTTGTTGAAGAACAGCTTGGCGTGGTTGGGCCACTGGAACGCCAACGGATCCGAGAAGGCGTTCGTGGCCATCTCCTCCGACCACGCTCGGCGGCCCTCCGGCGGCAGTGCAAAAAATCGGTGGATGTAATCCTGGGCGGCCTGCTGGATCTCGGGTGACTTGTTGTTGTAGTCGATCATGTAGCGCTCGAAGTAGACCGGCTCAACGTCGCGGGCGGCGGCCATGATCTGCTCGGCGGTACAGCCGGTCTTGAGGATCCGGTTCGGGATGGGGTAGTCATCGGTGGCATCGGCGGATGCGGTCGCCGGCGAGGCGATGACGAAACCGCTGAGCGCGGCGATGACCGCTGCTGCGCCGGCCCATCGCAATGGTCCGTTTCGGTGCATAACTCCCCGCGATCGTGGTTCAGGTACCGCCCAAAGATTAGCCCACCTCACCGATGGGCCTACACTCGCCAACATGGCTCATCGCAGCATCGCCATGGCGGCCGCCGCGGCGGCGGCGATTGCGGTTGTGCTGGCCGCGCCGGCACAGGCCGATCCCGACACCGATTTCGCCGAGCAGTTGCACACGTTCGGCATCTACGGCCAGCGCGATTACAACGCCTGGCTGGGCAAGATCAGCTGCAAACGGCTGCTCAGGGGGGTGGACGGCGACCTGTATGCGGCCGCGGAGTTCGTCTTGCTCAACCTGGCCCGGGAGAGCTCCCAGGCGCAGGCCATACAGTTTGTCGGCGCGGCCATCGGAACCTACTGCCCCGAGCAGGTCGGCGTACTCCAGGCCGCTGCCCGATAAAACGAGCAGGATCAACCGGCGAGTTTGCCGTTGTCGATCGGGTACACCGCCCCGTGGACCGCGGCCGCGTCGTCGCTCGCCAGAAAAGCGATGACCGCAGCCACATCCAGGGGTGCCATTAGTCCGCGTGGCGCGGCGATCCGCATGATCAGCTTGAAGTCGGCGTTGTCCGGGGCGGTGAAGTCTGTGACCTGGGGCGTCAGCATTCCGCCGGGGCACACCACGTTGACCCGAAGGCGCTCCTTGGAGAACTCCACCGCCAACGCCCGGGTCAGGCCCACCAGGCCGTGCTTGGCGGCGCAGTAACCGGCCGAGTAGACCTCGCCCTCGACCCCCGCCACCGATGCCACGTTGACGATGTTGCCGCCGACGCCCAGCAGGTGCGGCAACGCGGCCCGGCAGAGATAGAACGGGCCGTTGAGGTTGGCGGCCAGGTCATATGCCCAGTCTGCGTCGGTCACGTCAGCGGTATGCCGCATCTGATGGAAGCCGGCCGCATTGACCAGCACATCGAGCTTGCCGAATTGCCGCACGCACTGCTCGACCGCCGCCCGGCAGGCCTGCGGGTCGGTGATGTCGACAGCCGCGTAGGCCCCACCCGGCACGGTCTCGAAGACCGCCGCCATCCGGGCGGTGTCGCGGGCGATCCCGAACACCGTCGCGCCACGCTCGGCGAACAGTTGCGCCACCGACGCCCCCAGGCCGGACGATGCCCCGGTCACCAGGGCGACCTTTCCGCTTAACTGAGCCATGGTCTGACATCCTTCCCGCCGCCGGTTAAACGTGCACGTTGCGCAGTCCGCGGGCGTTTCGCAGTCCGGAGCAGTTGTAGCACCCGAAGCATCCGGAGCAGTCACGGCACCGCGCGCAGGCCGCGCACCACGAGCAGCGACGGCATGCGGCACAGCCGATACAACCGAAACACTCACTGACCAGAACCGAGAACAGCGTCAGCGCACTGCCAGCGACCGCAGCGCTGCCGGCGGTGGCGATTGATCCGGCGACCGCGGCGCTGCCGGCGGTGGCGATTGATCCGGCGATTGCGGCGCTGCCGGCGGTGGCGATTGATCCGGCGATTGCGGCGCTGCCGGCGGTGGCGACTGATCTGGCGACCGCGGCGGAATCCTTCCTACCCATGTGATCATCCCAGCAGTCTGGTGCCCCCGATGGGGCGGCTTTGCCGGGGCGGCTTTGGCGCGGGAATGCATCCGCCCTGCTGAGAGGGCATAATGGCGGGAGCGGCACAGGGTGGCCCAATCCTTACGCGAGGATGACCATGTGGGCCGCGACGGGCGCTGTTGCCCGGGTTCGTCTTGAATGGTTGAAGGTTCGACGTGGATTTCGAGGTGCGCGCCCGCCTGGGGCGGCTGAGGACCGACGGGAAGGTGGGGGATTTGCGAGCGACCGACGCCTCGTCGCCGAGGGTCGCCGTGGCACCCCCGTTCACGGGTGCGGCGGTCGTAGCACCGGGCGCCGAGTTCGAGATCTGGCGCAACGGGGTGCGCCAGACGGCATTGGCACATGTCTCCGACTTCGTCGCCACCCGGTGCGTGCCGCAGTTGGACCGAACCGGAATCGACATCGCGGCCGACGTGCTGGTCCAGTTCGTCGACGGCGGCAAATGCCTGCGGTCGACGTTCATGTACCTGGGCTGGCTGTGCGGTGCCGGGCCCGACAGCGCCGCCCTGCGTGCAAGCGCGGGCTTGGAGTTGCTGCAGGCGTTCGCGCTGCTTCAGGACGATGTCATGGACGACTCGCCATTGCGCCGCGGCCGCGCGGCCGCCCACGTGCGCTTCGGCGAGTGGCATCGCGAACGCGGCCTGTCCGGTTCCGAGGATCGCTTCGGCGCATCGCTGGCGACCCTGCTTTCGGACCTGTGCCTGGTGTGGGCCGAACAGATGATGCGCGAGAGCGGCCTGGAGACCGAGGTGCTGGCCCGGGCCTGGCCGCACTACGACGCGATGCGGATCGAACTGGCGGTCGGGCAGATCGCCGATGTCGCCAACGACGCGGGCGCACTGCCTGATCTGGACACCGTGCTCGATGTTGCACGCCGCAAGTCCGGCAATTACACGGTGCGGCGACCGTTGGAGATCGGCGCGGCGATGGCCGGCCGCGAGGACCTGATCGACCCCCTTGGTGGATACGGGAACGCGCTGGGAGAGGCGTTCCAGTTGCGCGACGACGTCCTCGGCGTCTTCGGCTCGCCGGAAATCACCGGCAAACCTGCCGGTGGCGACCTGCTCGAACGCAAGGCCACCAGTGTCGTCGTCGCAGCCCATCGGATGGCCGACAGCACCATCCGTCGCCAGTTCAACGACCTGATGACCGCCGAGGAACTCACTGAATCCGACGTCGCCCATTGGCGGACCTTGATCGTGGCGACCGGTGCCGCGGATTGGATCGAGGAGTTGATTTCCGACCGCGTCGCCGAGGCCATCGGCTACATCCGCAATGATCGGATTGACGACTGGGCGCAATCGGCGCTGGCCGATATGGCTTCGGTATGCACCCTACGAGCGACCTGAGCAGGAGGAGTCGATGATGCGCACTGTTCCCGGAGCGACCGATCATGTCGTGGTGGTGGGTGCCGGGCTGTCGGGCCTGTCCGCTGCCCTCCAACTTGCCGGCCGTGGCCGATCGGTGACCGTCGTCGAGCGCTACGGATACCCGGGCGGACGGATGGGTCAGGCCGACATTCGCGGCTACAAGATCGACACCGGAGCGACGGTGTTGACCATGCCCGACATCATTGAGGAAGCCTTCGACGCCGTCGGCGCGTCAATGCGTGACTACCTCGAGTTGATGCCGTCGGACCCCGCTTACCGTGCCTCGTTCGCCGATGGCAGCACTCTCGACGTGCACGCCGATGCCGCCGCGATGACGGCGGCCATCGAAGAGTTCGCTGGTCCTGATCAGGCCGCAGGCTACCTGCGGCTGCGGGACTGGCTCACCGAGCTTTACCGGCTGGAGATCGACGGGTTCATCGGATCGAACTTCTCCTCGCCGCTTTCCCTGCTCACACCGCAGTTGGCCCGACTGGCCGCGGTCGGTGCCTTCCGTGGTTGGGACCGCATGGTCGGCCGGTTCATCACCGACGAACGGCTGCGGCGAATCTTCACCTTCCAAGCCCTCTACGCCGGCGTGCCGCCGCAGCAGGCTCGGGCCGCCTACGCGGTGATCGCCTATATGGACACGATCGCCGGGGTGTACTTCCCGCGAGGCGGTATGCGGGCCGTACCCGAGGGTCTAGCCGCAGCGGCCGCTGATGCCGGCGTCGTGTTCCGGTACGGGTCCAGCGTGACACGCTTGGAGCGTTCCGGCTCCCGGGTGACGGCGGTGTGCACCGACACGGGCGACCGGATCGCCTGCGATGCAGTGATTCTCACCACCGAACTGCCATTGACCTATCAGCT
>CAMDFY010000047.1 GCA_945897705.1 Bifidobacterium breve | reverse complement strand
CTGCGGCTGATCCGCGGCCTGGCACCGGGCATGATCGAACGCGGCGATGGCCACATCATCAATGTGGCCACCTGGGGAGTGCTCACCGAGGCTCCGCCACTGTTCGGCGTCTACAACGCCTCCAAGGCGGCGCTGAGCGCGGTGAGTCGGGTGATCGGGACCGAGTGGGCCCGCAGTGGCGTGCACTCGACGACGCTGTACTACCCGTTGGTGGCCACCCCGATGATCTCCCCGACCAAGGCCTATGACGGTGTGCCCGCGCTAAGTTCGCGGGAGGCCGGGCGGTGGATGATCGACGCGGCCGTGCACCGCCCGGTGCGCATCGCTCCCCGCTTCGGGGTGGGCGCCCGGGCCCTCGACATCGTCGCGCCCAGTGCTCTCAACCGGCTACTGCGGCAGCAGCGGGTTCAGCCATAGGGTGGGTGCCATGGAGATTCTCGCGAGCCGGATGCTGCTGCGACCCGGCGACTACGCACGTTCACTGAGCTTTTATCGCGATGCGATCGGCCTGGCGATTGCCCGCGAATACCCCGGCGGCACAGTGTTTTACGCCGGGCAGTCACTGATCGAAGTGGCCGGTCACGGTGCACCGGCCACACCGAGTGGGCCATTTCCCGGAGCGCTGTGGCTGCAGGTGCGCGACGTCTACGCCACGCAGGACGAACTCGTCGCCCGCGGAGTGATCATCGCCCGGGAGGCCCGTGCGGAGATGTGGGGTTTGCACGAAATGCACGTCACCGACCCCGACGGAACGACGTTGATCTTCGTGCAGATCCCCGCCGAGCATCCGTTGCGCCGCGACGCCCGGGCCTGAGAAGCCTCAGCGGCGCAGGTTCTACCGGTGGCCGTTCTCGAGGGGCCAGCCCACCGAGGCTAACCGCCCGGCGACCTGATTGATCTCCTCGGGGTTGGGGTCCTTCGCGATGACCTGGCGGATCGCGTCGCGAATCTGCTCCTCGGTCACCGGGGTGTCGAAATCGCTGCCCTTGAGGACCGTCGCGGCCGCCGTGACGACCTCCTCCTCGGTCAGCGACCGCAGCAGCAGCGCCAGCAGGGGGAAGTAGTCCTTAGTCGGCACGCCGTGCGGGTAGCCCTCGTGCAACCAGACCAGAACGTGATCGCCGAAACCCGCACTACCCTCGACAGCAGTCATCGCATTCTCACTTCTTGGCGAACATCGGGAACAGGTCAATACCGAAGTGGTGCAGGATCGTCGACTTGGTAATCCAGGCCACCCCGGTGACGATCACCAGGCCGACAATGACGAACAGCAGGATGCCGAAATACTTCAGCGGCGGGTTCGCCTTGTGCATCAGATGGTCGGCCTCTTCCCCACCGGCGCCGTGGGAGTACGCCAGCATGCCGCCGGCGAAGAGCGCCGGCAGGCCGGCACCGAGCACAAGTCCCACGGCGAGCACCTTGAGAATGCTTTCCAGGTAATGCATCAACGTGTCCTTTATTCGTATGGCGGACGGGTCAGACCGGGGTGGGTGTCTTGGTCGTGCTGCTGGCCTTGGCACCCGCAGTTGCTTCGCGGACGTCGGCGGGTACCACCGAGTTCGTCGAGGTGTCCCAGTCGGCGTTGACGTTGCTGCTGTCGACCTTCTGCTGCTGTGCCCGCCACCACATGTAGCCCGACAGCCCGACGAGGATCAGGAAGATCAGACCGTCGCCGGCCAGTTGGGAACCCGAGAGGTTCTTCACCGCGTGCGACAGCCAGTAGGACAGCGCCCCGACCAACGCGGCGGCCGGCAGGGTGATCAGCCACGCCACTGCCATCCGGCCGGCCACCGCCCAGCGCACCTCCGCGCCCGGCTTACCGACGCCACTGCCCAGGATCGATCCGGTGGCGACGTGGGTGGTGGACAGCGCCATGCCGGCCGCGCTGGAACTGAGGATGATCGCGGCCGAGGAGGCCTCGGCGGCCAGACCCTGCGGCGACTCGATCTCCACCAGGCCCTTGCCGAGTGTCCGGATGACCCGCCAACCGCCGATGTAGGTGCCCAGGCCGATGGCGATGGCGCAACTGGCGATGATCCAGAACGGCAGACCGTCGTTCTTCACGTCGCCGGTGAGGTGGCCGGTGGTGATCAGCGCCAAGGCGATCACACCCATGGTCTTCTGGGCGTCGTTGGTGCCGTGCGCCAGGGCGACCAGGGACGCGGTCGCGATCTGGCCCCAGCGGAAGCCGGTCTCCCGACGTTTTGCCAGCACCTTTCGGGTGATGCGGTAGACCAGCCAGGTGCCGCACGCGGCCACCAGGCCGGCGATCACTGGCGCGGCCACGGCCGGGATCAGCACCTTCTGGGTGACGCCACTCCAGTTGACGCCACTGGTGCCCAGCGCCGCCAAGCCGGCACCGATCAGGCCTCCGAACAGTGCGTGCGAGGAACTCGACGGGATGCCGAACAGCCAGGTCAGCAGGTTCCACAGGATGCCGCCGATCAGGCCGGCGAAGATGATGGTCAAGCCGGTCGAGGCGTCGATTCCTGGGAGCAGTTGTCCGGTTTTGGAGTCCTGGACCCGCAGCACCGAGGTGGTCACCGTGATGGCGACCTCCACCGAGAGGAATGCGCCGACCAGGTTCAGCAGTCCGGCGAGCACCACGGCGGTCTTCGGCTTGAGGGCGCCGGTGGCGATCGAGGTCGCCATGGCGTTGCCGGTGTCGTGGAAGCCGTTGGTGAAGTCGAACGCCAACGCGGTGGCGATCAGGATCACCAGAATGATTGTCTCTGTGGTCACGGGCATCATTGTGCGGTCGAGAAAGGGCATTCGTCTAATCTTTGGCATAACCCCGCCAGGGCGTTGATCAGCAAGTTCATCGGAGCGTCCCAGGTGTTCATCTGCCGTTCACCATCAGTTCCGGTGCCGTACCGGTTGCCGGAATTCTGACGGGTTCGCTAAACCGGTCGCCGCAACGTGAAAAGCACTACCCTGGAGACGCTCGTGCGGGTGCCTGTGGACGCCCCAACTGGGAGGTGACACGGTGAACCGGTTCCTCAAGTCAGTCGTGTCGTGGCTGCGGGCGGGCTACCCCTCCGGAGTTCCGGAAAACGACTACCTGCCGATCCTCGCCCTGCTGTCGCGCCGGCTTACCACCGATGAGGTGATCATGATCGCCCGCGAACTCCAGGAACTGTCGGCACCGGACTTCGCCGACATCGGCGCGGAGATCCTGCGAATTACCGACGAGTTGCCGGCCCCGGCCGACGTCGACCGGGTTCGGGAGAAGCTGGCGGCACACGGCTGGCCCCTGGACGATCCGCGCGACACCGAGGACGCCGAATAGCCACCCTGCGCGCGCTGGCGGTTCCACGGGAGCCGTCAGCGCTATCCCTGCTCGCCGCACTGGAGGGGGTACTCGACGGACGCGACGGTCCGCTGGTTCCCGTCCCGGCCGGCGATCTGCGCGAAAGTGACCTGCTGACAACGTCTTTGCGGATCGGCGAAGACATCGATGACGACATCGCACTGGTCATCTCCACCTCCGGCACTACCGGCACGCCCAAGGGGGCGATGTTGACACCGGCCGCACTGATCGCCGGTGCCTCAGCGGCCCACGACCGGTTGGGCGGTCCGGGTAGCTGGCTGCTGGCGCTGCCGACCTTCCACATTGCCGGAATGCAGGTGCTGATCCGCAGCGTGCTGGCCGGGACGGTGCCGGTGGAACTGAACCTCTGCGCGGGCTTCCAGGTGAGCCACCTTCCCGCGGCGGTGGCTCAACTCGGCTCCGGGCGCCGCTACACCGCCCTGGTGGCCAACCAACTGGCAAAAGCGCTGCGCGACCCGGCGGCGACGGCAGCACTGGCTGAACTGGATGCGGTGCTGATCGGCGGCGGCCCGGCACCCCCACCCATCGTCGACGGCGCTCGCGAGGCCGGCATCACCGTGGTGCGCACCTACGGATCAGCCGAGACCGCCGGCGGGTGCGTCTACGACGGCGTGCCACTGGACGAGGTGCGGGTGCGGATCGACGACCCCACCGACAGCGGTTCGGGTCGCATCGTCGTCGGCGGGGCCACCCTTGCCAAGGGGTATCGCAACCCCACCCAACCGGACCCGTTCGCCGAACCGGGCTGGTTTCACACCGATGACATTGGAACACTGGATAACTCGGGGCTGTTGGCGGTACTCGGCAGGGCCGACGAGGCCATCACGACCGGGGGCCTGACGGTGATGCCGGGCCCTGTTGAGGCGGCGCTGTCCCGTCATCGGGCGATCGAGGACTGTGCGGTGTTCGGGTTGGCCGACGACCACCTGGGCCAACGGGTGGTAGCGGCAGTGGTCGCCGATCCCGCTCTGCCGTGGCCGACGCTGGATGAAGTCAGGGAGTTTCTCGCGCTGTCACTGGACCCGACCGCCGCACCACGTGAACTGCACGTCATCGACGAACTGCCGCGCCTGGCGTCTGGCAAACTCGACCGCAGGACGCTGCGCGAACGCTACGCCGACGGGGCCGGCCCGGGTGCCTACGGTTGGTGAGACGCGCGGGCGGTGGCCGTAAAGCGCGCGGTGACCACGCGAGGTGACTAAACAGTGACGACGCAGCAGGTGGGGCGATGTCACCATTAGGCTCACCTGATGATGCCGTCCCGGGTTCTGATCGCCGACGATGACGCGGTGGTGCGCGACGTCGTGCGCCGGTACCTCGAGCGGGACGGCCTCGAGGTTCGGGTCGTCGGCGACGGCAACGAAGCACTGCGGATCCTGAGCACTGAGCGGATCGACGTCGCCGTTCTCGACGTGATGATGCCGGGCCCGAACGGACTGTCGCTGTGCCGGACGTTGCGCCAGGGCGGCGACTACACCGTGCCGGTGATCCTGCTGACCGCACTGAGCGAGGAGGACGACCGCATCGCCGGACTGGAGGCCGGCGCCGATGACTATCTGACCAAGCCGTTCAGTCCGCGGGAGTTGGCGTTGCGGGTGCGCTCGGTGCTGCGCCGCACACCGGCACCACCCGCGGCGGTGCCGTTGGAGATCACCGTCGGCCAACTGGCGGTCTCCACCGCGGCGCGCGCGGTCACCGTCGCCGGCCAGTCGGTCGGCCTGACCAACCGGGAGTTCGACCTCCTGCTGTTCTTCATGACCCACACCGACACCGTGTTCTCCCGCGAGGAATTGCTCAAGCGGGTGTGGAACTGGGACTTCGGTGACCTGTCGACGGTCACCGTCCACGTCAAGCGGTTGCGGTCCAAACTGGGCGAACACCATCGCGTGCAGACGGTCTGGGGCCGCGGCTACCTGTGGCGGGGTGAGGTCGGCGGCGGTGAGCGTGCTGCCGAGTGACCTGACCGACGTCGCCCTGCTGGCACTGGGCGGTTCGCTGCCGGTGGTGATCATCGGCGGGCTGATCATCCGGCTGGCCCGTTCGTGGTCGCTGACGGTGAGCATGGTCGCTTTGGTGCTGATCCCCACCCTGGCGACCTTCGCCGGGGTGTTCCTGGCAAGCCAGTTCATGGTGGGCAGCACCTTCAAAGCCATCGCGGTGGTACTGGTTGTCGTGGCTGTCGTCACACTGCCTGCCGCGGTGATGTTGGCCCGTTATCAGGCCCGGCGAACGGTGTGGGAGAAGGAGATTCAGGACGCAGAGCGGATGGCCGAGCAGTCTCGCCGGCAGTTGGTGGCCTTCGTCAGCCACGATCTGCGGACGCCACTGGCCGGTATCCGTGCCCTCGCGGAGGCGATTGCCGACGGTGTGGTGCGTGAGGACGAAGTCCGCACCCAGGCCAAGAACATCGAGCAGGAGACCATCCGGCTTTCCGAGATGGTCGACGACCTGTTCGAGATGGCGAAGATCAATGCCGGCGCGGTGACGGCACCCTACGAACGAGTGGCACTCGACGAGGTCGTCGACGACGTACTCACCACCCACCGCATCGCCGCCGATCGCGCGGGGGTGGCGTTGCGGGTCGATCTACCCGAGGTGCCGGTCCGCGTGATCGGCAGCGACCGTGCGCTGGTGCGGGTGCTTTCCAATCTGGTGGCCAATGCGATCGCCCACACGCCGGCCGGCGGGTCGGTGACACTGGCGGTCGGTGCCGACGACAACGGGGCGTGGGCCCGGGTGGACGACACCGGTGTCGGCATCGACGCGGCGGATCTACCGAGGGTTTTCGACGTCGCCTATCGGGGTTCCAATCACCGCGTGCCGCGGTCGGATTCGTCACTGCCCAGCGGATCGGGACTCGGCCTGGCAATCGCCGCCGGTCTGGTCAGGGCCCACCGAGGAACACTGTCCGCACACAACCTCACCACCGGTGCCCGCTTCGAGGTGCGGTTGCCACTGGCGGCCGCGTAGCGCCGGTCAGCGCCGCCGAGACTTGTCGAGAGTGAATTGGCACACGTTGGTGTAGCCGTCGCGGAACAATTCGGCGCACCCGGTCAGATACCTCATGTACTGGTCGTAGACCTCGGTGGACTGGATCGCGATCGCCTCGTCCCGCCGCGTTTCCAGGGCGGCGGACCACAGGTCAAGGGTCCGTGCGTAGTGCTGTTGCAGGGGCTGGACCCGGTTCACCGTGAATCCGGCGCGAGTGGCGTGTTCCTCGACCATCGACACCAGTGGTAGCCGACCGCCGGGGAAGATGTCGTCGATGATGAATTTGATGAACCGCAGCAGTTGCATCGTCACCGGCAGGTTGCGCTCGGTGAGTTCCGCCTTGCTGGATGCCACGATGCAGTGCAGCAGCATGGCGCCGTCGGCCGGCAGCAATTCATACGCCCTGCTGAAAAACTCGTCGTAGCGGTCGTAGCCGAAGTGCTCCAGCGGCCCGATCGCGACGATCCGGTCCACCGGCTGGTGGAAGCGCTCCCAGCCCTCGAGCAACACCCGAGCCGAGCGGGTGCTGCCGGACTGCGCGAGCAACCCTTCGACGTAAGCCTGCTGGTTGCGACTCAGGGTCAGCGCGATGACGTTGACGTCGTAGCGCTGGAGTGCGCGCAGCGAGGCCGCACCCCATCCGCAGCCGATGTCGAGCAGCGTCATGCCCGGTTTAAGCCCTAATTTGTCCAACGCCAGATCGATCTTGGCGATCTGGGCCTGCTCGAGTGTGAGGTCAGCACGCTCGAAGTAGGCGCAGCTGTAGGTGCGGGTCGGGTCCAGGAACAACGCAAAGAAGTCGTCGGAGAGGTCGTAATGGTGCTGGACGTCCTCGAAGTGCGGTCGCAGGCCGGGCGTCTGCTGGGTCACCCTCAATCCTCGATCGAGCGGCACAGCCGCTCGGCTGCTGACAGGTAGTCCTCGATGAACTCCAGTACCACTTCGCGGGCGGGCTTGATCTTGTTCATCAGACCCACCCCCTGCCCGACCCAGTAGGTCGACAGCGCCTGCGCGCCCGGGTGGCCGCCCTCGGCGAGCTTATCGATACGGCGCAGGGCTGGCTCGGCGATCATGGCCTGTAGTGGCAGCGGCAATGGTTGGCGGCCTTTAGGATTCGGCGCCCAGGCGTCGGTCCAGTCCGAACGCAGTTGCCGCGACGGCTTTCCGGTACGCCCGGCCGAACGAACGGTATCGCGCGAGGAAGCCCTCAGCATCTTCTGTTTGGTGAACGGCGCAGTCTCGGCCTCTTCGGTGGTCAACCACACCGATCCGGTCCAGGCCCCGGCCGCGCCCATCGCCACGCACGCCGCCATCTGCCTGCCGGTCACGATGCCACCGGCGGCAAGCACCGGAACATCCTTGCCGCCCGGGATCTCGGCGATCGCGTCGAGCACCTCGGGGATGAGCACCAAGGTGGTGACTTCGCCGCAGTGGCCGCCGGCCTCGGTGCCCTGCACCACGATGAGATCGACGCCCGCCTGCACCTGCTTGATCGCGTGCTCTTTGGCGCCGACCAATGCGGCGACCGGGATACCCCGCTCCTTGCCGGCGGCGATCATGTAGTCCGGCGGCACGCCCAGGGCGTTGGCCATCAGTTTGATCGGGTGCTTCAGCGAGACCTCCAGCAGACTCCGGCCGGTGTCGCCGGAGAGTGCCGAGGACGCGATCCGGGTCTCTTCGATCGGAATGTCATGCTCGGCAAGCAATTCGGCGATGAAGCTGCGGTGATCTTCGGGAATGCGGTCGGCGAGTTGGGCCGCCGTCAGATTCTCGCCCTTGCCCTCGAACTTGGCCGGAACGATGATGTCGACACCGTAGGGCTTGCCGTTGACGTGGTCGTCGATCCAGCACAACTCCTTCTCGAGTTGATCAGGAGTGAACGCCACCCCGCCGAGGACACCGAATCCACCCGCATTGCTCACCGCGGCGACGACGTCACGGCAGTGGCTGAAGGCGAACAGCGGAAACTCGATGCCGAACTGCTCGCAGATCTTTGTTTTCACCGCACCAGTATGCGCCCCGGCACCGTTAGGCTCACCGCCATGGTCCGGATGGCGATGGCGTTGGCACTGGGGGTGCTGGCCGCGGTACTGACCGGCACGGTGCGCCACGAATGGCACTATTCGCCGGCGGTGGGCTGGATCGTTGGCGCGACCCTCTACCTCGCCACGACATGGTTGGTGGTGGCTCCACTGGATGGCGCCCAGACCGAGAACCACGTCAGGCAGCGACACGAGGACGGCACGCCGACGGTGTCACACCTCGTCGTGCTGATCGCGAGCATCGCCAGCCTGGTCGGCGTGGGCTATCTGCTGGCCGCCGCCGGAGATGAGCGTCAACTCGGCGAGGCGGCGATCGGCATCCTCAGCGTCATCGCGGCCTGGTTGACCGTCCACACCACCTTCATGCTTCGCTACGCGCAGTTGTACTACCTGGGCGGCGAACCCGATGTCATCGCGTTCCACCAGAGCGACTACCGGCCGCGCTTCCTTGACTTCGCCTATCTGGCCTTCACGGTCGGCATGACCTATCAGGTCTCCGACACCGATCTGGCCAGCCGGTCCATGCGGGGGTCGGTGCTGGCGCAGGGACTGGTGTCGTTCATGCTGGGCGCGGTCGTGCTGGCCAGCACCATCAACCTCGTCCTGGAACTGGCCGGCCGCTGATGGCGACTCTCGCGCAGTGGGTCTCCGGCGCGCGCCCGCGCACCCTGCCCAATGCGATCGCCCCGGTGATCGCCGGCACCGGTGCGGCGGCCTGGCTGCACGGCGCACTGTGGTGGAAGGCCCTGCTGGCCCTGGCGGTGTCGGTCAGCCTGATCATCGGGGTGAACTACGCCAACGACTACTCCGATGGGATCCGTGGCACCGACGACGACCGTGCCGGACCGCTTCGGCTGGTGGGCTCGAAGGTCGCCGCCCCGCGCTCCGTCCTGGCCGCCGCGATCATCAGCCTGGTGTTCGCCGCCGTCGCCGGTGTGGCACTGGCATGGGTGAGCGCACCGTGGCTGATCGCGGTGGGCGCGGCGTGCCTCGCCGCCGCCTGGGGGTACACCGGGGGCTCGCGCCCCTACGGCTACTCCGGTTTCGGCGAGGTCGCAGTATTCATCTTCTTCGGTCTGGTCGCGGTACTGGGCACGCAGTACACCCAGGCGTTGCGGATCGATCTCGTCGGGGTGACGCTGGCGGTGGCCACCGGCGCGCTGTCCTCGGCGGTGCTGGTCGCCAACAACCTGCGTGACATTCCCACCGACGCGGTCAGCGGCAAGATGACGCTGGCGGTCCGGATCGGCGATGCCCGCACCCGGGTGCTCTACCAGGCCCTGCTGGGGCTGGCCGGGATTCTCACGGTGGCGTTGATGCGGGCCACGCCGTGGTGCGCGCTGGGTCTGCTCGCGGTGCCCCTGGCGGTCCGAGCCGCCGGGCCGGTGCGCCGCGGGCAGGGCGGCCGGGACCTCATCGCGGTGTTGCGCGACACCGGTCTGACCATGCTGGTGTGGTCGGTCGCGGTGGCGAGCGCGCTGGCGTTAGGCCGCTGAGCCGTCGTTACGACTCACTCTCGCCGCGCAGTCGGGCCTGCAACTGCTCGCGGTCGCTGCGACGGCGCTCATCGACCTGTGCGATGCCCGCAGTGGCGCGGCGGCGCAGCGGAGCCAGCAACCAGATCCCCAGCGGTAGCGAGATCACGATCGCGAACAGCATCGCGACCACAAGGGGGAATTCGGCGATGCCGATCAGATGCGCGCCGTAGAAGATCGCCGCCGTCAACGCTGCCACCAGTACCAGCCGGGCCAGCGTGTAGGCCGCCACATCGGCGAGCAGGCGGCCGGTAGTGCGTCCGTCGCTGCGGCCGTCGGCGCTGTTGAGATCCGTCACGGAGCCCAGACTACCGACGCGCGTATATTCGTACCAAGGAGGTTTTCTTGTGCTGTACCTGCTGATCATCGTGGCTGTCGCCACCGTGGCCTACTTCGGCGTGCGGGCCGTTCGCGCCAACGCCCATAAGCCCCCCACCCGGGTCATCGGGCCCGATGATGACCCGGACTTCCTCTGGAAAATCGGCGGCGGCGAAAAGAACCCGCGCTAGCCGACTCCGGCGTAGGAGTGCAGGCCCACGGTCACCAGGTTGATGAAGAACAGGTTGAACAGCATCGCGACGAATCCCGCGACGTTGATCCACGCGGCTTTCTTGTCGCGCCAACCCGCAGTCGATCGCGCGTGCAGGTACGCCGCGTAAATCACCCACGCGATAAACGACAGCGTCTCCTTGGGATCCCAGCCCCAGTAGCGGCCCCAGGCCTCCTCGGCCCAGATGGCGCCGAAGATCACCCCGAAGCCGAATACCGGGAACGCGAAGATCGTGGTGCGGTAGGCGATCCGGTCCAAACTCTGCGCATCCGGCAGACGCGAGACGATCCGCCCCAGCAGGGAGTCCGAGCGTCCCGATTCGCCGAAACGCGACATCTTCAGCAGGAACAGGACGCTGGCCACCCCGGCCACCAGAAACACCCCGGAGCCGAGGCTGACCACCGAGACGTGGATCGGCAGCCAGTAGGACTGCAGTGCGGGCATGACCGGCGCGGCGTGGGTGTAGAGCCAGCGGCCCGAGACGGTCAGCAGGATCAGCACCGGGACAAGCACAAACACCCACAGCGACCGGTAGGCCGGCCGGCGCAGCACCACCGCGGCGGCGAGCAGTCCGCACAGGCTCGTCAGGTTGATGAACTCGTACATGTTGCCCCACGGCGCCCGGGATGTGGACAACCCGCGCAACACGATGCACCCGAACAGCAGTGCGGTTCCGAGATAGACCAGGGAGAGGCCGGCCTTGCCGAATCGCTCCGCCAGTGTCGGTGCCGGAGTCTCGACGACAACTCCGGGTCGATCGGCGTCCACGGGGACGCGGGGCCGATCGGCGTCCACGGGGACGTGGCCGGCGGCCACCAGTTCGCGCTCGGCGACCCGGCGGCTTCGACTGGAGGCCAGTTCGACGGCAAGCAGCAGCAGGGCCAGGACCAGGACGACGATCGAGGCGGTGAACGCCCAATCGGAGTACCGGGCCAGACCGATGTCGATGCTCTCGGTGTTCATCTGCGATCCGCCTCCGCCACTCGCCGGGTGAGCGAGTCGAACTCGCCGCCCCAACCGGAATTGTCGGTGCGGGCCAATCCGCCCAACTCCACCCTCACGGTACCGGTGCCGTCGGGGGTGATCCGCGCCCACACCCGGCGCCGGCGCACGATCAGCGAGACCAGCAGTCCGGCCATCATTGTCATCGCCGACACCAGCACCCACACCTGGGCGGGGTCATGCGAAACCTGGAGGTTGACGAACGGAGTCGCCTTGTCGAAGCGCACCACCGTGCCGTCGTCCAGCCGGACCTCCTGACCAAGGGTCAGGTTGGTTCGCTTGACCTTCGTCAGCCGCTTCTGCTCGATGAGACGGCTGTCCAGGGTGAACAGCGACTGCGGCCGTCCGCTGTCCAGGCCGGCATCGCCGCGGTAGATGTCGATCGCTACCGCGGGGTCGTTCAGTGCCGGGAAACCCGACGACAGCAAGGTGCCGTCCATCTGCTGCGTCGGCGCGAGCAACCCGGTGATCGCGATCTGGTTTTTGCGTCGCTGATCCGGCGGATACAAGCCGGCCGGCGGATCGACACGGACCACGCCGGAGGACAGCAGGGTCAGGGCGTCGTCCGGGCGCCACTGGATGGTCTGGGTGCGCGTCTGCCCGCCGGGGAAAGTCACGGTGAAAGTCGGCGCGTAGCCGTGGCCCTGGAGGTACACCCGGTCTCCGCCGATCCGCAGCGGATGGTTGACCTCCAGTGTGTAGGGCCGCCAGGTTCCCGATGCCAGGTCATCCCCGGCTTGGTACTCGATGTTCGACACAAACGCGGTGGCTTGCCCATTGGCCAGGTAGCGGGCCTGGAAGTCGTTGACCCGCAGGCACATCGGATACAGCGAGGTGCCATCGACGCTGTTGCCGGCCCGGAACGAGTCGAATGCGGCCGGGGACGCCGAGCAGAAACCGGGCCCGCCGTTGGCGATCACGATGACGTTGCCCTCGTAGCTGAACAACTTTCCGATCGCGACGGCGGCCAACAGGCCCAGTAGCGAGAAATGGAAGACGATGTTGCCGAATTCGCGCAGATAGCCTTTCTCGGCAGAGATCTCCGTGGCACCGCCGATCTGCCGGGTGACTCGCCGCCACCCGCGCAACTCGTCGGAGATCAGCGCCGCGAGGGCCTCGGGTGAGCCGGCGACGTCCGCCCGGGCGTGTTTGGGCAGCCGGCCGAGGTTGCGCGGGACGGCCACCGGCACCGCACGCAGACCGCGAATGTGCTCGAAGGTCCGCGGCGTCAGACAACCCACCAGCGAGATGAACAGCAGTGCGTAGACGGCGGTGAACCAGAAGCTGGAAAACACGTCGAACAGTTGCAGTCGGTCCAGCCAAGGACCGATCACCGGATGCGCGGCCAGATACTGCTCGACCTTGGACTCGTTGAGGCTGCGCTGGGGCAGCAGTGCGCCGGGCACCGCCCCGAGTGCGAGCAGGAACAGCAGTGCCAACGCGGTGCCCATCGAGGTCAGCGCGCGCCATCCCTTCAACAGCAGGGTCATATCGGCAGCCTCACATCACTGACGAAACCATCCCGTATCCATGAGATGAACTCGTTCCACGCGCCGGTCACCAGGGCCAGTCCCACGATGATCAGCAGAACACCGCCGAGAACCTGAATGGCGCGGGTGTTGCGACGCAACCAGTCGAAGGCGCCAACAGCCCATCCCGAACCCACCGCCAGAGCAAGGAACGGGATGCCCAGGCCCAGGCAATAGGCGATCACCAGCACCACCCCCCGGGTGACGCTGGCTCCATCGGTGGCGGATGCGACGGCGATCACGCCGGTCAGCGTCGGGCCCAGACACGGCGTCCACCCGAGGGCGAACACCGCGCCGAGCAGAGGCGCCCCGGCCAGCCCCGCCAGCCGGCGCGGGGTGAACCGCACCTGTCGCTGCAGTGCCGGGATGTACCCGATGAACACCAGTCCCATGATGATCGTCACCACGCCGCCGATACGTTGCAGCACAACCTGATTGGTGATGAGCGTCGTCGTCATCCCGAGCACCGCGACGGTGCCCATGACGAACACCACGGTGAATCCGGCCACGAACAACGCGGCCGAGCCGACGACCCGCCAGCGTCGGGTCCCGTCGGCGCCGTCCACACCGACCACCGCAGCAAGGTAGGACAGATAGCCGGGAACCAGTGGGACCACACAGGGCGAGGCGAACGACACCAGGCCGGCCAGCACGCACAGCCCCAACGCCACCAGCAGGGGGCCGGCGGCCGCCGTCTCGGCCAGACCGGTCACCGCGGGGTGTCCCCGCCCGCCGCTACCGGCTCGGCCGCCAACCGTTGCACGAGCGGCAGCAGATCATCGGCAAGCAGCTCGCGCAGGAACACCGCAGCGACCCGATGATCGCGGTCCAGCACCACGGTCGAGGGAATCACGGTGGTGGGGTACCT
>CAMDFY010000046.1 GCA_945897705.1 Bifidobacterium breve | reverse complement strand
ACCGCTGCCAGGCTCAGATCGTCGGCGAAAGCACGGTCGACGAGCACACCATCGCGGACCCCGAGTTCACCGGGCGCCGGGACGCCGAGCCGAAAGCCGGCCTTAACCGAGGCCGCGGCGCGGGGCAGCAACGCGGACGCCGCCGCGTCGTCGAGACCCACCACCGCCACCCGGCCGTCGAGAGCACGGGCCTTGGCCGCCGCATAGGCCTCAAAACCGCCGTGCCAGTCGAGATGATCCTCGGCCACGTTGAGCACGACACCGGCCTCGGGTCGCAGCGACGGCGACCAGAACAGCTGGAAGCTCGATACCTCCACGGCCAGCAGGTCAGATGGCTGGTCCAGCACGTCGAGAACGGGGTCGCCGATGTTGCCGCACAGCACCGCGGACCGCCCGTCGGCGATGAGCATGTCGTAGAGCATCGAGGTGGTGGTGGTCTTGCCGTTGGTTCCGGTTACCACCAGCCACCGCCGCGGCGGACCGTAGATGCCGGCCGCATCCAGGCGCCAGGCGAGTTCGACGTCACCCCAGATCGGAACACCCGCCCCCGCCGCGGCAACCAGGACCGGCGCCGTCGGCGCAAAGCCCGGACTGGTGATCACCAGATCGAAACTCCCGGCGCCCGCGATCGCCTCGGCCATGGAGATCCCGGAAGCGCCGCCCAACCCCCGCGCGGCGGCCTGGTCGTCATCGCAGACCGTCACCTCGACATCCTGCGATGACAGCGCGCCGACCACCGCGCGTCCGGTGACCCGCGCACCGGCCACCAGTACCCGCGCTCCCGGCGCCAGCGGCAATGATTCGGCCGGCATGTCAGTCGCCAATGGCGGTCAGCCACTCGCTGTAGAACAACGCCGCCCCGAGCCCACAGGCGATCGCGGTCAGCAGCCAGAACCGGATGATCACGGTGGTCTCGGCCCAGCCCACCAGTTCGAAGTGATGATGGAATGGCGCCATCCGGAACACCCGCCGTCCCGTCGTGCGGAACGCCAGGATCTGCACCACCACCGACGTGACCTCAGCGACGAACAGCGCGCCGAGTACCACCGCGAGCACCTCGGTGCGACTGGTGATGGATAGTCCCGCGATGATGCCCCCGAGTGCCAGCGATCCGGTGTCGCCCATGAAGATCTTCGCCGGCGCGGCGTTCCACCACAGAAATCCGGTACATGCCCCGGCGGTGGCGGCCGCAATCAGCGCCAGGTCCAGCGGATCGCGGACGTTGTAGCAGCCCAGGCCGGGGGCGGTGGCGCAGGCGTTGCGGAACTGCCAGAACGTGATCAGCACGTAGGCGGCGCTGACCATGGCCATACATCCGGCCGCCAGACCGTCGAGGCCGTCGGTGAAGTTCACCGCGTTCGACCAGGCGCTGACCACCACGATGACGAACAGCACGAACAACACCGGCGGCAGGGCCACCGTGGCGATCTCCCGGACGTACGACAACTGACGACTGCCGGGGGTCAGGCCGTCGGCGTTGGCGAACTGAAGGACCAGGATGCCGAACAACGTGGCGGCGGTGATCTGACCGAGAGTCTTGGCGGTCTTGTTCAGACCGAGGTTGCGCGAACGGCGGATCTTGATCAGATCGTCGAGAAAACCCACCGCGCCCAGCGCGGTTGCCAAGCCCAACACCAACACCCCCGAGGCGGACGGCCCGGTGCCGCCGAGCACCGCCCCGACCAGGTGCGCGCCCAGATAACCCGCCCAGATCCCGGCCAGGATCGCCACCCCGCCCATCGACGGGGTGCCGCGCTTGGCATGGTGGCTGGGCGGGCCGTCGGCGCGGATCTCCTGCCCGAAGCCCTGTCGGGTGAACAACCGGATCAGCGCCGGCGTGAGCAGAATCGCCACCGCAAGCGAAATGCCGACGGCGAACAGAATCAGTCTCATCCGGGTGCTTCCCGGCAAGGGCCACCGACCGCAGCCAGCGCCTCCGCCAGCGCCCCTAAGCCGGCCGCGTTCGACGCCTTGACCAGTACCACGTCCCCGGGGGCCAGTTCCGCGCGCAGCAGTGCCAACGCGGCGTCGGCGTCGGGAACCATGATCGACTCCGATCCCCAGGAACCCTCCATGATTGCCCCGCGGTGCATGGCGTTCACAGGTCTCCCGGTTCCAACGACGACGAGCCGACTGATATCTAAGCGCACCGCAAGGCGTCCGAGTCGATCGTGTTCGGCAATCGAGTCCGCGCCGAGTTCGCCCATCTCACCGAGCACCGCCCAACTACGCCGCGAATCCGATGATTGTCGCGCCATCACCGCCAGCGCCTGCAGTCCGGCTCGCATGGATTCGGGATTGGCGTTGTAGGCGTCGTTGATGATGGTCACGCCGTCAGCGCGGGCGTGGACTTCCATCCGGTGCCGCGACGCCGGCCCGGCACCCGCCAGCGCGTCGGCGACCTGGTCGAGAGTGGCACCGCATTCGGTTGCCACCGCCGCGGCGCTGAGCGCATTGCCGACCTGGTGCTCACCGTGGACGGCCAGCGCAACGGCCACCCGGCCGGCCGCGGTGACAAGGGTGAACCGGGGCCGAGCGAGTTCGTCGAGTTCGACGTCCTCGGCCCGGACGTCCGCGCTCACGCTTCGGCCGACGGTTCTGACCCGCGCCGTCGTTCGGTCCGCCATCGCGGCCACCAATGGGTCATCGGCATTGAGAATCACCACGCCGGGTGGCCCGACCGCCTCGACGAGTTCGCCTTTGGTCTGAGCAATCACCTCCCGCGAGCCGAACTCGCCGAGGTGCGCGGTTCCGACGTTGAGCACCACCGCGATCGAAGGCCGCGCGATCCGCGCCAGGGCGGCGATGTTTCCCGGATGCCGCGCCGACATTTCCAGCACCAGAAAATCGGTCTCCTCGGTGGCCCGCAACACCGTCCAGGGCAGGCCGAGTTCGTTGTTGAACGACCCGGGCGGTGCCACCACCTCACCCAGGGGCCGCAAGACCGCCGCAATGAGATCCTTCGTCGACGTCTTGCCCGACGATCCGGTGATTCCGACGATGCGCAGCCCACGGTCGGCCAGGTCGGCGGCCACCGCGGTGGCGAGGGTGGCCAGTGCGCTCAGCACGGCGGCGCCGGAACCATCGTTGTCGTGCTCGAACACCCCGGCCTGGGCATCGGATGCCGCCGCCGGCGGGACCACGATGGCCGGTACGCCGACCGGTCGGGCCGCCAGCACCGCGACCGCGCCGGCGGCCATGGCGGCGGCGGCGAAGTCATGGCCGTCGGAATTGGCTCCGGGCAACGCCAGGAACAGTCCGCCGGGGGCGATGGCCCGCGAATCGAACTCGACCGGCCCGGTCACCGGCGTCGATGCCGCCTCGGCCGGGTCGATATCGGTCAACCTGCCGCCGACGATGTCGGCGATCTGGGCCACGGTCAGAGCGATCACCGCGCGAGATCCTCCAGCGCGCGCGCCAGTTCGTCGCGGTCGTCGAAAGGCCGGGTGGTTCCGCCGGCCGTCTGGCCCGTCTCGTGGCCCTTGCCGGCGATCACCACCACGTCGCCGCGCCGAGCCCAGCCGACGGCATGGGCGATCGCCGCGCGCCGGTCGGCGATGTCAAGCACCAACGCGGCCGGATCCCTGGTGGCGGCAGCCGCCCCGCCGACGATGACGGACCGAATCGCGCCCGGATCCTCGTCGCGCGGATTGTCGTCGGTCACGATCACCAGATCGGCGATCTCGGCGGCGACCCGACCCATCGGCTCCCGCTTCCCGGCGTCGCGGTTGCCGCCCGCGCCGAAAACCACGGCCAGCCGCGCTCCGGGCCTGTGCAACGTCTCCAGCACCGCGCGCAGCGCGCCGGGCTTATGCGCGTAGTCGACGACCGCCAGAAAGTCCTGACCTCGCTCGATTACTTCGAGTCGGCCCGGAACCGAGGCCGTGCGCAATCCGGGTGCGGCCTGCTCGGGAGATACCCCGACCGCGTCCAACATGGCCAGCGCCAGCAACGCGTTGGCCACGTTGTAGCGCCCGGGGAGCCGGATGCGCAATCGATGGCGCACCCCGGCCGGGTCGACGGCGCTGAACTCTTGAAGGCCGGCCCGCGGATCTCCGTCGAGGACGACGACGTCCTCGACGTACCAGTCCGCTGGTTGGCCCGTCACGCTGACGGTGACCGCCGCCCGGGCGCGCTGCGCCATGGCCCGGCCCGCCTCGTCGTCGACACACACCACAGCGAGTTGGGCATGGGTCGGGGAATCAGGGTCGAACAGTCGTGCCTTGGCCTCGAAGTAGGCCTCCATCGTCGGGTGAAAGTCGAGATGGTCACGCGAGAGATTAGTGAAACCTCCTACCGCAAAACGGATTCCGTCGACTCGCCCGAGTTCGAGCGCGTGACTGGACACCTCCATCGCCACCGTGTCGACACCGCGTTCCACCATCACCGCGAGCAAGCCCTGAAGCGCGGGGGCCTCCGGCGTGGTCAGCACACCGGACACAACCGAGGTGGGCACGTCGGAGTCGGCGATCCGGACTCCCACGGTGCCGATCAATCCCGCTGTCCGGCCCGCGGCGAGCAATCCGGCCTCGATCAGATACGCGGTGGTGGTCTTGCCGGAGGTACCGGTGACTCCCAGCACCGCAATGCGATCGGACGGGTGCCCGTAGACGTCGGCGGACAGTGCCCCGAGCACCGAACGCGGCGCGGGATGCACCATCACCGGCACCGGTGGCGAGTCGACACCGAGCAGGCGACGGATCACCGCCACGCCGTCGGCATCGGTGAGCACCGCGACAGCGCCGGCCTCGACTGCGGCCGCGGTGTGCTCGGCCCCGTGCACCGTCGCCCCGGGCAGTGCCGCGAACAGGTCGCCGACAACGGCATCCTGGGCGCGCAGGGTGACACCGCGAACGCGGACATCAGCCACGCCCCTGGCACCGGCGGACGCTGGCTCAATCCTGGCGGGCGCTGGGCCGGTCCCGGCCGGCACCGCGCCGATTCTGGCGGCCAGGGTCGCCAGGGGTAGGCCGGGTGTCGTGCGCGGCCGCAAGGCACTCGTCAACGCACGCCACCTCTCGTCAGCCGGCCATCTGATCGGCCCTTCACCCTACCGAGCAGGCGCGTCCGAATGCCTTAGGCGGCCTCAAGGGTCAACGGCGGGCCGGGATCTGGTGAGAGCGGGACGTTGTCGCGCTGCAACAGCCAGGCGGTGATGCTGCGGAACAGTGGGGCGGCCGAGTGGCCGGGGGTCCCGTCGGAGTTCCGGACCGGGGCGTCCATCATCAAACCGACGACGTAGCGCGGGTCATCCACCGGAGCCATGCCGGCGAAGGTGATCCAGTAAACGTCGTCGTAGTAGCAGCCGCAGCCGGGGTTGATCTGCTGGGCAGTGCCGGTCTTGCCTGCGATCTGGTATCCCTCGACGGCGGCGGCGGCGCCGGTGCCCTGCTGGGTGCCCATTGGATCGCGCTGAACAACCGCCCGCAACATGTTGCGCACTGTGCGCGCGGTCTCCGGCGAAACAACCCGGATACCTCCGGGCTGGGGTTCGGCGGTAGTGGTTCCATCCGCGGCGATGGTCGCCTTGACGATCCGCGGCGGGATCCGCATTCCGTCGTTGGCGATGGCCTGATACATCCCGGTCATCTGCAGGAGTGTCATCGAAAGACCCTGTCCAATGGGGAGATTGGAGAACGTACTTCCCGACCACTGGTCAATCGGAGGGACGATTCCCGCACTCTCCCCCGGCAGGCCGACTCCCGTGCGCTGACCCAGCCCGAACTTACCGAGCATCTCGTAGTAGCGCTCCGGGCCGATCCGCTGCGCCAGCATCAGGGTGCCGACATTGGACGACTTCCCGAATATTCCGGTGGTGGTGTACGGCATTACCCCGTGGCCCCACGCGTCGCGGATGTTCACTCCGCCCATGTTGATCGAACCGGGAACCGACAGCACCTCATCGGGATTGGACAACCCGAATTCGATCACTGACGCCGCAGCGACGATCTTGTTCACTGAGCCGGGTTCAAACGGAGACGTCACCGCCAAGTTACCGATCTGCCGGTCGGACTGCCTGCCGACGTCCTGACTGGGATCGAAGGTGTTGTCGTTCGCCATCGCCAGGACCTGTCCGGTCTTGGCGTCAAGCACCACCGCGGAGACGTTCTTCGCGCCGGATGCGTTCTTAGCCAGTTGCACCTGTTGCTGGACATAAAACTGAATATCGCTGTCGAGAGTCAACTGCACGGTCGAACCGTTGACGGCGTCGTGGCGGTTTCGGTAACTGCCCGGGATCACCACACCATCGGAGCCGCGGTCATAGGTGACCGATCCGTTGGTGCCGGCCAACACTGAATCCATCGACTCCTCGAGGCCCATCAGCCCATGGCCATCCCAGTCAATCCCGCCCACGACGTTGGCGGCCAGGGATCCGCCGGGGTACTGACGGATGTCCTGACGCTCGGCGCCAACCTCGGGGAATTTCTTCGAGATCGCCAGTGCGATGGCTGGATCGACGGCCCGGGCCAGGTAGACGAACGTCTCGGTGCTGCGGAGTTTCTTGAGAACTGTCGCATAATCCGGCGCATTGTTCAGTTTGGCCGAAACGTCCCGGGCGATCTCCCGCAGCCGCTGCTCCGGGTCCGGGGCCGTGGGCGACTTCAGCTTGGCTTCGGCGAGTTGCTCGCGGACCTTGTTCGGCTGGAACGTCAGTGCCCGCGCCTCGGTGGTGAACGCAAGCTTATTGAAGCTGTTGTCCACCACGCTGCCCCGGACCGCCTTTTCGACGTCGGTGACCTTGAGTTGCCCGGCGGCCTGAGCGCGCAGACCGGCCGCCTGGGGCACCTGCAAATTGAACAGCTGGGCAGTGGCCACCAGCAGAGCAACGAAGATGACGGCGCTGCCCACCCGGTAGCGGTAGACGAAAGTCGAACTCGCCGAATCGATTTCGGTGGCCGTTCGGGTGCGCCTGGATTTCGCAGAGCGGCCCACCGTCGCCGGTTGGGCTCCACTCGCACGGGTCCGCCGACCAGACCCGGGATGCCGCCGATCCGGTGTGCGGGTCCGACTCATTGGGCCGGTCCAGCCAATTGAGCCGGTCCGGGGGGCGCCAGAGGCCCTGCAGGCACTGCAGGCACTGGGGGCACTGCAGGCACTGCAGGCACTGGGGGCACTGCAGGCACAAAGAGCCCGGCCGTCCCTGGCGTCCCATTCGGCACAGCAGGAACTGTAGGCGCGAGGGGCACTCCTGGCGTCGCAGGCCCGATCGCCAGCGTGTCCGATGTCGGTGGGCCGGACACCGGTGGCGCGACCGGGACGCCCGGGCCGGCCACACCGGCGCCCGCGTGGACGGTGCCCGGGATCGGCACCGGGGCGATCCGACTCGGCACCTCTGCGAAGGCACCCGGTTTCGGCGCCACCGCCACAGGCGTGGGTGGGGCGGGCGGAGCGAGTTCGGGCAGTTTTGAGTTCAGCGGTGGTGGCGGGGCACCCTGGGCGGGTTTGGGCTGGCCGACCACCACCCAGTTCCCGATCGGATCCTGTACCAGGTGCGCGGTGTCACTGGACGGGATCATGCCCAGGTTGCGAGCCGCGTCAGCCAGGGCGGGGGCCGACTGCGCCTGCAGCACGTCGCGCTCCAGGGCTTCCTTCTGCTGCGTCAACGCATCGTTGAGCGAACGGGCGCTACCGAGTTGGTAGGACCGCTGCGCCGATGCCGTCGACAGCCACAGGGTGATACCCAACCCCAGGGCGAGCGCACCGATGACCAGCATCACGAACGGAATCCTGGCCAACAGTGCCCGGGGGCGAAGATCAACGCCCTCCAGCCTGAGGATCATCCGCTCACGCAGCGATAGCCGGATTAGTTTGGGAGCCTTGGCTTTGCGAGCCTTCGCGCGCGCCTTCGCCGCAGTGGTGTCCTTGGGTCTCGCGGTGCGGTCTACCGGCCGCGCCGCCGGTGCGGTGCGCGGTCCGGCGGGACGTCCGTGCGGCTCGCGAGGCCGGCCGGCACGGGTACCGCTGGCCGCACGAGGCCGGCCGCCGCGCGTGGCACCCATCCCTTTAAGCTGGCTCGAATCTGCGGCGCGGGCCGTCTTGACCTTCATCAACTGTCCTCTCCGTCACCGAGGGGTGTAGATCGTCTGACGGCGCGAAGCCGGACCGGCGCGCTGCGCGGGTTCCGATCGATCTCTGCGGCGTCGGCCCGTTCCGCACCCCGGGTGAGGGCGACGAAAAGCGGCTCGTATCCGGGAAGTTCCACCGGCAGGCCCTCGGGTGTGCGGGATGCCGTTGCCGCGGTGAGGACGGTCTTGACGATGCGGTCCTCGAGCGACTGATACGCCATCACGACGGTCCGCCCACCCGGCCGCAGCGCGGCAAGCGCAGCCGGAAGAGCCGCCGTCAACGACTCCAGTTCCGCGTTCACCGCGATCCGCAGCGCCTGGAACGTCCGCTTGGCGGGGTGTCCGCCGGTCCGCCGGGTTGCAGCAGGAATCGCCTCATAGAGCAGTTCCACGAGTTCACCGGTGCGGGAGAAAGGTCGTTGGGTGCGGCGGGTGACGATGAACCCGGCGATCCGCGAGGCGAACTTCTCTTCGCCGAACCGGCGCAGGACCTCGGTCAGCCGGGTGCGATCGTAGGTGTTGAGAATATCGGCCGCGGTCACCGGGGCGTCCGGATCCATCCGCATGTCCAGCGGCGCATCCTTGGAATAGGAAAAACCCCGCTCAGGCCGATCCAACTGGATAGACGAGACACCGAGGTCGAACAGCACTCCATCAACCGAATCGGTTGCGGCAAGTCCGTTTTCAGCAAGCGCTGCCGGAATCTCGTCGTAACGGCTGCGCATCAGGTTCACCCGGTCACCGAACATTTCAAGCCGGGATGCCGCGATCGCCAACGCGTCCGGATCCCGGTCAAGCCCAATCAGCCGCAGGCCGGGAAACTCTCGCAGGAAGCGCTCGGCGTGACCGCCGGCCCCGAGGGTGGCATCGATCAACACCGCGCCGGAACCATCGGCGGCGCGGGCGCTCAGTGCCGGGGCCATAAGTTCCACACATCGATCCACCAGGACCGGGACATGCCCGTGGTCGGGATCCGGGTCGGCTGACGGGGCCACGGCGGATCCTCCGGATCGGTGGGACCCGGGCCGGAGCAACCCGGGTCGGCTGAGCACTGCCCGTGCATCGAGGTCCCTGTCCGTCTCAAACCTGGCGTCGGGGAAGTACGTCAGGGTCGATTCGGACAGAGGCCACGCTGCACGGGGGTGCGGCGCCACCGCGGACTCAGATGATGTCGCTGAGTGCGTCATCGCTGGCCGCGGAGAAGTTTTCTTCATGGGTTTGCTGGTAGTCCTGCCACGCCGCGGCGTCCCAGATCTCGAGGAAATCGACAGCCCCGATCACCACGCAGTCCTTGGCGAGGCCGGCGTAGCGACGGTGGTCAGCTGACAGCGTGATCCGGCCCTGGGTATCCGGATGCTGCTCGTCGGTGCCAGCTGCCAGGTTGCGCAGAAACGCCCTGGCCTCGGGATTGCTCCTGGACGTTCGGGTGGCACGCTGCGCCAGCTGTTCGAATTGTGCGCGGGGGTAGACCGCCAGACTGTGGTCTTGGCTTTTGGTGACCATCAGCCCACCTGCCAGCGCGTCTCGGAATTTGGCGGGCAACGTCAGCCGACCTTTGTCGTCCAACTTGGGGGTATAGGTGCCGAGAAACATGTGCGCACCTCTCCTCACCGCTGCGACAACCCGGAGCGCCCGCCGCTCCAATGTCCGCCACATTACCCCACATTGCCCCACTTTGCTCTCAAAATTCACCTCAAAGCGGCGCGATGTCCCACTTTTTGGGTGTCAGGAGCCAGGGTGGCCCGGCCCGGACCGGGAATCGTTGCCGAAGTCCCAGTTCGGGGCGCGGTGGGTCGAAGTGGGGCGGAAAAGAGCGCTGAGGGACGAGGGCGACCGCTAGCCACCGATGATGGCAAACCCGGCGGTGCCAAGCTTGCCGAACTGGCGTTATCTCGCGATTGGACGCTATTCGTCGAAACGACGGCGGAAGCGGTCCTCCATACGGTTAGTGAAGGATCCGCCCGCGCCCCGGGCGCGCCGCTGGCGAGCCTGGTTCGGTGTGGCTACGCCGGTGGGACCGCCGGGACCCCGCGGTCCGGTGACGGCGAAGACCACGCCGGCGAACATCACCAGAAAGCCCAGGATCGACAGCACCGGAAAGCCGCCGATCATGGTGGCCTTGATCGCTACCCCAGCCACCAGCATCGCCAGCCCAAGCAGGAAGAGCCCGGCACCCTGCAGGCGCCGGCGCGCTGAGGGCGCCCGCAGCGTTCCCCCGCGAACACTGGAGGCGAACTTGGGATCTTCCGCGTAGAGAGCGCTCTCAATCTGATCGAGCATCCGCTGCTCATGATCGGAGAGTGGCATTGGTCCCTCCTTGTCCGACTCGGCCGTTGCTTCTCGTATGTGTGTACGACCCGGCGACGTCCGGGTCGGGTATCCAGATGATACGAGGCCATGGTTCCCGACACCACCCAGTTCGGCCACCTATTTGACCTGAAGTCGCCGTTGGATCAGTGTATCCCGGCGCACCGATTCGTCGGCTCCGGCCGCGGCCACGTCAGACGAACGTCATCACCGGGCCCGGCGCCGGGCCGTCCGGCGTCATAATGACTCATCGGCCGCCTCGGCCGGACCGACGTCGAGAGGGGGAACCCAGGCGTTGCCGACCTACCTGATCGACATGACGCCCGCCGACATGCAGCGCCGACTGCCCGAGGCACTCAACATCTATGTCGATGCGATGCGATACCCACGCGGAACCGAGTCCCAGCGGGCGTCGATGTGGCTCGAACACACCGGGCGGCACGGCTGGCGTGCAGTGGCTGCGGTCGAGACCGATCTGCCGACCGAGGACTCTGGGCCCACCGAGCAACTGGCCGCCGCCGCGCCGCTTCTTGGAGTGGCCTACGGCTACCGCGGAGCACCGGATCAGTGGTGGCAGCAGCAGGTGTTACGGGGCCTGCACCGGATGGGATTTTCCCGCGAAGAGACCGCCCGCCTGATGGGTGACTACTTCGAACTGACCGAACTGCACATCGCCCCGGACGCGCAGGGCCGCGGCCTGGGTGAAGCGCTCGCCCGTCGACTGCTGACCGACCGCGGCGAGGCCAATGTGCTGCTCTCGACACCGGAAACCAACGGCGAGGCCAACCGTGCATGGCGGCTGTATCGCCGATTGGGTTTCACCGACATCATCCGGGGTTATCACTTCTCCGGCGACCCACGGGCATTCGCCATCCTGGGTCGGACGCTGCCGCTGTAGTGCGAGTCTGGCACGATCGTCTGGTGCGATCCCCCGAGTGGAGCCCCCGCCGCACTCGCCTGCGAGCACTGGTGCTGCTGCTTCTGTTCCTGGCACCACTGGCGACGGGGTGCCTGCGTCTTCAGGCCTCGATCACGGTGTCTCCCGACGATCTGGTCTCCGGTGAGATCCTCGCGGCCAGCAAGCCCCGTAATGACAGTGACCGCGGGCCGCAGTTCGACGAGAACATGTCATTCAGCGAGAAGGTCGACGTATCGAGCTACGAAGCGGACGGCTTCGTTGGGTCCCAAGCCGCGTTCTCCGGCCTGTCCTTCGCCGAACTGCCGCAACTCGCCAGCCTGAGTAAAGACGCCTCCGGAGTGGACATCACGCTGCGCCGGGCGGGAAACCTGGTGATCCTGGAAGGTCGCGTCGATCTGACCACCGTCATCGACCCTGAAGCCGACGTGCGATTCAGTGCCGCGTTTCCGGGCGAGGTCACCTCAACGAACGGCGAACGGGTGGGTACCGGTGCCGTTGAGTGGCAACTCAAGCCCGGCGTCGTCACGACCATGAGTGCCCAAGCTCGCTACACCGACCCCAGCACGCGCTCGTTCCGTACCGCGGCAGTGTGGCTCGGCCTGGCGGCGTTCGCCGTCGCCGGCGTGATCGGCGCCCTCGCCTGGCGCGATCGCGACACCGCACCCCGATTTGCGACCGCAGATCCGGGCGAGGATCGCGAAGAGACAGGAGCAACCCACTGAGCGTCCACGCCGCAGTGCCGTCCGCCGCAGAGTTGGCCGCCGCGGTGACCGACCAGCTTCGCAAGTACCTGACCGAACGACGCAGTGACGCCGCGTACCTCGGCACCGATTACGACGCCCTGATAGGGATCCTGGAAGACTTCGTGCTGCGCGGCGGAAAGCGACTGCGACCGGCATTCGCCTACTGGGGCTACCGTGCCGTGACCGCCGATCCCAACAATGCTGTCGACGAACCGACCATGAGGTTGTTCGCCGCGTTGGAATTGCTCCACGCCTGCGCGCTGGTTCACGACGACGTCATCGATGACTCTGCCACCCGCCGGGGCATGCCGACCGCACACATGCATTTCACCGAGTTGCATCGCGGTCGCCGCTGGCACGGATCTGCCGAGCAGTTCGGCCGGTCAGCGGCGATCCTGCTCGGCGACCTCTCGCTGGTGTGGGCCGATGACATCGTCGGCGGCGCGGACCTGCCTCCGGCGGACCGACAACGCGTCCTGCGGGTCTGGTCCGACATCAGAACCGAAGTGCTGGGCGGGCAGTACCTCGACATCGTCGCCGAGTCCAGCGGCGCCGAATCCATCGAGTCCGCGATGAACGTCAACACCTACAAGACGGCGTCCTACACAATCTCGCGACCGCTGCAAATGGGCGCTGCCATAGCGGCGGACCGGCCCGATGTCCAAGCGATTTTCCACCAATTCGGCACCGACCTGGGCGTGGCGTTCCAGTTGCGCGACGACGTGCTTGGCGTATTCGGCGACCCCGCCGTCACCGGCAAACCCTCCGGTGATGACCTTCGGGCGGGCAAGCGCACCGTGCTACTGGCCGAAGCCGTAAGCCGGGCCGGACAGTCCGACCCGGCCGCCGCCGCGCTGCTCCGATCCTCGATCGGCACCGACCTGACCGAAGCGCAGGTGCGCGAGTTGCGTGGCGTCATCGAGTCGGTCGGCGCCCTGGCCGCGGTGGAGGACCGCATCAACATGCTCACCGATCGCGCCCTGGGCGTCCTGGCGACCGCACCGATCAACGCCGGTGCGAAGGTCGGCCTGACCGAACTCGCCGGATTGGCCGCCAATCGGTCGGCCTAGTGGATTGAGCTGAGGCCGATGTCCGCCACCACACCGCCGACCGCTGCGTCGCCACCAACGGGCCTACCCCGGCTGGCGGCTTTCGCGCGCGGCGACGAGAGCCGCCCGGCGCTGCTGGGGTTTGTGGGTGCGGCGCTGATCGCGGTGGGCGGTGTCGGTGCCGGCAGCACCCGCCAGCGCGACCCCCTGCTGGAATCTGCGCACCTGTCCTGGCTGCGATTCGGTCACGGCGTCGTGGTCTCGTCAGTGCTGGTGTGGCTGGGCGTCGGGATGCTCCTGGCGGCCTGGATCTGGTTGGGCCGCAGGTTAATCGACGGTCCCGGGGTCAGCGAGTACGCGTTGATCGTCACCACCGGGGTCTGGCTGGTTCCGTTGATGGCCAGCGTGCCGCTGTTCAGCCGCGACGCCTACTCCTATCTCGCCCAGGGCGCACTGCTGCGAGACGGGTTCGATCCGTACGCGGTCGGACCGATCGAGAACCCGAATCCCCTTCTCGATGACGTCAGTTCAGTCTGGATCACCACACCGGCGCCGTACGGCCCGGCGTTCATCCTGATCGCCAAGTTCGTCACCTTGCTCGCCGGCGACAATGTGGTGACCGGGACCATCCTGCTTCGGCTGTGCATGCTGCCGGGCCTGGCATTGTTGATCTGGGCGGCGCCGCGGGTGGCCCGCCACGTCGGCGCTAGCGGAGCCGTAGCGCTGTGGATCTGCGTACTCAACCCCCTGGTGATAGTCCACCTGATGGGTGGCGTGCATAACGAAATGCTGATGATCGGGCTCATGATGGCCGGCATTGCGCTGACCTTCTCCCGCCACCACATCGCTGGAGCAGCACTGATCGCCATCGCGGTTGCCGTCAAAGCCACTGCGGTGCTTGCGCTTCCATTCATGGTGTGGGTCTGGATGCGTCATCTGTCCGGAAA
>CAMDFY010000045.1 GCA_945897705.1 Bifidobacterium breve | reverse complement strand
ACACGATGGTTCCATCGGCAAATTGCTTTTCGGCCCAACCGTTCTCCCCGCACCAAAATGTTTTCAAAAGATGATGCGGACGACACTTCAGGTGAATGTTGGACGGATGGGTCAACCCACCGGCCATCCATGGGACGGAATGATCAAGGTCGCAGAACTGCGCCGCCACATCACATCCCGGGAACCGGCACCATAAATCACGGGCCCGAATGAACTCCGCCAACGCCACCGACGGCCGATACTGCAACTCGGCGGTGAAGCCGGACGCGGGCTTAATGGGCCGCACCCGGGCCCGAGTCGCCAGATCCCGGACCGTCTCCGCCGCCACCGCACCGAACCCGGGCAGATACCCCGGCGCAGTGGACTCCCCCGACAACGTGGCCTGCTCCGCGACCACATGAATAACCACCTGGGCTGGCGTCGCATCGACATCAGTGGCCGGGCACTGTTCGGACCCGCAATCACAGACCATCGCGCCCTGCCCCGCCGCCAACGCCGCCAACGCATCCGCCCGACGCTGCCGCTTCGTGCGCGAATCCCCTCGGCACACCGTCCCCGCCAACAGATCCAACCGCTGATCCAACACCGCCGCATCCGGAGCCCGCACCACACCCCAAAACTCCGCCAGCCCATTCTGGGACGGACCGATCTCCACATGACGGTCGTCATCAGCGCTGCGCGCCACCCGCTCGGCGGCAGGATCGAGCTCCCGCACCCGCCAATCCACCAACTCCGTGACACGGCGACGCGACAACGCATTCCACCCCGGCGCCACCGCAGCAAGCTGCGCATCGATCTCCGCCAACACCTGCGCATCGTTGATCAACCCGGTGCGAAACACCACCACCGCGATCACCCGGAAATCCACTAACCCGGCCGCCATCACCGCACCCAACTTCGGCAACCGCTCCAACAGCTCCAAGCCGTAATTCATCTGAGAGGACGCCCGGCCGCGACTGATGCCCAACTCCGCGCCCAACTCCGCGGCCACTGCCTCCCAATTGTCGATACACCACTGCAACCGATCCAGCGCATCCCGATCAGCCATCCGCACCTGACACAACCGACCCGCCGCCAACAACCGCCGCGCCACCGCCGCCCGCTCATCACGCTGCGCCCCAGCCATCTCCGCCAGCAACCCCGGCTCGCCCAAAGAATCGAACATACATTCGATAATAGAACCCGACACTGACAATTTTCACCCCGCGTAAAGTTGGCAGGCGTTGGCGAAGCGCCAGGCAAGCCAGGCCCAGGAGGACACATGTCCCTGCTCTTCAATCCCCGCACATATGACCCGAGTTCCTTCGACGAGGGCACTCGCCGGCAGCTCCTCGCGTTGATCGAGTTCTTTGAGAGCAAGGGTCTGGCCCGCAACAAAGACGAGTACTACTCCGGGGAGTGGTACAGCGACTTCCTGAAACTGATTGCTGATAAAAAGATCTTCGCCACCTTCGCCACGCCTGCCGAGGTCGGCGCCCTGGTCGGCAATGACGATGCGCGCTGGGATCTCGCTCGGATCAATGAACTCAACGAGATCCTGGGCTTCTACTCACTAGCGCACTGGTATGCCTGGCAGGTCTCGGTGCTCGGTCTGGGCCCGGTGTGGCTCAGCGAAAACGACGAGGCGCGCACACTAGTCGCCGGCCTGTTGGAAGAGGGCCACATCTTCGGATTCGGACTCTCCGAACGCGAACACGGCGCCGATATCTATTCCTCGGACATGATCCTCACCCGTACCGCCGACGGGTTCAGCGCCAGTGGCGGCAAGTGGTACATCGGCAACGGCAACGCCGCCGGTCGGCTCAGCGTTTACGGCAAGTTCGCCGATAACGATCCCGAGCATCCCGGCGAGCATGTGTTCTTCCTGGTCGATCCCAGCCACCGGGCCTATGAACTGATCAAGAACGTCGTCGCCGGGCAGATGTTCGTCGCCGCATTCAACCTGCATGACTATCCGCTGGCGCAGTCCGACATCCTGCACGTGGGCAAGGCCGCCTTCGACGCCGCATTGGCGACGGTCAACGTCGGCAAGGTCAACCTCGGCTGGGCTAGCATCGGCATCTGCGAGCACGCCTTCTTCGAGTCCGTCACCCACGCCAACAACCGCATCCTCTACGGCAACCGGGTCACAGACTTCCCGCACGTGCGCCGCATGCTCGGCGACGCCTATGCGCGCCTGGTGGCGATGAAGATTTTCGCCGCCAGGTCAACCGACTACTTCCGCTCCGCCAGCGAGGACGACCGGCGCTTCCTGCTCTTCAATCCGATCACCAAGGCGAAGGTGACCAGCGAAGGTGAGCGCGTCATCGACCTGTTGTGGGATGTCATCGCTGCCCGCGGCTTCGAACGCGATACCTATTTCAGTCGAGCTGCCGCTGACATCCGCGCGCTGCCCAAACTCGAGGGCACTGTGCACGTCAACATCGCGCTGGTGCTGAAATTCATGCCGCAATACCTTGGCGCGGCACATGGCGCGGCACAACAGTATCCGGATATCCCGGTCCGCCAGGATGATACCGACGACGGGTATCTGTTTCATCAGGGTCCGGCCAAGGGCCTGGGTTCGATCGGATTCGCCGACTGGCGTCCCACCTTCGAGCGGTTCGCACATCTCGCCAACGTGCGTATCTTCCGCGAGCAGATCGACGCGTTCACCCAGTTGGTCCTGACGGCCCCGCCGACGGACGCTCAGCAGAAAGATCTCGACTATCTGCAGGTGCTCGGTCAGCTTTTCGCGCAGATCGTCTATGCCGAGCTTATTCTCGAGTCCGCTGCACTGGCGTTCGACCATGGCGAGACCCGTCCGGGCTCAGTCAGCGATCTCTCCGACCTCACCGAGGCGCACCTCGATCGCATCTTCGCGGTGTTTGTCCGGGATATGGCCGATCAGGCAGTTCAGTTGCACGGCCAGGCATCGGCAACCGCGGCGCAGAGTGCGGCGGGATTGGCGATTGTTCACAAGCCCCGCATCGACACCGAGACCGAGCAGATGTTCGTGGCTGAGGTGCTGTCCTACAGCAACGCCTATGAAATGAAGCCCTGACGCAAAGGTAGACCTATGACAACACGACGACTATTTCTTGGCGCTCTGCCGGTGGCGGCGTTAACCCTCTCGGCCTGCAGCACGACCAAGACCGCCAAAGACGTCATCGACAGCGTGGGCCCGCCGCCCAGACCTGCGAGCCCCGACGACGCCATCCAGGCACTGGTCGACGGCAACGCACGGTTCGCCACGAACGCACCGCAGGTCCGCAACACCGCCGATATCGAACTCCTCTGGACTTCCGGAATAGATCAGAAACAGGAACCATTCGCCAGCGTTCTCGGCTGCGCCGACAGTCGGCTTGCGCCGGAAATCATCTTCGACCAATTTGTCGGCGACATCTTCGTCGTGCGCGAGGCCGGTAACATCGCAGTCTCACCCACCAATCTGGGGAGCCTCGAGTACGGCCAGGCGGTACTGAAGTCCAAAGTGTTGGTGGTCCTTGGCCACTCGGACTGCGGAGCGGTCAATGCCGCGTACACGAATGCGGAACCGGGCGGCAACATCCAGTCGATCGTCGACACCATCAAGCCCGCCATCGCCGGCGCCACCAGTCTTGAAGATGCCATCACGCGAAACGTACGCGCGGTCAAGGACCGAATCCGCAAGGACAGCGCAATGCTCAGAGAAGCCGAGCAGTCCAACGATTTCGCGATCGTGGGCGCCTACTACGACATCACGACCGCGGTGGTTCGCTTTCTGTAGGCGCGCTCAGACTTTCCCGGTCCGATGGGTGCGCTCGCGCGCCAGCGTCTCACCGCGAAAGAAGGCCGGCGACTTCAGATTCCAGATGATCATCAGAATGACGCCGCCGATCAGGCTGAGCACACCGATGACGAACACGGTGCCGATTCCGGCCAGCGAACCGCCCGAACCGTATTCCGGGCTCATCATCTGGTAGGCCTCGAAGAGACCGACCGGGATTAGCACCAAGGCGCCGATACCCGGCAGGATCACCTGCTCCAACGCCGTGCGCCAGTGGCCGAATGCGGTGTCCCAGAAGTACAGCACCGATGACACGGCCACCACCGAGTAGTAGGTCATGATGGCGATACCGACGCTGTAGACGCAGTCCTCGACGATGCTGTCGCTCACCAACACGAGGCCGCCATAAATGGCGAGTGTCGTCAGACCGATGAACCACGTCGCGAACGTCGGGGTCTGCCGGACATCGTCGACGGAGGCGAAGCGCCCCGGCAGCGCCTTGTAGGTGGCCATCGACAACACCCCGCGCACCGTCGACATCACCGTGGACAGGGTTGCCGAGAATGCCGACAGACCTACGATCACCGCGGCGATCAGTGCCCCGCTTGGGCCGACGGCGTCGCGCGCCAAACCGGAGAAGATGTCATCGATGTTGGCGGCATTCGTCAGGCTTCCCTCACTGCTGTCGTCGATGCCGGCATAGGCAAGCGCCGCGACGCTGAACACCACGTAGGTGATGACGGTGATCAAGATCGCCGTCACACCGGTCCGTCCGGACTGCTCTGCGGTGCCCTCGGTCTCCTCCGACATCGACAGGGCGGCATCAAAGCCCCAGAAGATGAAGACCGCCACCAGAAAGCCGCCGAGTAGCGCGCTGAAAGAAGTAATGGCAAACGGGTTGAACCACTCCCACGAGAATGGCTGCGCCGTCGCATTGCGTTCCCTGCGAAAAATGTTGATCGCCAGTATCGCGGCGAACAACAGCAGTCCGCCGTACTGGATGACGGTGAGGATGATCGTGGTGCGGGAGGATTCCTCCGCGCCCCGGGCCACCAGCCACGTCGTGATGAAGATGAACACCGCGGCAATCAACACCTTCAGCCAGTCCGGTGAATCGTCGAATCCGAACGCCGAGGTCGCCGCACTCACCGTAATGCCGGCGGCGCCCACACCGGCGAGGATGCTGGACAGCATGAGCGCAAATCCACCAATCCAACCGATGTGCGGAAGGATCGCCTTGGAGCCCCAGGTGAACACGGTGCCGGCGTCCGGTGCGGCGTCGGTAAGGTGCTTGTAGGCCAGGGCGATGAAGTACATCGGAATCACCGCGATGATGAAGACCACCGGCATCTGGTAGCCGGCCTCGTTAGCTCCGTGCCCCAGTGCGCCGGTCAGCGAGTAGGCCGGCGCGGTGGCCGCAAGCCCGATCGCCACCGCGCCGATCAGCGAGATCGACCCCTTCTTCAGACCCTTGGATTTCAAGCCCTCCATCGGCGGGTCGATGACCTCGCCGTCCCCGCTCATACCCGGACCGTCCTGGCTCATGGCCGAATTGTGGCACCCGGGAGGCTATCCCGATCAGGAACCGACCGGAATCAGCGAAGGACTTCCAACGCCGATGGTGATCCGCGGCGCCGCGGCAGGGTCCAACCAGGTCAGTATCGAGCGCATCTCTTCACGCCCGATGGCCACGCATCCCCAGGTGGGATTGCCATCGGTCACATGCAGAAAGATCCCCGACACTTTCCCGGGAATCCGTTGCGGGTTGACCGCGATATTTACCGCGTAGTCATAAACCGGACCGGAGTCGTAGAGGTTCTCGGTGATCGACGACGGGTTCTCCGCCGATCGCACGTGGGTGTTGTAGGTGGGCGAGGCGGCATCCTCGTCCCACCAATCCTGATTCGTGGCTTGGAAGTACGGCATCTTGGTGCCGGGATTGGGTTCCCGCCCGAAGGCCTGATCGAATGCAAACGTGCCCTCGGGAGTGCGGTAAACGCCATCGGCGGGGATACCGATACCGAGTTCGCCGACCTTGGCGGGCGTAGGCCCCAGGACCGCCTTCCACTGCTGCCCGACCCGTTGGTAGGCGGTGAGGGTGCCCGTCGTCGCGTCCGTGGCGGGAACACCGACCACGATCCACTGCGACGGCGCGGCGGCGGTGGGGGGTTCAGCCGGCACCGGCGCGGCCAGCGACACCGTCAGCATCACCAAAGAGAGCAATCCCGCGATCCTGGTCAACGCCTTCGACGATGTCACGTCGCGATCGTAACCGGGTGGGACCGCCGATTCGGGGAAGCGGAGCCGGGAGGCGCCGGCCCGGACTGGGATACTGGGCTGCACCATGGGCAAGGACGAGCAGGTGGACAGCACCGCCGGTCTGTCGGCCGGCCGACGCATCGGCCTCGATGACCGGGTCCTGGTCTGGCGGGATGCCGCTGTCGTCCTCGGCGGGGCTCCGTGGGGCGTTCTGCGGATCGCGCCCGCCGCACGGCCGTTCGTGCACCGCTTGCAACAGGCCGCAGCCGCGGGCCTTCGTCCGTCCCCCGGGGTAGAGCAGTCCGTCACGGACATACTGCTCTCCCGCGGGATCGTTCACCCGCTACGGGTTCACGACCGGGACGCCGGATCGGAGCCCACCGTCGAGGTCGTAGTCCCGGCCTACGAGCGGCCGGAGTCACTCGACGCCTGCCTGACGGCACTGACGGAGTCCGCACCCCTGGTGCGTGTCATCGTCGTGGACGACGGGTCGACGACGACAGCGGTCGCCGAGGTGGCCCACGCGCACGGCGCGACGCTGATCCGGCACCCGTCGAACCGAGGACCCGCCGCCGCCCGCAACACCGGACTTGCCATGACCAGTGCGCCGATCGTCGCGTTCGTCGATGCCGACTGCGCGGTCACGCCGGGGTGGCTCAGTCCTCTCGTCGCTCATTTCGACGACCCCCGGGTAGCCGCCGTCGCACCCCGGATCCGGCCCCGCACGAATTCCGAGGCCCTGCTCCCCCGGTATGAACGTTGCCGTTCGGCGCTCGACATGGGCCCCCGTCCGGAGTTGGTCGCGCCGGGTTCAGCACTGGGGTATCTGCCGTCGGCCACCCTCCTGGTACGCCGGAATGCTCTGCAGCACTTGACGTTCGACGAGACGATGCGAGTCGGCGAGGACGTCGACCTCATCTGGCGACTTCTCAAGGACGGCGGGGTGGTCCGTTACGAGCCGGCCTCAACCGTTACCCACGAATTACGCCCGCGATGGACTGAATGGGCTGGCCGGCACTTCGCCTATGGCACCTCCGCGGCGGTATTGGACAGTCGCCATCCACGGCGCCTGGCGCCGGCGCGACTGTCGGCCCGCAATCTCGCGATAGCCCTACTGGTGCTAGCGCGGCGGCCGTACGCCGCGATCGGCGCCACTGGCGTATCGATCGCCCTCCTGGCGCGCAGACTGCACGACACTGCCGTGGACCCCGTGGTGGCCCCGATCGTCGTCGGCAAGGGCGGGCTGGCCGAGACGCTCGCCGTCGGGCATCTGTTGCGCCGTGAGTGGTGGCCACTGGGTTGGCTCGCACTGGCTATGACGCCACGGTCGCGGATCGCCCGGTTCGCCGCGGCGAGCATGGTGGTGCCCCTTGCCCAGGAATGGCTGACGCGACGCCCCGGGATCGACCCGGTGCGCTACGCGGCCCTGCACCTGATCGAGGATGCGGCGTACGGCAGTGGTGTGATCACCGGCGCGATCCGACGCCGACGCCCGGGGGTTCTGCTTCCTCAGGTACGTGCGCCCCGGACTGCTCGCCGGGGCCCATCGATTCGACCGCTGGACTGAATCCCGCTGAGCTATCGTCAGACAACCAGCCAGGAGACGCGCCATGTCCGTGTACGCACCCCCGGGGTCCCCGGGTTCGTTGATGTCATTTCAGAGCCGGTACGAGAACTTCATCGGCGGGCAGTGGGTCGCCCCAGTGCAGGGCGAGTATTTCGAGGTGCCCTCACCGGTGACCGGTCAGACCTACTGCGAGGTGGCGCGCTCTACTGCGGCCGATATCGAGTTGGCGCTGGACGCCGCCCATGCCGCGGCCCCGGCCTGGGGTAAGACCTCGGTGGCCGCCCGGTCGGTGATCCTGAACAAGATCGCCGATCGGATCGAGGAGAACCTGGAGAAGATCGCACTCGCCGAATCCTGGGACAACGGCAAGCCGATCCGCGAGACACTGAACGCCGATATTCCGCTGGCAGTGGATCACTTCCGGTATTTCGCCGGGGCGATCCGCGCCCAGGAGGGATCACTGAGCGAGATTGACGACGACACCATCGCCTATCACTTCCATGAGCCCCTCGGTGTGGTGGGTCAGATCATCCCGTGGAACTTCCCGATTCTGATGGCGGTGTGGAAGTTGGCGCCGGCGCTGGCTGCGGGAAACGCGGTGGTGCTCAAACCGGCCGAACAGACGCCGGCTTCGATCATGTATTTGATCTCGTTGATCGCCGACCTGCTACCGCCCGGAATCGTGAACGTGGTCAACGGATTCGGGGTCGAGGCCGGCAAGCCGTTGGCCTCCAGTAACCGCATCGCCAAGATTGCCTTCACCGGCGAGACCACGACGGGGCGGCTGATCATGCAGTACGCCAGCCAGAACCTGATCCCGGTAACCCTGGAGTTGGGTGGCAAGAGCCCCAACATCTTCTTCTCGGATGTGTTGGCCGGCCCGGGAGTAGAGGCCGACGACTTCCAGGACAAGGCCCTGGAAGGGTTCACCATGTTCGCCCTCAACCAGGGCGAGGTGTGTACGTGTCCGTCGCGGTCGCTGATCCAGTCAGACATCTACGACGAGTTCCTGGCGATGGCGGCGATCCGCACCAAAGCCGTTCGCCAGGGCGATCCACTGGACACCGAGACGATGGTCGGCGCGCAGGCCTCCAACGACCAGTTGGAGAAAATTCTGTCCTATATCGAGATCGGCAAGAGTGAAGGTGCCCGCATCGTCACCGGCGGGGAACGCACCGATCTGGGCGGAAACCTCTCCGGCGGCTACTACGTGCAACCGACCATCTTCGCCGGAGACAACTCGATGCGGATCTTCCAAGAGGAGATCTTCGGCCCGGTGGTCTCGGTGACATCGTTCACCGACTATGACGACGCCATCCGCATCGCCAACGACACCCTCTACGGCCTCGGTGCGGGCGTGTGGAGCCGCAACGGCAACGTCGCCTACCGTGCCGGCCGCGACATCAAGGCCGGCCGGGTGTGGACCAACTGCTATCACATGTACCCAGCCCATGCGGCCTTCGGCGGCTACAAGCAATCAGGCATCGGCCGGGAGAACCACAAGATGATGCTCGACCACTACCAGCAGACCAAGAACCTGCTGGTGTCCTACAGCAACACCGCGCAGGGCTTTTTCTGATCAGTCGGGGTATCGCTAGCGGCGCAACGGCTCTGCCGCCCGGTACTGCGCGGGTTTACGTTGCGCGGACCACACCAGCCAGCGTTCCCAGGCGCGCACCGAAGCGCGTTGCCAGGCCCTATCCGCTGCGGGGCTGATGCGACGCGCAAGCTCCAGCGACCAGATGAACGGGACGCGACCCAACAGCACCGCCATGCCAACCCACGGCGAGGGCAGTCGGTAACGCCGGCGATTAGCCGGCAGCATGAAGAACCGGGCGTAGGCGGCTTGAATGTGCAGGTGCAGCAACGCCCGCAGCCGTTGCACGCCCCGGAACTGCGGGAGTGGCGCAAACGCGGGCACGAACGACTCGACCAATTCCGCGCCGGTGGCCCCGGAGTCGTACGAGCGGGTGGCGTCGAACAGAAAAAGCATCCGGACGCCCTCGGCGATCGTCTCCGGAAAAATATCGGACCGCATGCCCACCAGGTGGCCGAGATAGCGGTTGAAATGCAGCGCCGCCCTGATCTCGGCCGGTGAAGTGATGTATCCCAACGCGTACAGGCCCAGTCCCGGACCAACACTTCCGCCGAGCAGGGTCAACATCATCTCGGCCTGGCTGATCGGCAGACCCCAACGCCGGGAGTCCCACTCCGGGTGCTCAGCAACCCGGCGACGGACACTGACGTGCATAACCCGCACCTGCATCGAGATGCGGCGGCCCAGCGAACCCGGCGTCAGGGCGGCACCGGGACGGCACACCTCGATCCACCAACGACTGGTCTCCAGATAGCGATTCAGCGCGGAGTCGCCGGCATACCCCCCGGACAGCGACAGCGGAACCGCCAGCGACGCTTCGGTGTACGCGTCCAAGGTACCGGCGTTGCCGATGGAACCCAGGGTGTAACCCCAGCGTCGCCAGACGGCAGCACCCTGCTCAACGAGTGCCCGATCCACCCAGGGCGGAACCTCTTCAAACTCGGCGAACAATGCCTTCATTGACTCCGGCGCGTCAGCCACATCGTCGACGGTGCCCGCGAGTGCCGCGTCGAGCATCTTCCTGGACCGCTCCGGGCCGAGCGGCCCCAGAAACGTCTCGTCGACAAAACGCTCGGCGATCGGATCGCCCGAGTCGAGCAGTCGCGCGTACTCGGCCGCCACGAAATCAGCAGGAAACAGGTCAAAGCCAGTCATCCGCTTGACACGCGCGCGGAGGCGGGCATGCGATCCCGCCTCACGAGCGTCGGGCCAGCGAAACGCAGTCGGCACGGCCATGACGTCAGCTTCTCACCCGACGTAGCCGACCGACCACCGATCGGACTTGCTCGCATACCTCCGGGGGGTATACGATGGCAGCATGGAAACCAATTCTGAGACCAGCTGCGGCAATCCCAACTGCACGTGCGGACCGACCTGCGCCTGCGGAACATGCACGTGCGGATCGACGGAGACCACGTAATCCGTCGACCCGCACGGGCCGTCTGTTAGCGCGGACCTATACCGACCGGTCCGACCGGGCCCACCACCGGGCCAACGCCGCCGACACCGACCGGTCCGACCGGGCCCGCCACTGGGCCAACGCCGCCGACGCCGACCGGTCCGACGGGTCCGAGGACCGGATCGGGCCCGACGCCGACGGGGCCAACCGGGCCGAGGATCGGCATGCACGAATTCGTTACAGCGTCCCAGTACAGGGTGGCGGGATCACACCAGTCAGCGTGGCTGACCGCGGGTGATACGAGCGCGGTCAGCGGAGCTGCCACCGCGAATGCGAGCGCGGCGATGCCGCCGTAGAACTGTGGCCGACTCTTCATGAGGATCTCGTCTCTGTGGTAGATGGCTATACGCGGCGTTCTCCCCCGCTTGGGAGTCTCGCCGTGGAGTTGTTCGCGCTGTGGGCTGACTTCGTTACACAGGTTAGTCAATTATTTGTAGCGCCCAAATTTAACAGCCTTCTGGCAAAACTTCTTAGCGACGCTTTAGCTCCGGAGGCCCGCAACCTTAATTTCCGTCCATACCGTTGGCCTCATGTTGCTCGACATCCGATGGCTGCAGTACCTGCTGAAGCGGACTGCCCGCTAGTCCGCGCCGATCGGCCTGCCCGTGTCGGTAACGGTCGTGACGCGATCAGTCAGTAGCGCTTGAGCGGCCCGGCGGCCGCTGACCAGCGCTCCCTGGATCGACGATGTATCGCGGTGATCGCCGGCGACGTAAAGGCCCTGCGCAGTGCGCACCGGTCGCCGCAGTTCGAATGGCACAGCCATGGCGGGCAGGGCATACGGGATCGGATAGCTCGCGATGAGGTCCCAGTCTTTCGTCGGCACGCCATAGAGCCACTCGAGGTGTTCGCGCGCGGCTTTCTCATCGGTAGCCGTGTCCCGCACGCCGAGCGCAGACGCCGAAATCAACGCGCTTCCCGCCGGCGCGTAATCCGGTGCGGCGTGAGTGAGCACCACGGTATTGACGAGCGGTCCGCGGCGATCGCCATCGAGGATGAGCACCGCCTGACCGTCGGCGAGATCCTCGGGTGCGCAGGTGGGCCGGTAGTACCAGGTTGTGACCGCACGCGCCGCGGGCGCGCGGACATCCGCGACGAGACCGGCAGCGGTCACCGGATCGGTCGCGACGATGACGGCCTCTGCGGGGTAAGCGTCGCCACCGACGACGTCGACCGTCCAACCCCCCACAGCCCGGGCCGAGGTCGACGCGACCCGGTGGCCGAATCGGATGTCGAGCCCCGTTGCGAGTTGTTCGGGAATGCGCGCCATACCCAGTGCCGGCACTCCCGGAGTGCCCCGGACGAAGGACTTCAGCACCACGTCAAGAAAGCGCCGCGACGTCGTGAGCTCCGACTCCAGGAAGACCCCGGACAGAAACGGGCGCAACACCCGCTCCATCAGCGTGTCATCGACGCCCGCTCGGCGTAGCGCCTCGGCGCTGGTGACATCGGGATCGCCGTGCAGGGATGACACCGACCTGACGGCCCGGGAGAGGGCATAGGCGCCGAAACGGGCCGTCGAGACCGGTGAGCCGATCCGCGCCATGAGCGACGGGAGCGCCCACGAGGGCGCGCGACGTGGATCCGCGACCCGCATCACCCGGCGCCCACCCCGATCGACGACGATGCGCGCGCCCGCCAGGAACGGCCTCAGATTAAGTGCGTCGTGATCCAGCACCCGGGCCCCCTCGGGGTAGGCCGGGTTGTAGAGCTGGAAGCCGCGATCGAGGCGGTAACCATCGATGACATCGGTGCGAACCCGTCCGCCCACGGCGTCAGACGCTTCGAGAACTGTGACCTCTACACCGTGCCGGGTGAGATGGCGCGCCGCGGCGAGTCCGCTCAGCCCTGCTCCCACGACGACGACAACCATGGCCTGCAGGGTAGTCGCCGGTGAGGACGTGTTACTGCGGGCGGTATTGAGTGGGGCGGGCGGGGCTCGAACCCGCGACCAACGGATTAGCGGACGGCAGTTCTTGAGAACGACCGCCGTTTCCTGTTATATCCAGTGCCGCAACATCTTTCGAAATATCCGGAACCCAATAGGACCTGCCGATTCCGGCCATTTCCCGGTCATATTCGATGAATAATCGATGACCGGAATCCCCCGGCTTCTGGTGCTTCCCAGGTCGGATCGGAAGTCGCGGCAAAACTTCGTGGACTCTATTAGCGTCAGCACACTCGTAATCTACCCCGCCGGGTAGACGACTATGTCTTTGTCTACGTCCTTTATCAGCGTCGGCCAGTCGCGGTAGTCCAACGTCAACCCGTCCTGGTAGCGCCGGCCACCGGTCCGAATCGTCTCAACGATATCCATCGCGATTTGATAGAAATCGTCATAGCGCGGGTCATCCATCTCAATGTCCAAGTCGCCACTGTTCTCGCTCTCGTAATCGGTGAAGTAGCGGCAGATGTAGCTCTCCCCATCGGGGAATTCGATCAAGTACCGGGTACCTGGGTGTTCATCGTCATAGACAGCGCCCCTTCCCCATCCCGGTAGCGTGAGGTGCACATCGGAGCCGTGAAGGAAGGAGGACTGGCGATGACCCGCACAGAGTCGCCGAACCCATTTCCTGGTCGGCCCGCATCCGAAATGCAAGTGCTCGTGAACAAGATCGCCGCCCGCGCCGTAACGGCGTCAACGAAGCTTGAGAATCGCGCAGTGCCCGCGGGTCACGTCCGTTCCAGGGGCGTGAAAACTCTGCTCGCAGAACGTCAAGCGCGTAAGCGCTGAGCACGTCGTCACTCCGGGCGACGCAACAATCGGGCCGCGGCCGTCTCAATCGTCCTCATGCCCCGACTGCATTGGGGTTCATGCGTGTGGCGACGGCTCGGAGCTGATCGGCAACGTCGACCAGCACGGTGGCCACATCAGCCTCTGGCCCCTGGTCCTCACGGATCATGGCCAACAGTCGCTCGCGGGCCACGGTCGACGGCGGCAGGCCATGGTCCGCGGCGATGCGTTCGATCGCTTCAAACTCATCGGGGTTCAGACGAACCTGCAGGACCCTGCTGCGAGCGCGGTTAGGCCGGCCGACCGTGACGTGGGCCGGGATGGGGCGGTCGGTCTGGTCAGTCTCGGCGGCTTCGGCTTCGGCCGCGATTGCGGCGAGCTTGTCGGCGGTCTTGTCACTCATCAGGGCCTCCCTGGTGGTAGTAGCGGCGGTCGCGGCTATTCGACTTCCATGCACTCGCACCGTGCGTGACGCCGTCCATGACGTAAGTGATGACCGTCATGACTGAGGCCGCTGAAGGCGAAAAGCCGATGGTGCGAACGCCTTCGCCGGTGCGCGAGTTGTAGTCGGGGTCGAACACGACCGCGTCGGGATCGGTCAGCGCTTCGCTGGCCTGCGTGATGGTGACGCCGTGCTTGGCGAGATACTCGCCTCTTTTCGTCCAATCCACCGTCACGCAATAAATGTATTACCCGCGTAATACATAATCAAGTGCG
>CAMDFY010000044.1 GCA_945897705.1 Bifidobacterium breve | reverse complement strand
AGGACGACATCGGCAACCAGGTCGACGGCCAGTTCGAGATCCTCGTCCAGCACATGCGAGTAGTAGCAGGTGTGTTCCTGGGCGGTGAACGCGTTCAGTTCACCGCCGACGGCGTCAACCGCCTGCGCGATCTCGACCGAACTGCGGGTAGGGGTGGCCTTGAAAAGTAGGTGCTCCAGGAAGTGCGCGGCGCCGGCGACAGTCGGACCCTCATCTCGCGAACCGACGTTCACCCAGACGCCGACCGAGGCCGACCGCACCGACGGCACGAACTCGGTGACCACCCGCAGCCCGCCCGGCAGGACGGTGCGACGCATAGCGGAAAGCTCCGGGGCCGACGCCTGATTGCGTCGGCCCCGGAGATTCCCTGGCTTAGCTATTGGCGGTCGCGGCATCGGCCGGCGCGGGTGCGCTCTCCGCTGCGTTGTCCTCGTCGACCGGGATCAGCGAGATCTTGCCGCGGTTGTCGATATCGGCGATCTCAACGCGAAGCTTGTCGCCGAGTTTGACGACGTCTTCGACCTTGGAGACCCGCTTGCCCCGGCCCAGCTTGGAGATATGGACTAGGCCGTCGCGGCCGGGCAGCAGCGAGACGAACGCACCGAAATCGGTGGTCTTGACGACGGTCCCGAGAAACCGCTCACCAATCTTCGGCAGCTGCGGGTTGGCGATCGCGTTGATCATGTCGATCGCCGCCTGCGCCGACGCGCCATCGGTGGCACCGACGAACACGGTGCCGTCGTCTTCAATCGAGATCGAGGCACCGGTCTGCTCGGTGATCGAGTTGATCATCTTGCCCTTGGGCCCGATGACCTCACCGATCTTGTCCACCGGCACCTTGATGGCCGTGACGCGCGGTGCGTACGGGCTCATCTCGTCAGGGGCGTCGATGGCCTCGGCCATCACGTCCAGGATCACCAGTCGGGCGTCCTTGGCCTGTGCCAGCGCGCCGGCCAACACGTGCGAGGGGATGCCGTCGAGTTTGGTATCCAACTGCAGTGCGGTGACGAACTCCTTGGTGCCGGCGACCTTGAAGTCCATGTCGCCGAACGCATCCTCGGCACCGAGGATGTCGGTGAGCGCAACGTAGCGCGTCTCGCCGTTGACCTCATCGGATACCAGGCCCATCGCGATACCGGCTACCGGCGCCTTCAGGGGCACTCCGGCATTCAGCAGCGACAGCGTCGAGGCACACACCGAGCCCATCGATGTCGACCCGTTGGAACTCAAGGCCTCGGAGACCTGCCGGATGGCGTACGGGAACTCCTCGACACTGGGCAGCACCGGCATCAGGGCGCGCTCAGCGAGCGCACCGTGGCCGATCTCGCGCCGCTTGGGCGAGCCCACCCGACCCGTCTCACCGGTCGAGTACGGCGGGAAGTTGTAGTGGTGCATGTAGCGCTTGGACTTCTCCGGCCCCAGTGAGTCGATCTGCTGGGCCATCTTGACCATGTCCAGTGTGGTGACACCCATGATCTGGGTCTCGCCGCGCTCGAACAACGCGCTGCCGTGTGCACGCGGGATGATCGCCACCTCGGCGCTCAGCGCACGGATATCGGTGATACCGCGGCCGTCGATGCGGAAGTGGTCGGTCAGGATGCGCTGGCGCACAAGCTTCTTCGTCAGCGACCGGAATGCCGCGCCGATCTCCTTCTCACGCCCGGCGAAGTTCTCGCCCAGACGGTTGAGCACATCACCCTTGATCTGCTCCGTGCGCTCGTCACGTTCCTGCTTACCGGCGATGGTGAGCGCCTGCGACAGCGAATCGCCGGCCACGTCGACCACGGCCGCGTAGGCGTCGTCGGCGTAGTCCGGGAACACCGGATAGTCGGCGGTCTCCTTGGCGGCCCGGCTGGCCAGATCGCTTTGCGCCGCGCACAGGGCCGCGATGAACGGCTTGGCCGCTTCCAGCCCCTCGGCGACGACGCTTTCGGTGGGCGCGGTGGCGCCGCCGGCAATGAGTTCGATGACGTTATCGGTGGCCTCGGCCTCGACCATCATGATCGCGACGTCACCGTCGTGAACGACTCGGCCAGCGACGACCATGTCGAACACCGCGTCCTTGAGTTGGTCGACGGTCGGGAACGCCACCCACTGACCCCCGCCGGCGGAGCCGGAATTCCGGCTCGTGATCAGCGCAACCCGCACGCCACCGACCGGACCGGAGAACGGCAGGCCCGCGATCTGGGTGGAAGCCGATGCGGCGTTGATCGCCAGCACGTCGTACAGATCGTTGGGATCGAGGCTCAGGATCGTCACGACGACCTGGATCTCGTTGCGCAGGCCGGAGACGAACGACGGGCGCAGCGGCCGGTCGATCAGACGGCAGGTGAGGATGGCGTCGGTGGACGGCCGGCCCTCGCGGCGGAAGAACGAACCGGGGATCCGCCCCGCGGCATACATCCGCTCCTCCACGTCGATGGTCAGCGGGAAGAAGTCGAAGTGCTCTTTAGGTGACTTGCCGGCGGTGGTCGCCGACAGCAGCATGGTTTCGTCGTCCAAGTAGGCGACGACGGCGCCGGCGGCCTGTTGGGCCAGCCGGCCGGTCTCGAATCGGATAGTGCGGGTGCCGAAGCTCCCGTTGTCGATGGTGGCGGTTGCTTCGAACACGCCTTCGTCGATTTCTGCTACAGACATATAGGTCCGTACAGCCTTTCTGGGGATTCACTCTTCAGATGTTTCGCGTCGCCACAGTGACCTCGGGTGACCCGAGATCGAAGGCCCCCCGGGTACGGCTACGGCCGTCGATCGAAGCGGCCGGGGTGTGAAAAACAGCCCGGCAGCCACTACCGAAGACCGCCCGATCAGGGAGTCTCGCTAGGGAGACGCAGGAACGCCGCGCGCTGATGTGCGCGCACCGCACCGGGTGTTCGAGCCGGTGAACGGCCCATAACGGTTCTGATCCTACACCGCCGGTGTCCGGCGGCGGTCCGTGGTCAGCGACGCAGTCCGAGGCGCTCGATGAGCGATCGGTACCGCTCGACGTCCAACTTCGCCACGTACTTGAGCAGCCGACGACGGCGGCCGACGAGAAGCAGCAACCCCCGACGGGAGTGGTGATCGTGCTTGTGGGTCTTGAGGTGCTCGGTGAGGTCGGAGATGCGCTTGGTCAGCATCGCAACCTGGGCTTCCGGCGATCCGGTATCGGTTTCGTGCAGGCCGTAGGAGCCCAGGATCTCTTTTTTCTGCTCGGTAGTCAGCGCCACGCGAAATACCCCGTCTGTTTCAGTACCGCGAATGGTGATCGTGCCGTGGCCGCCGCGGACTGCAGCGCACGTGGACCACAGACTACCGGGTCAGGACTGCGCCGCCAAAATGCCGCGAGCCTTCTCGGTATCGCGACCCATGGCCGCGATGAGGTCATCGACAGAGCCGAATTTCTTCTGTCCGCGGATTCGGGCGACGAAGTCGACGGCGACGTGCTGGCCGTACAGGTCCGCGGACGTGTCCAGGACGAAGGCCTCCACCGTACGGGTGCGTCCGGAGAATGTCGGGTTGGTGCCCACCGACACCGCGGCCATCGAACGCTCACCGAGCACGATCGACCCAGTCCCGGGGCCGGGTCCGGCCTGCCGGCCGAGCACCGTGAACCAGGCGGCATAGACGCCATCCGCGGGGATCGCCGAATGCATCGGAGGGGCGACGTTGGCGGTCGGGTAGCCCATGCCCTTGCCGCGTCCGTCGCCGCGCACCACCACACCTTCAACCCGGTGTGGGCGGCCGAGAGCCTCGGTGGCCGCCACCACATCGCCGGCGTCGACGCAGGCCCGGACGTAGGTGGACGAGAAGGTGACGGTCTCGCTCAGGTGGTGCTCGGCGACCAGGGACACCGCGTCCACCGCGAATCCCAGGCGATCGCCGGCCTTGCGGAGGGTGTCGACGGTTCCGGCGGCCTTCTTGCCGAAGGTGAAGTTCTCCCCCACCACCACTTCCACCACGTGCAGGCGCTCGACGAGCAGTTCATGGATATAACGGTCCGGGGTGAGCTTCATGAAGTCGGGCGTGAACGGGATGACCAGGAAGACGTCCACACCGAGTTCCTCAACCAGTTCCGCGCGCCGCGCCAGGGTGGTCAGTTGCGCGGGGTGACTGCCCGGGAACACGACCTCCATCGGGTGCGGATCGAAGGTCATCAGCACCGTCGGCACCCCGCGGGCCCGGCCCGCCTTGACAGCCCGGGCGATGATCTCGGCATGGCCACGGTGCACGCCGTCGAACACCCCGATGGTCAGCACGCAGCGACCCCAATCCGAGGGGATCCCGCCCTTTCCGCGCCAGCGTTCCACGCCGATAAGCCTACGGCGCAGCGCCACCGAGGGATCGCAACGATCCGGTGACGATTGGCTGATCCGTTGACGATTGCCTACAGCGTCGCCGGGCGGATCACCACGACCGACGCGGTCTTGGGGCCACGATCCTCCAGCAGGGCAAGCACCCGCCCGGCCGGGTCGGTCGCGGCGTAGACCCCCTCAATTCCCGCCGCCGGCAGCGGACGACCGTGGGCGGCGTCGACGGCCTGCTCAGCGGTGATGTCGCGGCGCGGGAACCCCAGCAGGCAAGCCTGGTCGAGGGTGTAGCTCAGGCTGGGCTGCTCGGCGAGTTCCTCGAGCGTGCGGGCGTGATCGAGCCCGTACCTGCCAACCCGGGTGCGACGGAGCGCGGTCAGGTGCCCGCCCACGCCCAGCGCCTCGCCCAGATCGCGGGCCAGGGCCCGGATGTAGGTTCCCGACGAGCAGTCCACGTCGACGTCGATGTCGACAAACGCGCCCTCCCGACGGATCGCCAACACCTCGAAGCGGTCGATGCGCACCGAACGCGCGGCGAGTTCGACCTCCTCGCCCTCGCGGACACGTTGGTAGGCCCGCTTGCCGCCGACCTTGATCGCACTGACCGCCGACGGCCGCTGGGCGATCTCGCCACGCAACGCCGCGACTCCGACGCTGATCGCACTATCGGTCACGTCGGTCGCCGGAACATCGGAGACCACGTCACCTTCGGCATCATCGGTGGTGGTGCTCCGGCCGAGCCGGATGGTGGCCACGTAGGACTTCGACGTGCCACTGAGCAGACCGAGGATCTTGGTAGCGCGTTCGATGCCGATCACCAGCACGCCGGTGGCCATCGGGTCGAGAGTGCCGGCGTGGCCGACCTTGCGGGTGCCGAAGATGCGTCGGCAACGTCCGACGACGTCGTGGCTCGTCATTCCGGCCGGCTTGTCGACGACGACAATGCCGGGATTCGGATGAGCGCCAGTCGTAGCACGATCGCCGTGAGCGCCAGTCACAGCACGATCGCCGTGAGCGCCAGTCCCCCGGCCACTGACCACCGGCCGGCCAGTTCACGCAGCGGCGGACCGGAAAGTGCGGCGGGGTCGATCAGGATGCGGGACAGGAAGTCCCCCGTCGTGCCGTCAGATCCGACCGTGAACGTGATGTGGGCGTCCTCGAAGCCCAGCCAGCGCTGTGTCAACGGGAACCATGCCTTATAGGTGGCTTCCTTGGCGCAGAAAAGGATTCGGTCCCAGTGTAATTCGCCGGGTAGCGCAGAGATTTCCATGCGTTCGACCGGCAGGCTGATTGCATCGAGCACCCCATTGGGTAGCACGCCATGCGGTTCGGCGTCGATGCCGACCGATCGCACCGCGACACTTCGGCCCACCACCGCCCCGCGGTAGCCCTCACAGTGCGTGAGGCTGCCCACGACACCATCTGGCCAGTGCGGTTCGCCCTTCTCTCCTTTGAGGATCGGCGACGGCGGCACACCGAGTTGCGCCATGGCCACCCGGGCGCAGTGCCGCACGGTGATGAACTCGTTGCGCCGCTTGGCAACCGAACGCGCGATTAGCGCTTCCTCCGCCGGCAGGGCAGCAAGATGCGATGGATCGTCGTACATCTCGGCATAGACCAGATCGGCGCTGTCGGGAAGTACCGCCCGCATGAACTCGCTCATCCGCGTCGGCTGCGCAGCCGCTCCTGAAACTTCTCGGACTGCTCGCGCATCTCCGGAGTGATCATGAAGTGACCGCCGAAGTCGTTGAGATAGCCCGGGGCGTAATCCGGGTCGGGTAGCACCTGGCGAAGCCAACGGTAGGGCTTGCGGCGGCGCCACTCCCGCGGATAACCCACCGACACCTCCTCGAAGCGCACCCCGTCGTACCACGTCGTGCGCGGGATGTGCAGGTGGCCGTAGACCGCACAGAGCGCGTTGTAGCGGGTGTGCCAGTCGGCGGTCTCTACCGTGCCGCACCACAGCGCGAACTCCGGATAGAACAGCACATCGCACGGTTCGCGGCGCAGCGGGAAATGATTAACCAGGACCGTCGGGGTCATCCAGTCCAGTTCCTCCAGGCGGGCCCGGGTGTACTTCAGCCGGTCCCGACACCAGGCATCGCGGGTGGCGTACGGCTCACTGGACAGCAGGAACTCGTCGGTGGCGACGACGTTACGTTCCCGGGCGATAGCCAAGCCTTCGGCCTTGGTGTTAGCCCCCTCAGGAAGGAAGGTGTAGTCGTACAGCAGAAACATTGAGACGATGGTCGCCGGGCCGCCATCGTCGGTCCACACCGGATACGGATGCTCCGGGGTGAGCACGCCCATCTCGTCGCACATCTGCACCAGGTAGTCATAGCGCGCCCGGCCGAACACCTGCATCGGGTCCTTACCGGTGGTCCACAGTTCGTGGTTTCCCGGAACCCAGATGACTTTCGCGAACCGGCGGCGCAGCAGATCCAGCGACCAGCGGATGTCGTCGGTGCGTTCGGCGACATCGCCGGCGACGATCAGCCAGTCCTCCGGGTCCGCCGGGTACAGCGACTCGGTGATCGGCTTGTTGCCGGAATGACCCGTGTGCAGGTCGCTGATCGCCCAGAGGGTGGGTGCCACAGCACAGGAGCCTACTGGCGGTCGACCGGGCGCCGTGACGCCTGCATATCCTGATCGGCGTGGCGAACACCCGTTTCACCGATCGCGCAGCACGTCGCGTTCTGCGACTCCCGCCCGCGACGAACGACTATCGAGTGCGCCGCGGCCTGCGGGTGCCGATGCGCGACGGCGTCGAACTCATCGCCGACCACTATGCGCCGGCCACCGCGCGGCCACTGGGCACGATCCTGGTGCGCGGGCCGTACGGCCGGGCGTTTCCATTCTCTGTCATCTACGCCCAGATCTACGCCGCCCGCGGCTATCACGTGGTGTTTCAGAGCGTGCGCGGCACCTTCGGCTCCGGTGGGCAGTTCGAGCCGATGATCAACGAGGCTGCCGACGCAGCCGACACCGTGGTGTGGTTGCGCAACCAACCCTGGTTCACCGGAACCTTCGCCACCATCGGGCTGTCCTATCTTGGTTACACCCAGTGGGCGTTGATGGCAGACCCGCCGCCGGAGCTGGCTGCGGCAGTAGTCACGGTCGGACCGCACGATCTTCACGAATCATCATGGGGTACAGGCTCCTTCGCGCTTGCCGATCTCCTGGGGTGGTCGGATCTGGTGGCAAATCAGGAGGCGCATCCCGTTCGGCGAGTCGCCTTCCAGTTCCGCGCCGCACGCCGACTGGCCGGCGCGGTACACGGCGTGCCGATAGCCGGCTCCGCACGGGCGCTGTTGGGCGCAGGGTCGCCGTGGTTCGAATCCTGGGTCGATCGGCCTGACGCCGACGATCCGTTCTGGGCGGGCATTCGCGCGACAACCGCATTGGAGCGAGCGGCGGTGCCGGTGCTGTTACTCAGCGGGTGGCAGGACATCTTCATCGATCAGACCCTCACCCAGTACCGGCATCTGCGCGGCCGAGGCACGGACGTGGCGATGACGATCGGGCCGTGGACCCACGACCAGATGGTGACCACCGCCGGCGGAACGGCCGCAGCCGAGACGCTGGCCTGGCTGGGCGCCCATCTGGCCAAGAACCCCGGAAAACCGCGCGCGGCACCGGTCCGGGTGTTCATCACCGGCCGCAACCGCAAAGGCTGGGTCGATCTGCCGGACTGGCCGCCGACGACCGCCGCAAAGGTGCTGTACCTGCAGGCCGGTGGACGACTCGAATCGGCACCGTCAACCGCCGGAACGTCGACATTCCGTTACAACCCGGCCGAACCCACCCCGACGGTGGGCGGGCGACTGCTGGCCCGGCCGACCGGCTACACGGACGACACCACACTTGCCAGTCGGGCCGATGTGCTGAGTTTCACCGGCCAGCCACTGACCGCTGAGATGTGTGTGTGCGGAAGTCCCGTCGTTGAACTGGCCTACGAGACCGACAATGACCACTTCGATGTGTTCGTCCGGATCAGCGAGGTCGATGCGCGCGGACGTTCCCGCAACGTCAGCGACGGGTTCCGCCGATTCAGTGCGATCCCGAACGAACCGGTTCGCATCGAACTCGACCCGATCGCCCACCGCTTCAGCGCCGGTTCGCGCGTCCGGGTGCTGGTCGCGGGTGGCTGCCATCCCCGCTTCGCACGCAACCTGGGCACCGGCGAATCGGTGCTCAGCGGACAGCGGATGGCTGCGTCCACCCATACCGTGCGGCACGGCGAGTCCTCGACGCTCACCCTGCCCGTCGGTGATCCCGGGTAGGAGCCAGAACGGCGCGGTGGCACCGTTACGGTGTCGCTATGGCATCAGACACTTCAGCAGACATCCTGCTTATCGACACCGGCGATCGGGTGCGGACGCTGACCCTGAACCGGCCCGAAGCCCGCAACGCCCTCTCCAGTGCGTTGCGCAAACAGTTCTTCGCCGCACTGCGCGACGCCGAGGCCGACGACGGCGTCGACGTTGTGATCTTCACCGGGGCCGATCCGGTGTTCTGCGCGGGACTGGACCTCAAGGAACTCGGTGACACCACCGAGTTACCCGATATCTCGCCGAAGTGGCCGCCGATGACCAAGCCGGTGATCGGCGCCATCAACGGTGCCGCAGTGACGGGTGGCCTGGAGCTGGCGCTGTACTGCGACATCCTGATCGCCTCTGATCGGGCCAGGTTCGCCGACACCCACGCCCGAGTGGGGTTGCTGCCCACCTGGGGTTTGAGCGTGCGGCTGCCGCAGAAGGTAGGCATCGGGATGGCGCGCCGGATGAGCATGACCGGCGACTACCTGTCGGCCGCCGATGCACTGCGCGCCGGACTGGTCACCGAAGTCGTCGCGCACGAGCAGTTGATGCCGGCCGCCCGGGCCATCGCCGCCTCGATCGTCGGCAATAACCAGAAGGCCGTCCGTGCGTTGCTGGACTCTTATCACCGCATCGACACCGCGGACACCAGCACCGGGCTGTGGATGGAGGCCGAATCGGCGCAAGCCTGGATGCGGGTCGCCACCGGGGACGACATCGCCGCCAGCCGCGCCTCAGTGATGGACCGCGGCCGGGCGCAGGCCCGGCAATCAGGGTGAGCCGGGCGCAGGTCACCTAGCCCGTTCCCGACACCTTCCAACGCCCCGACCTAACCCGCCAGATGCCGAGGATCAGGCGCAGGCCGACGAAGGCGCTCAGGCCGGACCAGATGCCGGCCAGACCCCAGCCAAACGCCAACGACAGCCACGTCAGCGGTAGGAACCCGAATACTGCACCGGCCACCGTGGCGTTGCGCATGAAGGCGGCGTCACCGGCACCGAGCAGCACCCCGTCAAGTGCGAACAACACCCCGGCGGCGGGGAGTTGAGCTACCAGGAACCACCACGGCACGCCGATCGCGTCCAGAACGGCGCGGTCATCGGTGAACAGTGACGGGAACACCGACGATCCCAACGCCAACACCGCTGCGAGGCCGACGGCGGTGACCGCTGAGAACACCGTGACCCGCCAGGCCACCCGAGTGGCATAACGGGTATCAGCGCTACCCAGAGCCGCACCCACCAGAGACTGTGCCGCGATCGCCAGTGAATCCAGCACCAGCGCAAGGAAACTCCACAGCTGCAGCACCACCTGATGCGCCGCCAGTGCGACCGCACCGAACCGGGCCGCAACCGCCGCCGCCGAGACGAAGCAGGCCTGAAAAACCATGGTGCGCAACACCAGATCGCGGCCCATCACCAACTGGGCGCGCAGCACCGCTGAGTCAGGGCGCAGCGATACTCGTTCAGAAACCAGCGCACGGCAAAACAGCAACCCCGCAAGCCACTGCCCCACCAGGTTCGCCACCGCCGAGCCGACCAGACCCCAGCGCGGCATGCCCAGCCAGCCGTAGACCAGCATCGGGCATAAGGCCGCCGAGACGCCGAAACCGATCACCACGTAGCGCAGCGGACGGACGGTGTCCTGGATGCCCCGCATCCAGCCGTTGCCGGCCAAGGAGATGAGGATCGCCGGCACCGCGAGGATCGCGATCCGCAGCCATGGCAGCGCGGTGTCGGCGATCTGCTTGCCCGGACCCGGCCCGGCGATCACTGATACCAGCGGCACCGCGGCCAGTTGCACCACGACCACCACCGCAAGGCCCAGACCGATCGCCAGCCAGGTGGCCTGCACGCCCTCCGCGACGGCAGCAGCCCGGTTACCGACACCGTAGAAGCGCGCCGAGCGCGCGGTGGTCGCCGTGGACAGGAACGTCAGCTGAGAACCCACCAGCGAAACGATCAGACCCCCGATCGCCAATCCGGCCAGGCTGAGCGCACCGAGGCGACCGACGACGGCGATGTCGAACAACAGGTAGAGCGGTTCAGCGGCCAGCACGATCAGTGCGGGGAATGCCAGCGCGGCAATGCGCCGCTCCAGCGACGCCACCCGACCGCCCGCCTCAGCCAAGGGCGGCGGTCAGCGCCGCCACGACATCCTCGAGTGGCCCGTCGGCAGAGTAACCGGCGGCCAGGGTGTGACCCCCGCCGCCAAACCGCGTCGCCACCGGAACCAGATCGAAGCTCTTGGCGCGCAGGGACACCGACCACTGCTGCGGTGCGGTCTCCTTGAACACGGCGGCCACCTCAGCCTCGGCGGTGGTTCGCACGACATCGATGATGCTCTCGATCTCTTCGGAGCGGTGCGCTGCCCAGTCCGGATGAGTGACCACCGCGAAGACGAGGCTTATGCGTGCCGTGGGAATCAGTTGCGCGGATGCGAGCACTCGGGAAAGTAGCGGCAACCAGTCAAACGGGTGGGTGTCGTGCAGTTGCCGACTCATGGCAGCGTTATCGACACCGGCCTCCACCAGCCGCGCCGCCAGTCGCAACCCCCGGACCGAGGCCCAGCGAAATGACCCGGTGTCAATACTCAAGCCGGCAAACAAACAGCGGGCGACATCTGCAGTGATCTCTCTACCCCAGGCATCGAGCAGATCAGCCACCAAAAGAGTCGTCGAATCCGCCTGTGGATCAACGTAATTGACGCTGCCGTACAGCGTGTTCGAGCGATGATGATCAATGACGAGCACCCCGGGACGGGCGATCAATTCCGCGAGCTCACCAAGCCGATTGACGCTGGGAGTATCGACCGTGACGACGAGGTCGGCGTCGCGGCGCACGTCAGCCGAAGGGACTAGCAGTTCACAGCCCGGCAGCCGTCGCAATGATTCAGGCAGGGTGTTAGACGCGGAGAAACTGACCTGAACGTCGGCACCTTCGCGGATCAGGGTGAGTCCCAACGCCAGAGCCGCACCGACGGTGTCGGCGTCGGGTTGCACGTGGCAGAGAATCACCACCGAGCCTGCACCTGCCAGCGCCTGCGCGGCACCGTGGGCGTCGACGCGCCATACGGTCCGGGCGATGTCAGTCGTCGAATCGATCGCCTTCACCTTCTTCGATATCCGCCTCATCGGCGACCCGGTAGGGCTGCGCGTCCCCGGCCGGGGTGGCGCCGACTCGGATCCGGGCCACGTCGGCATCCGCCGCGCGGGCGCGGGCCAGCAGTTCCTCCATCCGGTGCGCGGCATCGGGAACGGTATCGCGCACAAAAGCCAGGGTGGGGGTGAACTTCACCCCGGTGCCGGCCCCGACCTTGGAGCGCAACACGCCCTTAGCGCTCTCCAGCGCCGCGGCCACGCCGGCATAGTCGGGTTCGTCGGTCAACGAACGGCCGATCACCGTGTAGTACAGCGTGGCGTCATGCAGGTCGCCGGTCACCTTCGCGTCGGTGATCGTGACCCCGGCCAGCCGCGGATCCTTGATCTCGTATTCGATCGCCGAGGCGACAATGGTCGAGATCCGCTTGGCCAGACGCTTCGCCCGAGCGGGATCGGCCATATTAGATTACCTTCTTCACTGCCGACGCTGCCTTCTTCACTTCGTTCATCAGGCGGTTCATCCGGCGGTAGCCCTAGACCCGCGCCTTCTCGACCAGTTCGTAGGTCTCGATGATGTCGCCCTCTTTGATATCGGCGTAGGTCACCGTGAGACCGCACTCGAAACCCTCACGGACTTCGGTTGCGTCGTCCTTCTCGCGCTTGAGCGACGAGATGGTGAGGTTCTCGGCGACCACGACGTTGTCGCGCAACAGTCGGGCCTTGGCATTGCGGCGCATGATGCCCGACTGAACCAGGCAGCCGGCGATGTTGCCCACCTTCGAGGACCGGAAAATTGCCCGGATCTCCGCCCGGCCCAGGTCGCGCTCTTCGTAGATCGGTTTGAGCATGCCCTTGAGGGCCTTCTCGATCTCGTCGATCGCTTGGTAGATCACCGAGTAGTAGCGGATCTCCACCCCCTCGCGGTTGGCCAACTCGGTGGCCTTGCCTTCAGCGCGGACGTTGAAGCCGATGATGATCGCGTCCGAGGCCGAGGCAAGGTTGACGTTGGTTTCGGTGATGCCACCGACGCCGCGGTCGATGACCCGCAACTCCACCTCGTCGTCGATCGCGATACCCAGCAGAGCCTCCTCCAGAGCTTCGACTGTGCCGGAGTTGTCGCCTTTGAGGATCAGATTGAGCTGGCTGGTCTCCTTCAGTGCCGACTCCAGGTCCTCCAGGCTGATCCGCTTGCGTGACCGCGCAGCCAGCGCGTTGCGCTTGCGCGCGCTACGCCGGTCGGCGATCTGGCGGGCGGTGCGATCCTCGTCGACGACAAGCAGGTTGTCACCGGCACCCGGAACCGAGGTGAACCCGATAACCTGCACCGGCCGCGACGGCATCGCCTCCTCGATGTCCTCGCCGTGCTCGTCGACCATGCGGCGGACGCGACCGTAGGCATCGCCGGCGACGATGGAGTCACCGACCCGCAGCGTGCCGCGCTGGATCAGCACGGTCGCCACCGGGCCGCGTCCGCGATCCAGGTGCGCCTCGATCGCCACGCCCTGGGCCTCCATATTCGGATTGGCCCGCAGATCCAGTGCCGCGTCGGCGGTGAGCAGCACCGCCTCCTCGAGGGCCTGGATATTGGTGCCGGCCTTCGCCGAGATGTCGACGAACATGGTGTCGCCACCGAAGTCCTCGGCCACCAGACCGTACTCGGTCAGCTGCGACCGGATCCGCTGTGGATCCGCGCCTTCCTTGTCGATCTTGTTGACGGCCACCACGATCGGCACGTCGGCGGCTTGGGCATGGTTAATCGCCTCCACCGTCTGCGGCATGACGCCGTCATCGGCGGCCACCACCAAAATCGCGATATCGGTGGCCTTCGCGCCGCGGGCACGCATGGCGGTGAACGCCTCATGGCCCGGGGTGTCGATGAAGGTGATCAGCCGCTCGTTGCCGTCGTGCACGACGGCAACCTGGTAGGCGCCGATGTGCTGGGTGATACCGCCGGCCTCGCCCTCGCGGACGTTGGCCTGGCGGATGGTGTCCAGCAGGCGAGTCTTGCCGTGATCGACGTGGCCCATCACGGTGACCACCGGTGGGCGGATCACCAGATCATCCTCACCGCCGGAGTCCTCGCCATAGGTGAGGTCGAAGCTCTCCAGCAGTTCGCGGTCCTCATCCTCGGGCGAGACGACCTGAACGACGTAGTTCATTTCGCTGCCGAGCAGCTCCAGGGTCTCGTCCCCGACCGACTGAGTGGCGGTCACCATCTCGCCGAGATTGAACAGCGCCTGCACCAGCGCAGCCGGGTTCGCATCGATCTTCTCGGCGAAATCGCTCAACGACGCGCCGCGGGCCAACCGGATGGTCTCGCCGTTGCCCTGCGGCAACCGAACGCCGCCGACCACCGGCGCCTGCATGTTCTCGTACTCGGCACGTTTAGCCCGCTTTGACTTGCGACCGCGCCGGACGGCGCCGCCGGGACGACCGAAGGCACCCGCCGCGCCACCGCGCTGGCCGGGTCGGCCACCACCGCCGCCGGGACCGCCGCCACCGCCGGGACGACCGCGGAAACCCGCACCCGCCGGCGCGGCGCCGCCGGCACCACCGCCACCGGGACCGCCGGTGCGATAGTTACCGCCACCGCCACCGGGACGCGCACCCTGACCGGGGCCGGGACGCGCGCCGGGGCCACCGGGACGCGGAGCGCCCGGATGCGCCGGGCGGGCGCCCATGGC
>CAMDFY010000043.1 GCA_945897705.1 Bifidobacterium breve | reverse complement strand
CGGCGGCAGCATCCATCAGGAGACCCGGCACTTCCACGAGGACGGCCACACCTCACCGGGCCGCACCAAGGAAACCGCCGAGGACTACCGGTATTTCCCGGAGCCGGACCTGGAGCCGGTCGCCCCCGGCGCCGAACTCGTGGAACGGTTGCGGGTCACCATCGGTGAGCTGCCATGGTTGACGCGCAACCGGGTCCAGCAGGACTGGGGAATCTCCGATGAGGTGATGCGCGACCTCGTCAACGCCGGCGCGATCGAACTTGTCACCGCGACCGTCGCCCACGGAGCCCCCAGTGAGGCGGCGCGGGCCTGGTGGGGCAACTTCCTGGTGCAGAAGGCCAATGAGCGCGGCGTTGAACTCGACGCCCTGGCGATCACACCAGTCCAGGTTGCCCGAGTCATCGCACTGGTCGATGAGGGCACGCTGTCCAACAAGTTGGCCCGCCAGGTCATCGAGGGCGTGCTGGCAGGGGAGGGCGATCCCGATGCGGTGATGGCCGGGCGCGGATTGGCGATGGTGCGCGATGACTCGCTCATCCAATCGGCGGTCGACGAGGCGCTGGCCGCCAGCCCGGATATCGCCGAGAAGATCCGCGGCGGCAAAGTGCAGGCCGTCGGCGCGATCGTCGGCGCGGTGATGAAGGCGACCAAGGGCCAGGCCGACGCGGCGCGGGTACGGGAGATGGTGCTGGCGGCGTGTGGTCAGAGCGTCTGACAAGTGGTGACCAAGTGCTCCGCGATTCCCATTCCCTAATCCTCGATGTGACGCTAATCTCAGGACCCTGACTGCTCGTCACGCAATTCCGGCCGCGTCCGGGGTTCCATTCTGAGAGGAGTTCGCCCATGGCATCTGTTCTGTGGTTTCAGGGAGGGGCATGCAGTGGCAACACCATGTCGTTCCTCAACGCCGACGAACCCAACGTCGTCGACCTGATCGTCGACTTCGGTCTCGAAGTTATCTGGCACCCGTCACTGGGTCTTGAGCTGGGCAATCAGGCGCAGAAGATCTTCCGGGACTGCGCCAGCGGCGCCCGCCCGATGGACGTCTTCGTCTTCGAGGGCACGGTCATCGAGGGGCCCAACGGGACCGGCCGGATGGACATGTTCGCCGATCGGCCGATGAAGGACTGGGTCGCCGAGATGGCCGCGCAAGCCGGCATCGTCGTCGCCATCGGTGACTGCGCCTGCTGGGGCGGCATCCCGGCGATGGAGCCCAACCCGTCCGGTTCGACGGGCCTGCAATTCCACAAGCGCAACAAAGGCGGATTCCTCGGCCCTAACTTCAAGTCCAAGGCCGGCCTGCCGGTCATCAACATCCCCGGCTGCCCGGCGCACCCGGACTGGATCACCCAGATCCTGGTGGCGCTGGCCACCGGCCGCACCGGCGACATCTCCCTCGATGATCTGCAGCGGCCCGAGACCTTCTTCAAGACCTTCACCCAGACCGGCTGCACCCGCGTGCAGTTCTACGAGTACAAGCAATCCACGATGTCCTTCGGTGAGGGCACCCGCACTGGCTGCCTGTTCTACGAGTTCGGCTGCCGCGGCCCGATGACGCACTCGCCGTGTAACCGGATCCTGTGGAACCGCCAGTCGTCGAAGACCCGCGCCGGCCAGCCCTGCTACGGCTGCACTGAACCGGAGTTCCCGCACTTCGACCTCGCCCCCGGCACGCTGTTCAAGACCCAGAAGGTGGCCGGGGTGATCCCCAAGGAAGTGGGCACCGGCGCTAAGAAGCTGAGCTACATGGCACACGCCGCCGCGGCCCGCCTGGCCGCGCCGGACTGGTCCAAAGAAGACATGTTCGTGGTCTGAGCCACGCTGCTGATTCGTGGTCGGAGCCACCCGCCGACCACACCCTGACCTGAAAACTCTGGAGGACTTACCCGAATGACATCTATGGATCTGCACGTCAGCCCACTCGGCCGCGTCGAGGGCGACCTCGACGTCCGAGTCACCATCGAAGACGGCGTCGTCACCTCGGCCTGGACCGAGGCCGCGATGTTCCGCGGCTTCGAGATCATCCTGCGCGGCAAGGACCCGCAGGCCGGCCTCATCGTGTGTCCGCGCATCTGCGGCATCTGCGGTGGCAGCCACCTGTACAAGTCGGCCTACGCCCTGGACACCGCATGGAAGACCACCATGCCGTCCAACGCCACGCTGGTGCGCAACATCGCCCAGGGCTGCGAGACCCTGCAGTCCATTCCGCGGTACTACTACGCGCTGTTCGCCATCGACCTGACGAACAAGAACTACGCCAAGTCATCGATGTACGACGAGGCGGTGCGCCGCTACGCGCCGTACGTGGGCACCAGCTACCAGAAGGGTGTGGTGCTCTCCCAGAAGCCGGTCGAGGTCTATGCAATCTTCGGCGGGCAGTGGCCGCACTCCAGCTTCATGGTGCCCGGCGGTGTCATGGGTGCGCCGACGCTATCGGATGTCACCCGTTCGATCGCGATCCTGGAGAACTGGAAGGACAACTGGCTCGAGTCCGACCTGCTCGGCTGCAGCATCGACCGCTGGCTGGAGAACAAGAGCTGGGCCGACGTGCTGGCCTGGGTCGAGGAGAACGAGTCGCAGCGCAACTCCGACATGGGATTCTTCATCCGCTACTCGATGGACATCGGCCTGGACTCCTACGGCAAGGGCGTGGGCAACTACCTGGCCACCGGCACCTACTTCGACCCGACCCTTTACCGCAATCCGACCATCGAGGGCCGCAATGCCGCGCTCATCGGCCGCGGCGGGGTGTTCGCAGGTGGCCAGTTCATGGAGTTCGATCAGGCCAACGTGCGCGAGGACGTCACGCACTCCTTCTACGAGGGTAGCCGTCCGCTGCACCCGTTCGAGGGCGAGACCATCCCGGTCGACCCGGAGAAGGGCAAGGGGCAGGGCAAGTACAGCTGGGCGAAGTCGCCGCGCTACCTGATCGACGGTATGGGCGACGTTCCGCTGGAGGCCGGGCCGCTGGCCCGCCGGATGGCCGCCGCTGCCCCGAATGCCGGGCCGCACCAGGACAACGATCCGCTGTTCCTCGATATCTACAACACGATCGGACCCAGCGTCATGGTCCGCCAGCTTGCCCGCCTGCACGAGGCGGCCAAGTACTACAAGTGGGTGCGGGGCTGGTTAGACCAGCTGGAGCTCAAGGAGAGCTTCTACAGCAAGCCCACCGAGTACGCCGAGGGCAAGGGCTTCGGCTCCACCGAGGCGGCCCGCGGATCGCTGTCGGACTGGATTGTGTTGGAGAACAACAAGATCAAGAACTACCAGGTGATCACCCCGACGGCATGGAACATCGGCCCGCGCGACGGCAGCGGTGCGCTGGGCCCGATGGAGACCGCCCTGGTGGGCTCGCCGATCATCGATCCCGAGGACCCGGTCGAACTCGGACATGTGGCCCGCAGCTTCGACTCCTGCCTGGTCTGCACGGTGCACGCCTATGACGGCAAGACCGGTCGGGAGCTGTCGAAGTTCGTCGTCAACGGAATGGTGTGACGGAGCGGTCGCACCTGCTCGGAATGGATAGTTCAGCGGACGAATCGGCTCTCGATCTCGAACCGCCCGGCTGCGCGGTTCTGGTGGTGGGGTGCGGCAACCTGCTGCGCGGCGACGACGGGGTAGGCCCCGTTCTCATCCGTCACCTCTGGGACCGCGGCGTGCCCGACGGCGCCCGACTGGTCGACGGCGGCACCGCCGGCATGGACGTCGGGTTCCAGATGCGCGGGGCGCAGCGGGTGGTCATCGTCGACGCCTGTGTGAGTCAGGGCTCTCATCGCGATGAGGGGGCCGCCGCCGTGCCCGGAACGGTGTACCGGCTGCCGGGGGAGGAACTGACCGATCTTCCTCCGCTGCAGGGTCTGCACACGCATTCCTTCCGGTGGGATCACGCCATCCCGTTCGCCCGCTGGGCGCTGGGCGACGCCTGCCCCACCGATATCACGGTGTTCCTGATCGAGGTGGCCGCCATGGAGATGGGCGCGGAACTCTCCGATCCGGTCGCCGCGGCGATGGAGCAGGTGATCGCCATGATCGAAGCCGACTTCCTGGCTCCGCTGCGCCCGCCGACCGCCGCGGAGGCCAGCGTGGAACTCAGTGAAGACGGCTACCTGCGGATGGCGGCCGCGCTGGCTGCCGGGCGCTTCCCGTCCGATGCGCTGGCGGCGGTTCCGCGCGACGGCGAACTGTGGCTGTTCCCGCTGCGCGGGCCCAGCAGCGGCGGTCTGCTGCTCAAACAGCGCAACCCGGCCGGCGACCGTGCCGTGCTGGTGCACGAGGTTCTCGGTCTCGGTTTCCGGGCGGGCGTCTATGCGGCATTCTGGGACGATGAGCACAAGGCTCTCCGGATCCCGCTTGCGCCCCCGGAACCGTCGGAACCGGCCGGGCCGTCGGAACTGTGATGGCCATGACTGACGAGCGCCGAACCTCTACCGACCAGGCACTCGACGTGCAGACGGTCGTTGTGGAGGAGAGCGGCCGATGGTTCGTCGAGATCATCGTGGTGTTCGCCGACGGAGTGGTCCGCAAGCGGATCCACAGTCATGCCACCCGGGCCCGCGCCGAACTGGCCGCCGATCTGATCCGCCGGACCGCCGATCGCGACATCGGCGGCGGCCCGGTGCACGGATGATGCGCGGCGATGCGGCACTGATGAAGACACGAGGAGAGCTGTGAACGACGTTCTGGATCCGGCGGTGCTGGCGGTTCGCCCGCAGCCGCTGGGGGCCTTTCCACTACCACTGGGGTATCTGTTGATCCCGGCGGCAGCGGATACCGAGGACGCTCGTGTGGCGCTGCTATCCGGTCGGTTGCCCGACTGGCCGGACTCGCTGCGGGCCCACGAGTTGGCGCTGGCCGGCGATCGCGACGGCGCGCTGGCCGCGCTGAACGGCGACGACCCGATCACCCGGTACAACCGCTTCGTCATGGATCCCGACGGCTCCGACCCAGCCGAGTTGCGTTCGGGCCTGGGCGAATTCGCCTGTCTGGTCGATGTGGTGCTGTTCGCCCTCGGCCGTAGCGACACCGCACCGGAAGTCGGTGACGCGACCGGCGAACTGGCAGCGACCGTGCTCTCGGTGCAGGCCAGCGGTGCATTGCAGGACGGCGACGCCGAGGCCGCGGTGGCGTGTTTGGACCGGGCCGCCGAGCAGGCCGCCGGTGTGTCCGAGCCGTTGCGCGGTGTGCTGCTCGGCGCGGCGGCCTCGATCTGCGACGGACCCGATGCGGTCACCCGATTCGAGGGTGCGTTGCGTGCTCTCGACGACGCCGAGGATCTGCGACTGGCCCGCGCGGAGCTTCATCTGGCATTGGCGGGGTTGCTGCACGAACAGGCGGTGGACCGCCCGGATCTGCTGAATCGCGCTGTGCCGCATTATCATTCGGCGCTGCAGCTGGTGTGGCGGGAGGAGGCGCCGCTGTTGTGGGCCTCGGCGCACGCTAATCTCGCGGCGGCCTATCTGACCATGCCGATGACCGAGGCGTCCGGGCAGCTGCGCCTGGGTGTGGCCGCGCAGTCGCTGCGCTCGGCGCTGAAGGTTTATACGCCCGAGGATTATCCGGAGGAGTGGGCCAGCGTGCAGCTGAACCTGGCCAACTCGCTGGTCTACACCCCGTCGAGCCATCAGGGGGACAACATGGTGGAGGCGGTCAACCTCTACGAGGCGGTGCTGGCCGCCCGCGACCGCGACACCGATCCGCTTGGCCGGGCGCGGGTTCTGGCCAACCAGGGCAACGTGCTGGCCCATCTCGCCGACTTCGATCAGGCCAAGGCCAAGCTGTACGAGGCGCGTTTCTTGTTCGAGGAACTCGGCGATCACGACTCGGTGCGCACGGTGCGCGGTGTGCTCGACGAGATCTCCCGTCAGCAGGCGCTAGACCGGACCGATGCGGACGAACAGTGATGGGCAAAGACGGCGACATGAACGAACCAACATTCGATGATCTCGCCCAACGGGTCGATGATGCGGTCAGCGCACTCGAGGATCTCGAACCGGCGGCGCGCAAGGTCGCCGAGGAGTTACAGGGAGCGGTCGAGGCCATCCACAAAGCCGGACTGGTGAGCATCGTGCGCCGATTGCGCGCCGAGGACGCCACCCGCCCAGCGCTGTTCGAACTCGCCGCCGACCCTGCCGTCCACCTGCTGCTGTCGCTGCACGGGATCGTGCGCCCGGATCCGGTGACGCATGCCAACCAGGTACTCGAGTCGGTGCGCCCGCAACTGCACAGCCACGGTGGCGACGTCTCGCTGGTGCGGGTGGAGGACGGAACGGCCTTCGTTCGACTCGAGGGCGCGTGCAACGGATGTTCGATGTCCTCGGTGACGCTGCGCAACCTAGTCGAGGAGGCTCTGGTGGCCGAGGTTCCGGCCGTCACCGCCGTGGAGGTGGTGGCCGACCAACCGACCCCCACGCTCATTCCACTGGAGTCACTGCGCATCGGCAGGGATCCGGCCAGTGAGGGGTGGGCGAAGGTGGGACCCGCCGCCGGCATCGCCGTCGACGACCTCACCGCGGTGTCCCTTGCCGGTGACGGTGGCCAGCCGACCGATGTGCTGATCGTCAATGTCGGCCAGCGGCTTTCGGCCTACCGCAACGAATGCGCGCACGAGGCGCTGCCGCTGACCGACGCGATGCTCGACCTGAGCAACGGCACGCTGACCTGTCCGTGGCACGGATTCTGTTTCGACGCAAGCTCGGGGGAGTGCCTCAGCGCGCCGGGCGCCCAGTTGGAACAATTGCCGCTGCGGATCGATGACGGTGACGTCTGGGTGCGTGTGGCGCAGTGAGCCGATACACCGTCCGGCACAACATCAGCGGCGTCGGTACCCGACCCGATGTGGTTCCGGAGGTGGATCTGCGCGACGGCTGGCGACCGCAGGTGTGGCTGGGCGCGCCCGCGCCCGGCGGACTGGCGCTACCGGCCGCAAGTCCGTCGATGGCGTGGATGTATTCGCCCCGCGGGGTGTACTTGAGCATTACGGGGGGCGACGACCACGTGGTGGTGGCCGACTCCGGCAATCACCGGGTGCTGATCTGGCACGGGATTCCCAGCGCCGACGAGCAACCCGCCGACGTGGTGCTCGGCCAGCCCGACGGTGAGACCGAGGGCCCGGCGGCGGGCGGGCGCGGCCCCGAACGCGGGATGCACCTACCGACCGGGGTGCTCATCCATGACGGTCGGCTGGTCGTTGCGGACGCTTGGCACCACCGCATCCTGGTGTGGAACACCGTGCCGCAGACCAACGACACCGCACCCGACATCGTCATCGGCCAGTCCGACTTCGTTTCGGTCGAGCCCAACCGCGGCGGCGGGTGCTCAGCGTCGAGCATGTATTGGCCTTTCGGTATTGCCGTAGTTGGTTCATCGTTTTGGGTCGCCGACACCGGAAACCGCCGGGTTCTTGGCTGGCGCAATGGGATTCCCGACGCGAACCAACCCGCTGACGTCATCCTGGGCCAGCCGGACGCGTCGTCGAACTCGGAGACCCGCGGCGGCGACGCCGGGCCGGCCAGCTTCCGCTGGGCGCACGACATCGCCGGGAATGAGGATGTGCTGCTGATCGCCGACGCCGGCGATCACCGGGTGCTGGGCTGGTCTGGCCACCCCGCCGTCGATCGCGACGCCGACCTCGTCATCGGTCAAGCGGACTTCGCCGGTTCCGAGGAATGGCCCTACGGCCCCCACACGAACGATCGCTTCCGGTTCCCGTATGCGATCTCCCTCGACGGGCAGCGGTTGGCGATGGCCGACACCGCCAATAACCGCGTCCTGCTCTGGGACGGCGTGCCCGACGGCCCCATCGGCCGCGGTGCCGATGGCGGCCCATCCTTTCGGGGCGCCGACCACGTGTTGGCGCAACCCGATTTCGCATCCAACGGCGAGAACCGGTGGACCTCGGTGCAGCACGACACCCTGTGCTGGCCCTACGGACTGTCGCTGCGCGGTGACACCTTGGCTGTGGCCGACTCCGGCAACAACCGGGTCATGCTGTGGCGGCGTACCGGGTCGGGTGGGCCGTGAGACCGCGGATCGTGCAGACCGACGAGCAGATCGGTTTCTACTGGGCCACCCCGGCCGGGGCACCGACATCGCTGCAGGCGTTGGTGATTGACGATGAGGAACCCGATCGCCTGGTTGCCACTCACCTCGAGGCGCTCGATGACGCGCTGATCATCGCCGCCGGAAGGTTCGGCGAGATCCTCGGCGGCGGCCGCGGGCCGCAGAATTCAGCTGAACGTGACGAACTGCTGGAACTGCACCGGACCCTGGACCGGTTGTGTTTCGAGTATGCCGCCGCGCTGGAAACCACCGGGCTGAGCGCCGACCTGCGGGCCGGCAAGATCATCGGCACCGCCACGCTGTTCTCGATTCTGGCCCGCCAGCCGCTCGGACTGCTCGGACCGGCGCCACTGGACGGCGAGTTGGACGACCCGACACTCGGGGTGGTCGGCGGATACGGCGAGATGCACCAGGTCGATGCCGACAGGCCTTGGAAAGGCGGCCGCTGGGTGGTGAGAACCGAAGCCGGCGAACGTTTTCCGCTGACCCTGTCGATGATGATGTTCGACAGCTCCGGGGTGAACAAAGAAGCGGCTCGCAAGGAACACCGTGATGCACTTCAGTCTGTCGTGACGGCGGCACGATCACCGGACGCCGATCCGCTGACGGTGGCCTGCGCGCTGGACTGGCTTGTCTACGATTGGTTGATGGCCCATCGCGACGGCCCGGACAGTGCCGAGATCGTCTTCCCCAAAGGCTACGAGGGTGAGGCGGCGCTGGTGGTCACCGCGGCCGCCGCTTCGGTTGCCGCGCGGGCGACATTCGACCCCGGTCTGGTGTTGACCGGTCTTCGGCGTTAGGAGGAATCGGACATGTCGGTTGCCGGCGCGATCGTCGACCCGGCCGAGTTCTTCGGCGAGGCCGCCATTCAGGACCCCTACCCCTTGTACGCGCGCCTTCGCGCTGAGGGCGGCGTCCACCGCGTCGGTGACTCCGGCTTCTATCTGGTCAGCAGTTGGGCGGCGGTCAGTGAGGCGGCCACCCGCCCGGCGGACTTCTCATCGAACCTCACCGGGCCGATCACCTACAGCCCGCAACGCGGTGTGGCGCCGCTGCCGATGGACGGACTCGGCGGCCCCACCCACATCCTGGCCACCGCCGACGACCCCCCGCACGCGGTTCACCGCAAGCTGATGGTGGGGCAGTTCACCGCGAAACGAGTGCGCGGGCTGGAGTCGCTGATCGTCGAAACCTTCGAGAAACTGTGGGGTGCAGCGTCGTCGGGACCAGCATCATCGGTTACAGCCGTCGAGTGGATGGACGCCGTCGCGAATCGGCTGCCGATGATGATCGTCGCGCGGCTGATCGGGGTTCCCGATGACGACTCCGACCAGTTGGCCCGCTGGGGCTACGCCAGCACCCAACTCCTCGACGGTCTGCTCTCTGAGGAACAGGTCAACGCCTCGATGGCCGCTCTCGGCGAGCTCAACGGCTACATCGTGGAGCGGCTGGCCGCGGCGAACGATGAACCGGGCGACGACCTGATCGGCGTGCTGGCCACCGCATGCAAGGCCGGGCAGCTGGAGCGGTTCACCGCACAGATGATCCTGATCTCGTTGTTCAGCGCCGGCGGTGAGTCCACCGCGTCGCTGCTCGGGACGGCGGTGGACATCCTGGCCGCCGACGCCGGCCTGCAGCGCCGGTTGCGTGAGGACCCGACACTGCTCGGGTCGTTCGTCGAGGAGACGTTGCGCCTCGAGCCGTCGTTCCGCGCACATCACCGCCACGTCGTGGTCGACACCGCGCTCGCCGGGACTACGTTGCCCCGCGACTCGCGGCTTCTGCTGCTGTGGGGCGCGGCCAACCGTGACCCCGCGCAGTTCACCGACCCCGACACGTTCCGGCTGGACCGGCCGGTGACCAAGGGGCACATGACCTTCGGCAAGGGTCTGCACTTCTGCCTGGGCGCCCCGCTGGCGCGGCTGGAAGCCGTCACCGTGCTGCGGCTGCTGCTGGCGCGAACCACGTGGTTTGAGGCCGCTGAGGTCGGGCCGTGGCTGCCGAGTGTGCTCGCGCGTCGTCGCGAATATCTGCGACTCGTCGTCCACTGACTCCGACTCAGGCGTTGTCGGCGTTGGACCTCGGGAATCCGCCGCCCTGCGGGAACAGCGGGAACACCACGTCGTCGAGCTTCTCGGCGTCCCCGGCAGTCCGGTTCACCGTCGCCCCCCAGATGTTGCCGTCCGGGGAGACCGCCAGCGCCCAGGCATGGCCGCGGGTGTCCTGGCGAACAACTTCGGGGTCGCCGGTTACCGCGCCGCTGGCCTGGGCCAACCGCACCGCCACGGTTTGCTTGGTGTTGACCAGGTTCACCAGGACGGTGCCGTCCAGTGCCGCACACCCCGCCACGCCGGGACGTTGCGGCCAGGTCCACACCGTGGTGGCCTTGCCGTCGGAACCGATGCGCTGAAGCCGGTCGCCCGCCGGGGTGCGATCGGTGACGTACAGCGCCTCATCGGCCGGGTCCACGCACATGCCGCCGCCGGCTCCCATCCCACTCAACGCGGTGGTCGGTGCGGCCTGGCCCACCGTCGTCGGCTGCTCAATCCGAATCACTTTGCCGGCCAGCGATTTCGGATCGTTGGCAAGTCCGGGGTCACCGGCATCGCCGGTCTGAACGACCAATGTCGTCGGGCTGGTGAAGATCAGCGAGCCGGTGTTGCCGCCGGCGCCCTTCGGGATTCCGGTCAGCAGGTCTTTGGGTACATCGCCGTCGGCGATGCGGATCACCCGGTTGTCGGTCGGGGTGCTGATGTAGGCGTACATCAGCCGGTCCTGGGAATAGGTGGGCGACAGCGCGATGTCCATGAGGCCGCCGTCACCGGAACCGTCCACCGGGATGACCAGTTTCACCTTTGGCTCCGCGCTGACCGAGACTTCTTTGACCGCACCGGTGGTGCGCTCAGCGACCAGCGCGGTCTTCGCGTCGGAACCCATGATGAGCCCGCTGGTCGATTCCAGGCAGCCCTGCATCACCCCCGGAGCCGGGCAGGCCTTGGGGAATGGTTTGGGCGGAAGTGGCGGGGGTGGGGGTGGGGTGGACGGCGGACCTGGCGTCAGTTCCGGCGGGGTGGTGAATGGTTGGGAGACCGCATTGTCGAAACGTGCGCAACCCGAGGCGCCCAGGGCGGCCGTCGCACACAGCACGGCCAGGCTTGCGGCGATCGGCCGGCGCATTCGCATGCCCGCCAGGTTACGGACACCCCGACGCTGTCCGCCACGGTGCCGGTCGCCAACAGGTGTCGCGCCGACAATCCCGGCCCCGCCAGCGCCGCGTAAATCCACGGTTTGAGGCGGGTTTGGACTTACGCTTGCCGGTGTGACGAGCCAGAATCCCGAACCCGGTTGGCAGCGACCCGGGGACTCCGCGGTGCGGCCGGCATCGGCCCGGTTGGTCGATCCCGAAGACGATCTCGCCTCGGCAACCTACGGCGGTGACGCCGAGACCACCCGAATCCCGCCGTTCGGCGCCCCGGAGGCGCCCGCCGGGTCGATACCGCCACCGACCCCGTCCGCCGCCGGTTACGGGTTGCTGCAGGACCCCGAACCGCTGCCGTACGTTCAGCCCGCGGGGGTGCCGCACCAGTCGGCCGCACCGGTGGAGATCGCGCCGGTCGATGCCGAGCAACGGCTCAAGGCCGCCGGCCGCCGGGGCACCCAGGACCTGGGCCTGCTGCTGCTGCGGGTGGCCCTCGGCGTGGTGTTCATCGCCCACGGACTGCAGAAGGCCTTCGGATGGTGGGGCGGCTCAGGCCTCGGCGGATTCACGGAAGACCTGACTGAAGCCGGCTACCAGCACGCCGAACTGCTCACCTACGTCGCGGCGGGCGCGCAGATCGCCGCCGGGGTGCTCCTGGTGCTCGGACTCTTCACTCCGGTGGCGGCCGCCGTGGCGTTGGCGTTCCTGGTCAACAGTGTGCTGGTGATCTTGATGGCCCAGCGGGAAGACGGCGGGCTGTTCGTCCTGGGCTCTGATGCCGAATATCAGTTGGTGCTGGCCGCGCTGGCGGCGGCGATCATCCTGGTCGGCCCCGGCCGTTACGGCTTCGACGGCGGCCGCGGTTGGGCTCGTCGGCCGTTCATCGGATCATTCCTCGCGCTGCTGCTCGGCGCCGGCGGCGGCGTGGCGGCCTGGTTCTTCCTGCACGGCATTAACCCGTTTGCCTGATCAGGCCGTCTAGCGATACGGGTTGGGCACCCGCCCGGCACTGGCCGCGGTGAGTCGGGGCAGTGTCGCGAAGGTGACCGCCGGCAGCAACAGCGTGTCGCCGTCGGCTCCGCAGGCCCGCGCCCACCCGCCCCGGGTGAAGCGCAGACCCTCGATCTGCGACCACGGCACCGTCCTGGTGCTCAGCAGTGATCGCGCCGTGACGGCGTCCTGGTCCGCGACGGTGCGCAACCGCACGATCGCGACCGAGACCAGCGCAGGGATGAGCAGCAACGCCAGTGCCCAGTTTCCGAATGCCGGGATGAGCACCAGAATGCTGACGGCGAGGAACGCCGGCGCGAACTGCGCCATCGGCGAAATCCGAATCACCACCGGTTGGGCGTCCGGTGCTGGGTTCTGGGGAGCGGGGCTCTCGGGTGCGGGAGTTTCGCCGGCGGGCATTCCGTCATCATCGCACTGGTCGTGAGCGCCCGGGGCGCGCGCGACATTTGACGGCTGACCTGTGCGGCGACTAATCTCAGTGATCATGTCGACCGGTGGAAAGCTCGTAGTAGTAGGTCAGCGCGTTGGTGTCGCGCTGGTCCCAGATCGGGCCTAGCCAGTCGCACCAGCGCGCAACCCTCGTACAGCTGCCCAGCTGACGGGGGTTTTTTCTTGTCAAGCGAACAACGAGGGATACCGAGGACAACAGTGAGCGCACCGACTAAGCGGGCACCTGAGCCGTCGACCACCGAGACCAACGGCACCCATGACGACCATCCCGGTGGCAAGCGCGCCAAGCGCATCCCACCCCAGCAGCTCACCGGCGCCGAGGCAGTGGTGCGGTCGTTGGAGGAACTCGGCGTCGAGGTGATCTTCGGGATCCCCGGCGGCGCGGTTCTGCCGGTCTACGATCCGTTGTTCGACTCCCAGCAGCTGCGCCACGTCCTGGTCCGCCATGAGCAGGGTGCGGGCCATGCCGCCAGCGGTTATGCCCACGCCACCGGACGCGTCGGGGTCATGATGGCGACCTCCGGTCCGGGTGCGACGAACCTGGTCACCCCGCTGGCCGATGCCCAGATGGACTCCATCCCGGTGGTCGCCATCACCGGACAGGTCGGACGGTCGTTGATCGGCACCGACGCCTTCCAGGAGGCCGATATCACCGGCATGACCATGCCGATCACCAAGCACAACTTCCTGGTTCGCAGCGGAGACGACATCGCGCGGTCCATCGCCGAGGCGTTCCACATCGCCTCCACCGGCCGACACGGCGCCGTACTCGTTGACATCCCCAAGGACGTGCTGCAGGACCAGTGCACATTCTCCTGGCCGCCGGATCTCGACCTGCCCGGTTACAAGCCGAACACCAAGCCGCACAGCCGCCAGATCAAGGAGGCCGCCAAGCTGATCGGCGCGGCCCGCAAGCCGGTGCTGTACGTCGGCGGCGGCGTGATCCGCGGGGAGGCCTGCGAGGAACTGGCTGAGCTGGCCGAGTTGACCGGCATCCCGGTGGTGACCACCCTGATGGCCCGCGGGGCGTTCCCGGACAGCCACATCCAAAACCTGCGGATGCCCGGGATGCATGGCACCGTGGCTGCGGTTGCCGCCCTGCAGCGCAGCGACCTGCTGATCACCCTCGGCGCCCGTTTCGACGACCGGGTGACCGGCAAGCTGGACACCTTCGCTCCCGACGCCAAGGTGATCCACGCTGATATCGATCCGGCCGAGATCGGCAAGAACCGGCACGCCGACGTCCCGATCGTGGGTGACATCAAGGCCGTCATCAGTGAACTGATCGACGTGCTGCGACGCAAGCCCAGTGGGGAGGAGCGGATCGGCAACGAGGGGATCGGGGATTCCGACCTCGCCGACTGGTGGTCCTACCTCAACGGACTGCGCGAGACCTATCCGCTGAGCTGGGATCCCCAGTCCGACGGCAGCCTCAGCCCGGAGTTCGTCATCTCCGAGTTGGGCAGGATCGCCGGGCCGGACGCCATCTACGTCGCCGGGGTTGGTCAGCATCAGATGTGGGCCGCGCAGTTCATCTCCTACGAGAAGCCGCGCACCTGGCTCAACTCGGGTGGACTGGGCACCATGGGCTACGCCGTCCCGGCGGCGATGGGTGCCAAGATGGCCTGCCCGGACGCCGAGGTGTGGGCGATCGACGGCGACGGCTGCTTCCAGATGACCAATCAGGAATTGGCCACCTGCGCGGTCGAAGGTGTGCCGATCAAGGTGGCGCTGATCAACAACGGCAACCTCGGCATGGTCCG
>CAMDFY010000042.1 GCA_945897705.1 Bifidobacterium breve | reverse complement strand
TGCGCACCGGCACCCTTGTCATCGAGTCGGCGTCCCAGGATCCCCTGGAGTTCACTGACATTCCCGGCGTCGAACGGGTGCATTCACTGCTCTATCACGAAGTCTTCGACACGCTCGATTCCGAGGAGAGCTGATCGGGCGATTCCGAGGAAAGCTAACCGGGGGATCCCGAGGACTTCGGACCGGTGTGCCCGGAACTGTGGTCCTCGAGCGCCTCGGCGATGCCGCCGGTGGTTAGCACCGATTCCAGGGTGCGGTCCGGGTCGTCGCCGAGCTCGTCGGGGAACACCCAGCGCCGCAGCGCCCAGAACCGGAAGCCCATCTGCAGCAGATTTCCAATCAGATAGGCCGAGATGAAGTCGGCGATGTTCTCTACCGTCAAGGACACTTCCGGTACCCGCAAACCAAGCACGTAGCTGGAGAAGTACAGCGGCGCCATGCTCAGCACCACCCCGACCGCGCTGACGCCGAAGAACAGCAGTGCCTCGTGATGGCGTTCGCGGCCGCCGCGGTCCCGGAAGCTCCACTCCCGATTGAGGATGTAGGAGGCGATCACCGCGATGATCCCGGAGATCACCTTGGCCGTGACCGGCTTGGGCTCGAGGATGGTCAGCTTGAGGGTGTAGAAAATCACCGAGTCGATCACGAATGTGGTCGCGCCGACAATCGCGAACTTGATCAGTTCGTGGTGCCGGTCGGCGAAGGGCCGGATCGCGCGGGGTAGCCGGGCGATCGTGGCATCAGCGAAGGACACAACGGCAAAGTCTAGAAGAATCCGCCGGGCGTTGCGTAGAGCCGCTGGTCACCGCGGGAATACCGCGGTCGTGGCAGCATAAGAGCCGTGCCGAAGGTAGCGATGGTGGGCGGTGGGCAATTGGCCCGGATGACGCATCAGGCCGCGATCGCACTGGGCCAGAGCCTGCGGATCCTCGCGACCGATCCCGGCGACCCGGCCGCTCAGGTCAGTCCCGACGTCATGATCGGTACCCACACCGATCTGGACGCACTGCGACGGGTCGCGGCCGGGACGGACGCGCTGACCTTCGACCACGAGCATGTGCCCACCGATCTGCTCGACGCGCTCGTCGCCGAGGGCGTCACGGTGCTGCCCGCACCGTCGGCTCTCATTTTCGCCCAGGACAAAGCGGCGATGCGTCGCCGACTCTCGGAGTTGGGGGCGCCGGTGCCGCGCTTTTCTGAGGTGCGTGCGGTTGACGACGTCGACGCGTTCGCCGCGCGAGTAGGCGGCCCGGTGGTGGTTAAGACGGTGCGCGGCGGTTACGACGGCCGGGGCGTGGTGCTTGCCGACGATGTAGCGACGGCTCGCGCGGCGGTGGCCGGATATCTTGCCGACGGCGTCGCGGTACTGCTGGAGGAACGGGTGGCGATGCGCCGTGAACTCTCGGCTCTGGTGGCGCGCTCGCCACTGGGACAGGGCGCAGCCTGGCCGATCGTGGAAACCGTTCAGCGCGAGGGAATCTGCGTCACCGTGCTGGCGCCCGCGCCCGGGCTGTCCGATCAGTTGGCTACTGCCGCCGAGCAGTTGGCGCTGCGGATCGCTGATGAGTTGGGCGTCGTCGGTGTGCTTGCCGTCGAACTTTTCGAGACGCTCGACGGCACACTGATGGTCAACGAGTTGGCCATGCGCCCGCACAACTCCGGACACTGGACCATGAACGGCTCGGTCACCAGTCAGTTCGAACAGCACCTGCGGGCGGTGCTGGACTACCCACTCGGTGCGACCCGCCCGGTCGCACCGGTGACAGTGATGGCCAACGTGCTCGGCGCGCACACGCCGCCGTCGATGGGTATGGATGAGCGCGTCCACCATCTGTTCGGCCGGTTGCCCGACGTCCACGTGCACCTCTACGGCAAACAGGAACGGCCCGGCCGAAAGATCGGGCATGTGAACGTTCTCGGCACTGACGTCGGGCCGGTGCGGGAGCGCGCCGAACGCGCGGCACACTGGTTGTCGCACGCAGACTGGTCGGATGGATGGAGCGGCGGAGATGGCTGACGCGCCGGCGACGATGCAGAGCGAAGCGATGAGGAGGAGCGGCGGAGATGGCTGACGCCCGCGTGGGGCTGATCATGGGCAGTGACAGCGACTGGCCGGTAATGGAGGCCGCCGCGACGGCGCTCGCCGAATTCGACGTGCCCTTCGAGGTCGGTGTGGTCTCCGCCCATCGGACCCCCGGACGGATGCTCGACTACGCCCGTGGAGCGGCCGGGCGCGGAATCGCGGTGATCATCGCCGGCGCCGGCGGCGCGGCCCACCTGCCCGGCATGGTCGCCTCGGCGACACCGCTGCCGGTGATCGGCGTTCCGGTGCCGCTGGGCACCCTCGACGGGATGGACTCACTGCTCTCGATCGTGCAGATGCCGGCCGGAGTTCCGGTGGCGTGCGTCTCGATCGGTGGGGCTCGCAATGCCGGACTGCTGGCGGTGCGGATCCTGGCCGCCGCCGACGCCGACCTGGGGGCCCGGATGGAGGCATTCCAAGCCGGGCTGGACGCTGAGGTGCAGGCAAAGGACCGTGCATTGCGTGCGCGATTGCTGGGCGAGTGAGCAAGCGGGTAAATTAGCCGCAGATCCCCGAGGAGGCCCCCATGTCAGATCCGTCGTTCGATGTCTTCCGGTTGCCCGAGGAGCATGACGAGTTGCGGGCTGCGATCCGGGCATTGGCAGAGAAGGAGATCGAGCCTTACGCGGCCGCGGTCGACGAAGAGGCACGCTTCCCCCAGGAGGCCCTCGACGCGCTCAACGCCTCGGGCTTCAATGCGGTGCACGTGCCCGAGGAATACGGCGGCCAGGGCGCGGACTCAGTGGCGGCCTGCATAGTCATCGAGGAGGTCGCCCGGGTTGACGCCTCGGCATCGCTGATCCCGGCGGTCAACAAACTCGGGACTATGGGGTTGATCCTGCGCGGCTCCGATGAGCTGAAGAAGAAGGTGCTCTCCGAGATCGCCGACGGCAAGATGGCCTCCTATGCGCTCTCGGAGCGCGAGGCCGGCAGTGACGCCGCCGCCATGCGGACCCGCGCCAAGGCCGACGGCGACGGCTGGATCCTCAACGGCTCCAAGTGCTGGATCACCAACGGCGGCAAGTCCGCCTGGTACACCGTGATGGCGGTGACCGATCCCGATAAGGGTGCCAACGGAATCTCGGCGTTCATGGTTCACGAAGACGACGAGGGTTTCACCGTCGGGCCTAAGGAACGCAAGTTGGGCATCAAGGGCTCACCCACCACCGAGTTGTACTTCGAGAACTGCCGTGTCCCGGGCGACCGGATCATCGGCGATCCCGGCACCGGGTTCAAGACGGCGCTGGCCACCCTCGATCACACCCGGCCCACCATCGGCGCACAGGCGGTCGGTATTGCGCAGGGTGCACTCGACGCGGCGATCGCCTACACCAAGGACCGCAAGCAGTTTGGCCGCGCGGTCGCCGACAACCAGGGTGTGCAGTTCATGCTCGCCGATATGGCGATGAAGACCGAGGCTGCCCGGCTGATGGTGTACTCGGCCGCAGCCCGCGCCGAACGCGGTGAGGCCGACCTCGGATTCATCTCGGCGGCCTCGAAGTGTTTCGCCTCCGATATCGCGATGGAGGTCACCACCGACGCCGTGCAGCTGTTCGGCGGTGCCGGCTATACCGTCGACTACCCGGTGGAGCGGATGATGCGCGACGCCAAGATCACTCAGATCTACGAGGGCACCAACCAGATTCAGCGGGTTGTGATGTCGCGGGCCCTGTTGCGCTAGTCGCTTCGGGTCTATTCGTCGGCTGGGCGGAGGTGGGTGATGTCGCCCGCCGATACCGCGATGGTCTGCGTTCCGGTGTCGACGTGAAGTTGGCCAAGTTCGTTGAGATCGGTTGCCGTGCCGACGATTTCGCGGTCTCCCGGTAGGGTTACGCGCACCCGATTGCCCAGTGTCACGCTTCTGCGGCGGTAGTCATCGATCAACCCGGCGTCGGGTCCGCCGGCTGAGCGCCAGCGGTCGATCCGGGCGGACAACTCGGCCAGGACCGCACCCAGCAGTGCACTGCGGTCCAGCATCGTCGAACCCAGCATCAGCAGAGACGTCGCGCGCGCGTCCGGTGCCTCGTCGGGCTTGAGCGTCACGTTGAGGCCCAGGCCCACGACGATCACCGAATCGGGCGCCGCCACCTCGGCCAGGATGCCGCCGAGTTTTCCCTCGCCGACCAGCACATCGTTGGGCCACTTGAGCGTGGCGTCGATCCCAGCGGTGGCCCGGACGGCGTCGACCACGGCAACGCCGGTGAGCAGTGGCAGCCAACCCCAGCCGGCTGTCGGTACGCCGGCTGCGCTGACTCCCACCGACAGCGCGATCTGGGACCGCGGCGGCGTGGACCACTGTCGTCCGTTGCGGCCGCGGCCGGCGCTCTGGTGTTCGGCGATCAACACGGCGCCGTCGATATCCTCGCCCGCGCCATGGCGGGCCAGCAGGTCGGCATTGGTGGACCCGGTGGATTCCACCACGTCCAAGCGCTTCAATGCCCGGCTGACGCCGACAAGGTCGCGGCGCACCGGGTCGACGGCGAGTGCCGGGCGCTGTGGGGATTCGCTCACGAACGGCAGCTTAGAAGGTGACTCATTTTGGGACTGCACCGATACTTCGGATAGGTTCAGGCCTTATGAACTTCAATCCCTCAGTACGTGTAGCACTCGTCGCGGGCTCGTTAATGCTCGCCACACTCGGTGTACCCGCGACGGCCTCGGCCGACACCGTGCCGCCGTCCATGCTCAATACCCAGTGCTCACTGGACCAGATCCTGGCCGCCACCAGAGTGGTCTCTCCCGTCACCTACGGCGAGTTGGTGGGCAAGTACAACTCCGAGCCGCGCTGGGTTCAGGGTGGCATCGTCTACCACATGAACCTGCTTCTGCAGAAGCCTCCGCAGGAACGCCAGGCCGAGGTGAATACCTTGCAGGGCATCTTCCCGGAGTACGTCTCGCTGTTCACTGCCGCCGAGCCGGTCGCCGATGAGATCGCGGTCAAGTGCCCGACCTTCGCGGCCGAGGATCCTGCGGTGTTTGATCCGGCGGCACCGGCACCGGTTCCGGTGGCGGCTCCTGCAGAACCTGCTTCTGCGGAACCGGCTCCTGCGGCGCCGGCTTCTGCGGAACCTGCTCCTGCGGAACCGGCTTCAGCGGCGCCGGCTTCTGCGGAACCGGCTGCTTAAGTACCGTTCACTCCAGCGTCTGGGTGACCTTCTCGGTCACCCGGCGCCGCTCGAGCAGTGCGGGGTCCGGGTTGGTGACCTGAACCAATGAGGCACCCGCGGCGAACACCGCGAGCAGGTTATCGACCATCTGACGCGGGGTGGTCCACACCAGCATGGACATCACCCGGTCGGTATCGCTCAGTCCGCGATCCTGCGCGCTGCGCCCGGCGGCGGCGAGTACCTCCGGTACCGAACGGCCGTCGAGCGCGGGGCCCGGGGAGTGTTCGGGTGTCACCTGGTCGCCGTGCACCCGCACCGCGGTCGCGTAGTCGGTGACGCCGATCGGTAGGCCGTCGGCCGGTTTGCCGAAGGGATCCAACGACAACACCGCAACCTCGCCGGTCTGATTGCCATCGGCGACCACGTCGTCGGCCTCGGCCAGTCGGTCGGCGGTACACAGGGCGATGTCAGCGCTACCGCTGCAGACGACTTCGGCACCGATCCACCACACCCCCAGCAGCACCGCCGCGGTCTGCCAGTGCGCGGGCAGCAGCACGGCCACCCGGCTGCCCGGTCCGGCGCCGAGTTCGTCTCGCAGCAGGTTGGCGGTCTTGGCTGCCCAGTTCGCCAGGGTCACCGTCGACAGTTCGATCCGCTCACCGGTGGCGTCGTCATAGAAGGTGATGCGCGGGCCCATCGGGTTCGCCGAGAGCAACGGGGTCAACAGTGCGTCGGTGAGGTTGGCCATCAGTTGACGCACTTGGGGTCATCGGACCCCGCCGTGATCACCGGCGACGGCGGCGGTGTGTCGGCGCCGTCGGCGGACTGCTGCTCGACCTCGGCCGCCGCCGTCGGCAGCGTGCCGTCGAGGCCTGACCCCGGCCCGGCGTAGTCGTCGGCGAGCACCACCCGCACGGTCCCGGGCGGGATCGACGCGTCCGCCACCACCGGCAGTCCGCCCAGTTCCTTCGCGACCGCCAGGGCACCGAGATCATCGTCGGTCGCGGCGTGAACCTGGGTTTCACTGACCTTGGTCTCGTCGCCGTTGCCGACGGAGCCGGTGCCGAATCCCATGGCGCTGAGTCGATCCGACACGGCGCCGGCCAGTCCGTTGATGTCGGTGTCGTTGATGACCTCGGTGGTGGTCTGATCGCGAGAGTAGGCGACCTTCTCGATCTTGCCGGATGCCTGGTCCTGCAGGAGGCCGGACACCCATTCCTTCACCTGCGCCGGATCGAGGCGAACGACCGACTGCATACCGTCATCGCTCCAGCCGTCTTCGGCCAACACCGGGATGGTGGCGAAGGCCACGTTGCCGGCCGCCAGCTTCTGTAATTGCTTCAGGAAGTCCATGACGTCCCAGCCCGAGGAAATCACCACCGACCGCTGAATCGCGCTCTGCAACCGACTCAGAGTTGCCGGGCTGCTCAGGGTGCGCCCGGAAATCACCTGATGAGCCAGGGACGCCATCACCACCTGCTGGCGCACCACCCGGTCGAGGTCGCCGCGGGGCAGATCGTGGCGTTGCCGGACGAAGCTGAGAGCCTGGGGCCCGTCCAGGCGCTGCCAGCCCGCCGGGAAGTCGGCGCCCGAAAGAGGCTCGTAGACAGCGTCTTTGAGGCACACTTCGACGCCGCCGAGTGCATCGGTGATCAGCGAGAACCCGAGCAGCCCGATTTCGGCGTAGTGATCGACGGTGACGCCGGTGAGGTCGGCGACGGTCTCGATCAGGGCGTTACGACCGGCTTCGACCGCTATCGGTTCGGCCTGCGCCGGATCCATGCCCTGGTTCTCGACGAGTTCCTTCATCCGCTCTAACTTGACCTCGCCGTAGACGCCGTTGATCTTCGTCTTGCCGAATCCCGGCGCCTCGACATAGGAGTCGCGGGGGATGGAGATCGCGGTGGCGGAGCGGCCGTTGTCGGGAATCCGGACCAGGATGATGGTGTCGGTGTTGGTGGCGACGTCGTCGCCGGCGTGCAACTGGGCCAGTTCGTCTGCGGGGAGCGGGTTGCCGTGCGCGTCGGTACGGCTGTCCATCCCGACAAGCATGATGTCCAGGGCGCCGTCCTTGCCGCCGCCGGCACCGAGGACGGCGGTGGCGAAGTGGAAGATGCCGCCCTCGAAGGAGCGCACCGAACCCCAGGCGACGCCGGTGCCGAGGACGATCATCACGGCGACCAGTGCGAGCATGGCGCGCCCCAATGGCCACCCGTGCGTCACTGCTGTCACTTCTGTCTCACGCGGCACCAGCCCAGGCTACTGGCGATACGGCCGGTTGCGCGGTAGCCGAAACCGGCGTGCCAGACTCGTCGGCGTGGCTATGCGAATGGTGATCACCGGCGCGGGAGGCCAGGTAGGGCGGTTTCTTGCTGGTGAGGCGGCGTTACGCGGCTACGAGGTACATGCTCTGACCCGCCGGGATTGTGACATCACCGACGCCGCGGCGGCCCTGCGCCACGTCCGGGCCGGGGATCTGGTGGTCAACTGTGCGGCCCTGACCAACGTTGACGACGCCGAGTCCGATCCGGTCGGGGCGCATGCGATCAACGCCGTCGGCCCGGCCAACCTCGCCGACGCCTGTGCCCGGGTCGGCGCCCGACTGGTGCACTTGTCGACGGACTATGTGTTCAGCGGCGACGACGCCCGGCCCTACGAGGTCGGCGACCGCACCGGCCCGCTGAGCGTCTACGGGCGTTCGAAGCTGGACGGCGAACTCGCCGTGCACGCCGTGCTGCCGGACGCTCACGTGGTCCGCACCTCCTGGGTCTACACCGGTGGCAGCGGCACCGACTTCGTCGCCGTCATGCGCAGGCTGGCCGGCACGGACCGGGTCATCGACGTCGTCGATGACCAGACCGGATCTCCGACCTATGCCAAGGATCTGGTGGCGGCGTTGCTGCAGATCGCCGGCGGCGGTGTCGATGCGCCCGTCCTGCACGTCACCAATGCCGGTTCGGCCAGCCGGTTCGAACAGGCCCGCGCGGTATTCGAGGAAGTCGGCGCCGATCCGGACCGGGTCCGGCCGGTCGGCACCGACGCGGTCCCGCGCCCGGCCCGCCGCCCGGTGTTCTCGGCGCTGTCGATGGCGGAATCGGTCCGTGCCGGGCTGGCCCCGTTGCGGCCGTGGCGCGAAGCCCTTGCCGAGGCGGTCGCCGTGCCGATCCAACAGTGACCGATAACCTCGACGCCGTGAGCGACGCGGCCCTGGCGAATCAGGCGCACACCGATCAGGTCCTGACTGTGGTCACGGTGACCTATTCGCCCGGCTCGCATCTGGAGAGATTCCTGTCATCACTGACGGTGGCCACCGACCGGCCCCTGACGGTGGTGATTGCCGACAACGGTTCCACCGACGGTGCACCGGAGGAGGCCGTCGAGCGTTTTCCGGGCACCCGGTTGCTGCGCACCGGCGCGAACGTGGGGTATGGCACGGCGGTCAATCGCGCCATAGCGACCGTGTCGACTGCCGAGGAGTTCGTCCTGATCGCCAACCCCGATGTGGTCTGGGGGCCGGGCAGCATCGATGAGTTGATGTCGGCCACCGGACGCTGGCCCGGCGCGGGGGCCTGGGGCCCGCTGATTCGCGACCCCGACGGCGCGGTCTATCCCTCGGCCCGGCATCTGCCCAGCCTGATCCGCGGCGGGATGCACGCGGTGGTGGGTTTCGTCTGGAAAGGCAATCCCTGGTCGAAGGCCTACCGCCAGGAGCGCACCGAGCCGAGCGAACGGCCGGTGGGTTGGCTGTCCGGATCTTGTCTGCTGGTGCGCCGGACGGCGTTCGAGTCGGTCGGCGGCTTCGACGAGCGCTACTTCATGTACATGGAGGACGTCGATCTCGGTGACCGTTTTGGCCGGGTGGGCTGGCTCAACGTCTACGTACCCGATTCGGAGATTCTGCACGACAAGGGGCACTCGACCGGACGTGAACCGGCCCGCAACCTCCGCGCCCACCACGACAGCACGTATCGCTATCTTGCTGATCGCCACGGTCGCTGGTGGCAGGCGCCGCTGCGATGGACGATCAGGGCCGCGCTGGGCGTACGGGCCGGCGCGGCGGTGCGTCGTTCGCGCCGGATGCTGGCCAAGGGCGCGACGCCGACGAGGGGCCGGGCGCTGATGAGGGGCCGGGCATTGATGAAGGGCCGGGCGCCGGGGAAGGGGAAGCGATGAACCCAGTCGACGCGATCGTTCTGGTGGGCGGCAAGGGCACCCGACTGCGGCCGCTGACCCTGACGATGCCCAAACCGATGCTGCCGACCGCCGGGTCGCCGTTCCTGACCCATCTGCTGTCCCGCGTCGCTGAGGCCGGCATCGATCACGTGGTGCTGGGCACCTCCTACCGGGCGGCGGCCTTCGAGGCCGAATTCGGCGATGGTTCGGCACTCGGACTGAACATGGAGTACGTCACCGAGGAAAAGCCGTTGGGAACCGGTGGCGGTATCGCCAACGTCGCGTCGCGACTTCGGCACGACACCGTGATGGTGTTCAACGGCGATGTGCTCTCCGGGGTCGATCTCTCCGCAATGCTCACCGCGCATCACGAGCGCGGCGCCGACGTCACGCTGTATCTGGTCCGGGTTGCCGACCCGCGCGCGTTCGGGTCCGTGCCAACCGACGCCGACGGCAACGTGCTGGCATTCCTGGAGAAGACCGAAGATCCGCCGACCGACCAGATCAACGCCGGCTGCTATATCTTCAAACGTGAAGTGCTGGAACGTATCCCGCGCGGCCGGGAGGTATCGGTAGAGCGGGAGGTTTTTCCGGCCCTGCTGGCCGACGGCGCCACTGTCTGCGGGTTCGTCGACTCCGGATACTGGCGCGACATGGGCACGCCGGAGGACTTCGTCCGGGGCTCTGCAGATCTGGTGCGCGGAATAGTGTCCTCGCCGGCACTGGCCGGCCGCCACGGCGAGCAACTGATCCTCGACGATGCGACGGTCGCTCCCGGTGCGGTGGTCATCGGCGGCACCGTGGTGGGCCGTGGCGCACAGATCGGCCCCGGTGTCCGCCTGGACGGTGCGGTGATCTTCGACGGCGCCCAGATCGAGGCCGGCGCGGTGGTCGAGCGATCGATCGTCGGATTCGGTGCGCGGATCGGACCGCGTTCGCTGATCCGTGACGGCGTGATCGGCGATCGCGCCGACATCGGTGCGCGGTGTGAACTGTTGCGCGGTGCGCGGGTGTGGCCCGGGGTGGTCATCCCGGATTGCGGTATCCGCTATTCCAGCGACGCGTGACGCTGCCTGCGGGCGGCGTCGACGAGACGAGACAGTCCGGCGTCGGTTCCCTCGGGCAGATCATCGATCGGCCACCACCGCAGGTCCAGTGACTCGTCGCTGATCGCGATCCCGGCTCCGGCGGTCGCCGTGGCGATGAACTGCAGATCGAGGTGGCGGGTCGGCAACCCCAGCGAGCAGGTCACCGGGTGCACGTGAATTGCGGCCAGCGTCGGATCCAGGCGCAGCCCGTCGATCCCGGATTCCTCGGTGGCCTCCCGCAGTGCGGCGGCCGTGATGTCGGCATCGGTGCCCTCGCAGTGCCCGCCCAGTTGGAGCCAACGTCCGAACCGGGGATGCAGCGTCAGCAGGACCGACTCGGCCGCGGCGTCGACAACGAGTGTCGACGCGGTGACATGGCCCGCGACGCAGGCGCGGTCGCAACCGTCCGGCCGGGCGTGCAGGAAGGCCAGCACGGCATGGCGCAGCGCATCCTGGTCGGCGTCGGGGGCCTGCCAACCGGTCAGCATCGAGATCGCCGAGTCGCGCACGCTCATCGCCGGAGCAGCCGATCGCCCGCCGGGGCCGGCTCGCGGGGCCGCGGCGGTTCATTCGGGTGACCGATCGCAACCGCGCCCAGTGGCTGCCAGTCCGGCGGTAGCTCGAGTACGTCGCGCACGATGTCCGGGGCGAAGATCGTCGACCCGATCCAGCAACTGCCCAGGCCTCGCACGGCGAGGGCCACCAGCAGACCCTGCACCGCCGCACCGGCGGCGACCGTGAACATGGTCTGTTCGGCGGTGGTGCGCGCCGCATCGGGATAGTGATGGGCGCCCTCGGGCACCAGGACCGGAATCAGGACCTCGGGGGCGTCGTAGAGGATCTGCCCTCGATTGACCCGCCGCTCGATGGCGTCGGCCGCGCGGCCGTCGGCGGCGAGGTCGGCCCGCCACGCCTGCTTCATCCGATCCAGCAGGTCGATTCGGCGATGCGGGTCGGTCAACCAGACGAAGCGGACCGGACGGGTGTGATGCGGAGCCGGTGCGGTGAGCGCCTCGGCGGCCGCCGCCTCGATCAGCTCCGGGTCCACCGCCGCGGCGGCGAAACTGCGCACCGAGCGGCGCAGTAGTTGGGCCTGGCGGCGGCCGAGTTCGATCGATTCGGCGGTGCCGAGCCAGAACAGGTCATCCTCCCCGCGGCGCACCAGCTGCGCGGCGCCGGATCCGTCATCATGGAATGTCAGGCCGCGGACCACCGCCACCGGCACCGCGGTCAGCTTGCCTTTCACCAGATCGGCCGCCGCGGCGATCTCGTCGGCCACGGCGACCTCGGTGACCAGAAGTTCATTGCCCTGGTCGTCGATGGTTCCGGCATAACCGTGCAGCACCGCAAGGCCGGCCGACCCGATGGCGGCATCGGTCTGACCGTTGCGCCAGGCCCGGCCCATGGTGTCGGTGATAACGACCCCGACGTCGGCGCCCGGGCTGCGCCCCAGTGCGGCGCGCAAGCTCCGCGCGCTGGCGTCCGGATCGGTGGGCAACAACGCCAATTCCGTCGGGGCGACATTCGAGCCGTCGACGCCGGCGGCAGCCTGGATCAGACCCAGGTGATTCTCGGTGATCAGAGTGCGGCCCTTGCGCGCCAGCACTCGCACTGCCTCGGCGTCGATCAGCGTGCGGCGCAACGCATCCCGCTCCTCAGGATCGGCCGGCGCGGCGACGATCCGGCCCTCACACTTGGACACCACCTTGCTGGTGATCACGACGACGTCGCCGTCGCGCAGCCACGGCGCTGCCGCGGCGATGGCGGCGCCGAGGTCGTCACCGGGTCGAAACTCCGGGAGCCCGCCAACGGGCAGGATCTCGACGGCCGTCGCAGTTCCGTGGTCTCTCGGGCCGTCGGCCGACGGCGGTGTCCCGGTCATTCCCGACGGCGGCGTCCCGCTCACTACGGTGCCACCCCGGCCAGGTTCAGGCCGGCCCGAACCATTGTGGCGGTGGCATCCGGATCCGACATCAGCAGTGGAATCGACGCGACCGTCACCCCGGGCACATCGGCACGGTCCTGTTCGTCAACAAGCCAGTAATCCAGGAGGCCGGTCGCCGACCGCGCGCCGTAGTGCCGGCCCACCGCCTCTGAACTGCTCGCCACCCCGATGACCCTGAGGCAGTCGTCGGCCATGCCTCGCAAGGGCTTTCCGTCGATGATCGGTGAGTACCCGATCACCGGTGCCGACGTGGTGCGCAGTGCACCCCGGATTCCGGGGATCGTCATGATCGCGCCGATGCTGACTACCGGGTTGGACGGAGCGAGCATGACGACATCCGCCTGTTCGATCGCCGCCACGACACCCGGCCCGGCGGTGGCCTTGTCCGACCCGACGAAGGCAAAGCTGTGGGTGGGGATCTTGGCGCGGTGGCGAACCCACCATTCCTGGAAGTGGATTGCCTTGTGGTCGCCGGTGTCCGGATCGGTCACCACGACGTGGGTTTCGCACCTGTCGTCGCTGGCCGGAAGCAGCGTTGCGCCCGGTGACCAGCGGGCACACAGCGCCGCGGTGACTTCGGACAACGGGTATCCGGCGCGCAACATCTGGCTGCGCACCAGATGGGTGGCGAGGTCGCGGTCGCCCAGGCCGAACCAGTCCGGCTGGACGCCGTAGGCCGCCAATTCCTCTTTCGCGTGCCAGGTTTCGTCGCGATGGCCCCATCCGCGTTCGGAGTCGATACCACCGCCGAGGGTGTACATGCAGGTGTCCAGGTCGGGGCAGATGCGAACCCCGAACATCCACGCGTCGTCGCCGATGTTGACCACCGCAGTCAGGTGGTGTTCGGGATCGGTTGCGGCTCGGGGGAACTGCCCGGCAAACTCGCCCAACCCGAGCAGTCGTTGCACGCCCAGCAAGAACCGGGCCCCGCCGATTCCGCCGACGAGAACGGTGATCTTCACACCGACCGACACTAGGCGGTCGATCCCCGAGTGGTCACGGGTGAGTCACCGCACAGACACCCGCGAGTGTCGACACGCCGCAATTGTGGATTCGAATGGTAGAAACTTTCGCCGAACCCTTGACCGGGGCACTGTGACAATGTCTAATCACACCAGTGTCATTTCCCGGTCTACCTGCCGATTTCGCTGTCGCAGACCGTGATTCGACCACATGTTCGAATAAAGTGAATCGGCACGACACGAACTAGGTGAGGAGGGGCGGATATGTCCTACGACAATTTTCTCGGCGACCAATTACTCGGATCACTAGGCGAACCGCGCATCGCAACCGGGTCATCGCATCTTGAATTCGCGGCCCGCGCGCATTTGAGTCTGGTGCCGGATCCGATTGATCTGACGGCGGCTCCCACTGATGAGGATCAGTGGCAGGAACGCGCACTATGCGCGCAGACCGACCCGGAAGCGTTCTTCCCCGAAAAGGGCGGATCGACCCGCGAAGCCAAGCGCATCTGCCTGGGTTGCGAGGTGCGGGATTCGTGCCTGGAGTACGCCCTGGCCAACGACGAACGTTTCGGCATCTGGGGTGGACTTTCTGAACGGGAGCGTCGCCGGCTCAAGCGCGGCATCGTCTAGTCCTGTTCAAGGTTGGGGTCGATCACCGAGGGGTCGACGCCGAGATGGGTGGCCACCTGGGCCACCAAGATTTCATGAAGTAGATCAGTCAGGTCGTCTGCGTTCTTTGCCCGTCTCTCGATGGGCTTGCGAAATAACACTATTCGCGCGCGCGTGGGGTCACCGCGCACATCAACTCCGGCCGGGATCAGTCGAGCCAACGCGATCGGCCCGTCCGCCACGACCTCCGGTGGCCACTGCACGCTGCCGGGGTCCCTGGGCGCAATGCGAGGGATCTCGTCGACGGCGACGTCGAGTCCGGCGAGCCGTTGTTGCCATCGCCGTTCGATCGGTTCGTAGGCCTCGAGAACCGCCATGTCGAACCGCTCCGCGCGACTGCGCCAGCCCGGTACCGACTGGGGTAGCAGTGGTCCGCGCATATCCCGGCCGCGACGCGACCCGCCGTGGGCAGCGCCGCCACGCCCGGAACTGCGGGAATCGGCCACGAGAGCAGATCGTAACGGTTGGACATCAGCACGTCGGTGGCTGCGCGTGTCCGGCGTCGAGGCCCATTTCACCGGGTTAATCTCGCGAACGTGAATGTTCCCCGTCGTTGCAGTCGGCCCGGGTGTCCCCATTTCGCGGTGGCGACGCTGACGTAC
>CAMDFY010000041.1 GCA_945897705.1 Bifidobacterium breve | reverse complement strand
TGCCAGCGGTGCACCGGCCGCGGGACGGTCGTAAAGACCCCAGCGCGGAATGCTCTGATAGCGCGGGGTCGGGCCGAGCGACGGGCGGCGGAACCGTGGCGGCGGCGCCGGTCCGGGCCGGACCGCAATCCACCGAAAGCCCGTGCGCGGTTCGACCGCCTCGCGGTGGGCTCGGTGCCGATCCCGGTTTCCCGAAACGGCCGGAGGCCGATCCATCGAGGGTGGCGGCGGCAGCAGGGCGCCGTGGCAGCGCGGGCACCATACGCGTCGGGTTTCTCGCACGTTCCACCGCGCAGCGCACCGGGAACACACCTGGATCACGGTCCCAGCCTATAGCGACGCCGCCGGCCATCCCGGCGCGCCGGTGACCATCTCAGCGGGCAGTGGCGCGAAAGTGGCACACAGTGCCGAATGCGCCGGGGTTGGCTTCTAGCAATATCCGGCCTATCCACAATCTCCACAGGACTATCCACACCCTGCCGTATCGTCAACTGGCCGCTGAACAGTGCTTTTCTGAATCACTGTGCTGCGGGTCTGTGGATAACTCAGCCCAGGTTCCGATGCCGATCAACAGGCTCCGGACCGGTCCGCGAATTGTATTGGCACACTAACGGGCCACGGCCGGTCCGCGACTCACCGGTGGACACGCCGATGCGCGCATCGCCACCTGAACCACACTGACGCGGACTCCGCCCGAACGGATTGAAGGCCGGCCGATCGCGGGCTATGATCGCGATCTCGCCTTGGCATTGTGATTAATTTCACTGGCCCATACTGAGGCGGTCAGTTGAACATCCAGGCCAGGGGGTTGCGATGACGTTTCAGCCACTCGATGCGGGCTCCACTGCCCCATCGTCATGGTCATCACTTGCCTCGTCATCGGCCATGGGCTCATCGGCGGCCAGCAGGTCCTACCTGATGGCCGCCACGCGTGCGGGCGTCATCGCGCTTGTTCTGCTGGGCATTCTCGCCCTCGTCGTCTTGTTGTAAACCGGGACAGCGACGCGAAACGCGCCCCCAAGGCCCTGACGTCGCTGTCGCCTCCTTGCGGAGTGCGCGGTCATAGAGCAAGGTGATGCCCGGATCACACCGCACAACCACTAAGGACTCTCGTGGCTGACTACACCTTGCCGGAATTGGACTGGGATTACGGGGCGCTGGAGCCCCACATCTCAGGGGAGATCAACGAACTGCACCACAGCAAGCATCACGCCGCATACGTGGCGGGGGCCAACGCCGCTGTCGCCAAACTCGCGGAAGCGCGTGCCAACGATGACCATTCCGCCATCTTCCTCAACGAGAAGAACCTCGGCTTCCACCTCGGCGGCCATGTCAACCATTCCATCTGGTGGAAGAACCTGTCCCCCGACGGGGGCGACAAACCCACCGGCGAACTTGCAGCCGCCATCGATGATGCATTCGGTTCGTTCGACAAGTTCCGGGCTCAGTTCACGGCAGCGGCAAACGGCTTGCAGGGCTCGGGCTGGGCGGTTTTAGGCTACGACAGCCTCGGCGGGCGGCTCCTGACGTTCCAACTCTATGACCAGCAGGCGAACGTGCCGCTGGGAATCATCCCGCTTCTGCAGGTGGACATGTGGGAACACGCTTTCTACCTGCAGTACAAAAACGTCAAGGCCGACTATGTCAAAGCGTTCTGGAACGTGGTGAATTGGGCAGACGTGCACAATCGCTTCGCTGCAGCGACCTCCCAAACCAAGGGCCTCATCTTCGGCTGAGAGCCGGCGAATCTTTCTCGCCGTGGCACTCGTGTCGTGTTGAGTGCCGGACTCCGCATAGGTCATGCTGGGTGTGAACCCGTCGCGGAGGCGAGATGGAGAGCAACCCAGGACGCGCGGTTGAGATCGCGCCCTTCCATTCCGGTGGCGCCCTGAAGGGCTTCGTGGTCTTGGGCCGCTGGCCCAACTCCACCAAAGAATGGGCCCAACTGCTGATGGTCGCGGTGCGCGTTGCCTCGTTGCCTGGCCTGCTCTCCACGACAACGATTTTCGGAGTACGTGAGGAGTTGCCGGAACGCCCACAGCCCGGGACGGTGGGGTTGGTACTCGCCGAAGGCACGGTCGTGGGCGAGACGGCGATCGCACCCGGATATTTCGCCGGAAAACACCCCCCCGCCTTGATCATGTTGCATCCGCCATCGGAAACCACCCCGTCACTTCCGGAGTGCTCGGGCGCAGCGTCGGGATGCCTGCTGCTGCCCGGTCTGCCCCACCTCGGACTGGAGCACCGTGCCGCATGGGTGGAAGCGGAGGCGGACGGCACGGTCACCGGGATGGTCAGCCGGGTCGGAGTGGACCCGATCAGCCACCCGGACACCGCGATCCTGGCCATGCTGCTCGCCGCGTGAACCAAGCGTCTCACCAGCCTGATAGCAGACTTAAAGTTGCCTGAAGGTTTCCAGCAAATAGTAATTAGTAGCGCGGCGGTGGGGAACGTCGGTTGCCCCCATCGATGAATGGCGCCGCATCCCGGCGTCGCGAATCGGGGACGCGAATCGGCCGCCGCGCCCCGACCGAGCGGGCATTTCTCAGCTTAAGCACAGTTTTTTGGGTTCCGATCCGGAACGTTCGCGCCACCCAGACCCAAGGCGAAACCGCACAAAACCGAACCCGACGGTCCTAGGGGGAGTTTGCGCTTGGCGTTTTGTTCGCGACCCGCTACATTGAACAGCAAACACGTAGGGGACCTATTTAGCTCTTCTGTTCGCACTCTGGAGGTCACATTCGATGAGCACCACATTTTCAGCCAGGCTCAACAGGCTGTTCGACACGGTGTACCCCCCGGGTCGCGGCCCTCACACGTCGGCAGAGGTGATCGGCGCGCTCAAGGCTGAGGGCATCACGATGTCGGCGCCGTACCTGTCGCAACTGCGGTCCGGCAACCGAACCAACCCGTCTGCCACAACCATGACCGCGCTGGCCAACTTCTTCCGGATCAAGCCCGAGTACTTCACCGACGACGCCTACTACGAGAAGTTGGACGCCGAACTCACCTTCCTGGCCAGCATGCGCGACGATGGTGTCCGCCGGATCGCCGCCCGGACGGTCGGCCTGTCGCCCGAAGCACAGCGGGACGTCGTGGAGAAGGTCGACGAACTCCGGCGCCGGGAACATCTGGACGCCTAAGCGGCCTCAGCGCAGACTGGGACTGTCGGTAGCGAGACTGCGATACTGGCGCGCGATTTCCAAGATCCAGTCCCGATCTGAGCAACTCAACGGCTGCCGGAGCCACCCCCGGCCAGGAAAAGCGGCGGCCGCGTCGGCGTGTATCCAGCGAGCGACGGCCAGCGCCTGCTCAGATGTGGTGGCACCGGCTTCCGGGTACTCCTCGGGCGCCGGAGAGTGCCCGGCCTCCAGGTGCGCGGCCTCCAGACGCATGGCCTCCAGGTAGAGCGCATCCGAAATCAACGAAAGTTGTTCGGCCACGCGGAAAACCAGCGGGCCGCGCGGCCTGACTCCGATGCCGATATCCCGGTGTCGGCGCGCCATCTCCCGGCGCAGCGGCCCGATCAGGTGGAGTTCACGGCGCGCACCGACCCAATCCTCGACCGCGGGAAGCAGCGAGCCAACCGCGACGACGGCCATGGCGCTCAGCAGCAGTGTCGCCGCGGTACCGACACTGACAAGAGCTGTGGAGCCTACGGCGCGTATCACGAGGAACGCGCTCGCCCCCACGATCAGGGCGCTGCCGATGGTGAAGATGAACAGCGCCCGCCCGCGGCGGCTGGGGTTGGATAGGCGCATACCGACCCACGACACCAGGGTCAGTGCCAACAACACGTACAGCAGGGGAACCATCCAGTGCAGAGCCGTATTCGCGGAGCCGAGATTGCGCGCCAGATATTCCCGAGGCGCCATCTCCGGCTGGCGCTCCCCGGCCAGGAAGAACGCCAGGGCCACCATCGCAATCAGCGCCCCGAAGCAGTACTGCATGACGGCACGCCGTCGGGTCACTTCGGGCTGCCGGGTCGAGGCGACAGAGGTGATCATCACGCAGCTTCCGGTGGCCGAGGCGACCAAGGCCACCTGACTGAGACCGATGGCGATGTTGGGCCAGCCCAGCGCGGTGTCGACGAGCAGGGTCAGCGGATACCAGTTCAACGCGGCCACCACAGCGAGGCTTCCCAGCGCGATGATCATCGCAGTGCTGACGACCGACCGGTGGTTCACCACGGCCCATCCGATCCGCAGACCGGTCGCCATACCCAGCAGGCCGGCAATGACCCAGACGGTCAACCAAACGCCTCTCCGAGGCGGACTTGGACGATCGAGGATCGGTCGCTGGGCAGTCGGCCGAGCCGGTAGATCAATAGTGCCGCGAAGTCCTCGGCCTCCTGCTCGATGTCCTCGCCGCCCGGACCCAGGCAACCGGTGCGTTGGTTGAGCATGTAGCTGATCAGATCATCGCTGGCGAATTCGGCTGCTTCTCGCGCCACCTCGATGACCGGTATCCCGTCATGGCCCAGAACTAAATGACCCAACTCGTGGGCGAGGGTGCGATCGGCAGTGGGGAGGCCGTCCTGGATCAAGAACTCGTCGTAATCGCAGTACTGCCGCCACTGCCCCGACACGCCCGCCGGCAGCACCGCCACGCTCACTTCGATGCGCCGTTCCCGGTGCTCACCGACCGCAGCCACCAGGCCCGCCAGTGAGACCTCACCATGTCGGGGCGCCAGAGCGAGGACGTCATTGACCGCCCCGGTGACCCGGTTTGCGGTCACTGCAGGAACCGCGCGATGCCGCCTGCTCGCAGCATGTAACCCACCTTGGCCTGGCGATAGCCGAGGAAGGCTCCCAGCGCGGTCATCCCGAGGATCCCCGCCAGCCCGGACAGTGCCAATGTGGCGACCTGAGCCATGTCGGCGTCGCGGAGGTAGCTCGGATAGCCCGCGCGGGCGGCGGTCGGCAACGTTCCGTCGCCGCGTCGGGGCGCAGGTGCCGCGGGCGAAGTGAACGCTTTCCCCGGGCTGGCCATGGCGGGTGCAGAGAGTGCATCGGAGCTCCGAGGGGATGCGTCCAGTGGAACGGTGGCCCGAGGGGGCGGGGCCGGTGCGAAAGGGGGAATCGCAAGGGCGGGCGAAGCCGGCGGCTGCACCGCAGAATCCTCCCGGCGCACTGCCGCAGTGCCGGCAAAGCCCTCGACGGCGGGCAGTGGGCGATCGGTGACAGTCGGATAGAGCACCGGTGACGTGACCGCGATTGCCACGCCGAAATGCCCCCCGTTTCCTGCGACCGGCTCAGGCGGCACCGGCCAGACCGGCCACGGTAGGTGACAGGGCCACTGGGCCGTCTCCCGCGGGCTTCCGGTGTCCGTGGGCGCACCGACGGACTCGCGTACTGCGGCCCGGCCGGCCGGCCGACGGTAGGTGACCGCATCGTTGGGGCGAGCAACCGGCGACTGGCTTCGCGCGCGAGGTTTCCCGCCGACCTCGTCACCGGATTGAGTCGCACCCGCCGTGTCGCCCTGGGCTGGAGCAGCACCCACCACACCGCAGAGCACCGTCGCGGTGACAGCCCAGCTGATCACCGCGGCGCGCCGTTGCGACCGGTTCACACACGTCCCCTGATACGAGCGGGCACCGTGCGGCACCCGGGTTTGCGAAGTTTGTTCGATTGTGGCATACCCGCAGGTCGTGAAACTTCGGCTTGGCCTGGGAGATAGGGTTGCCTCGACCGGCCTTCGAGTTTCGTCCCACCGGTCCCCGACGACGGGAGGAAGCAGCGATGGGTCTGTTGTTCAAGCGCAAAAGCCGGGCGACCCGACGTGCAGAGGCCCGCGCCCTGAAGGCCAAAGCCAAGCTGGAAGCCAAACTTGCCGCCAAGAACGAGGCCAAACGCATCAAGGCCACCGCGGCGTCCCAGGGTAAGGCGATCAAGGCCCAACTCAAGGCGCAGAAGGACAGCGACCGGGCAGCGGTGAAGGTTGCCCAGACCCAACTCCGCACCAAGAGGGAGGGCCGGTTGCTCTCGCCCAGCAGGGTGCGCCGGACCCTCGCCGTATCCCGCCTGCTGGCGCCAGTGGCCGTACCCCTTGCCTATCGGGCGGCGATGGCGGCCCGCGGCGCAATCGACGAACGGCGCGCGGAGCGCCTTGGCGTGCCACTGACCGCACTGGGACAGTTTTCCGGCCAGGGCGGACGTCTGTCGGCCCGCATTTCAGGAGCCGAGAAGACATTGCATCTCGTGGCCGAGAAGAAGCCCGCGGACACCGAGAACGCCTATTTCGTGGCCGCGATGACTGATCGACTCAGCGCGCTGGCGGCGGCGGTCACGGCCGCCGAAAATATGCCGGGACAGGGTCGGCGCACTGCCCAGGGCGCCATCAGCGACCAGCTCGACGGCATCGAGGCCGACCTGATGGCCCGCCTGGGGGTGTTGTAGGACGTGGCGGTGACGGGTTGGCCGCGGGCGGCGTGGCGGCGGATGGTCATCGCGGCCGTTATCGCAATCGGCGTCGTCACCGGTATCGGTACGGCCCGTGCACACACTTCCCTGATCGCCTCGGACCCACCAGCCAACGCTTCCCTGAGTGCCGGTCCCGGGCGGGTAACCGCAACGTTCAACGAGCCGCTGCAGACCACATTCGCCGCGATGACCGTCGTCGGCCCCGACGCAAACCTGTGGACGGCGGGAGACCCCGAGATCCGCGGCGCAACGGTCGGAGTTGCGGTGCGCCCACTCGGCCCATCGGGTGAGTACACGGTGAACTACCGGGTTACCTCAGCCGACGGCCACGCCGTCTCCGGCTCATGGTCCTTTACCGTGACGACGCCCGGCACGGGAGCACCGGGTCCTGGCGTGGCTGATCCCCCAGGATCCGGCCAGATTCCGTTGTGGCCGTTCATTGTTGGAGCAGCAATCCTGATCACCGGAGTATCGGCCTGGGGGGTATCGGCCCGGGGTCTTCGCCGACGCTCGTGAACGCCGCACCTGCTCAGGGACGCGACAGCAACCAGGGAAACCATCCAGAAGAGGAGCGCTACGTGGCAGATTCCGAGGACCAGCGCGACGACAGTGCCGGTGCGATCCCGCCCGCAACGCCGAAAAAAACGACACCGAAGAAGGCGCCGGCGAAGAAGGCCGCTCCGAGAAAAGCTACGGCGAAGACCACGAAGGGGACCGCAGCCAAGAAGTCACCGGCCGCGAAGTCGGCCGCGAAGAAAATTACGGCGGAAGCCGGCCCGAAGGCTTCAGCGAGGACCACTCCACCAGTCCAGCCGCGACCGCCGGTCGCCACCGGGGCAGCGACTGGGGCGCCGGTCGCCACCGGGGCACCGACTGGGGCGCCGCACTCCGGCTTCGGCATTGGGTCCGCGACCCGTTTTCCACTGGCGATCGGCCTCGGCGCGGTCAGCCTGAGCGCGCTACTCCTGCGGCGACTACGGCGCCGCTGAGGCCCCGGACAGCCGCCGCGTTGGAAGTCCCGCGTGTCAGCACCTAATGTGTGCGGGGTGTCGGATGAGTACCCCCCGGCGAAGCCCACTCTGCGCAAAATGGCGCTGCTCTGCCTGTTGGCCGGCGTACTCACCGCCGCATTGCTGTTTCCGATCGCCGGCGGCCTCGGCATGGCCAGCAATCACGCCTCCGAATCGGTGACCCAGGGTTCGGCGAACATCGTCGGCGGCGAGGTGCCGGCGGTCTCAACGATGCTCGACGCGACCGGGAACCCGATTGCCTGGATCTACTCGCAGCGCCGCTGGGAGCTTCCCTCCAATCGGATCGCCGACAGCATGAAACTGGCGATCGTGTCCATCGAGGACAAGCGCTTCGCCGATCACAATGGTGTGGACCTCCAGGGCACCCTCACCGGTCTGGCCGGTTACCTCAAAGGGGTTGGAGACACCCGCGGCGGGTCCACCATCGAGCAGCAGTACGTTAAAAACTTCAACCTCCTGGTCAATGCTCAGACCGACGCCGAGCGGCAGGCCGCGGTGGCCACGACGCCGACGCGCAAACTGCGGGAGATCCGAACGGCACTGGCGTTGAGTAAAGCGCTCACCAAGCCCGAGATCCTGACCCGCTACCTCAATCTCATTCCGTTCGGCAACGGCGCCTACGGCATCCAGGACGCCGCCCGCACCTACTTCGGAATCGACGCGGCGGGACTCAACTGGCAACAGTCAGCGTTACTGGCCGGCCTGGTGCAGTCCACCAGCTCCCTGAATCCCTACACCAATCCGCAGGGCGCCCTGGATCGTCGCAACCTCGTTCTCGACACCATGATCGAGAACCTGCCCGAACGCGCCGACGAGCTTCGCGCCGCGCGGGAACAACCGTTAGGTGTTCTGCCGCGACCGAATTCACTTCCACAGGGCTGCATCGCGGCGGGGGATCGCGCCTTCTTCTGTGACTACGCACTGGAGTACCTGGCGCAAGCGGGTATCAGTAAAGAAGATGTCGCTCGCAACGGCTATCTGATCAAGACAACTCTGGATCCTCAGGTGCAGTCGAGCGTCAAGCAGGCGATCAACTCCGTCGCCGCTCCCACGCTGGACAGCGTTGCCAGCGTGATGAGCGTGATCCGGCCGGGTAAGGACGCCCACCGGGTGCTGGCAATGGGTGACAACCGTGGGTACGGACTCAAACTTGAGGCCGGTCAGACCGTGCAACCGCAGCCATTCACCCTCGTCGGCGACGGCGCGGGATCGATCTTCAAGATCTTCACCAGCGCCGCCGCACTGGAGATGGGAATGGGCATCAACGCGATGCTCGATGTTCCGCCGAACTTCCAGGGCACTGGACTGGGTGACAGTGCCACCAAGGGATGCCCACCCAAGACGTGGTGTGTGCGCAACGCCGCCGGCTACCGCAGCCCGATGAGCATGACCGACGCCCTCGCACTGTCGCCGAACACCGCGTTCGCGAAACTGATCCAGCAGGTCGGCGTTCCGCGCACCGTCGACATCGCGGTGCGCCTGGGTATGCGCTCCTACGCCGATCCGGGCACCGCCCGCGCCTACGTACCGACGGGCGACGAGAGCCTTGCCGATTACGTCAAACGCGAGAATATCGGCTCCTTCACCCTCGGGCCCTTCGAGGTCAATGCCCTTGAGTTGTCGAATGTCGCGGCCACGTTGGCCTCCGGCGGCATGTGGTGCCCACCGACTCCCATCGAGGCGGTGCTGGATCGCAACGGCAAGGAGGTCGATGTTCCGACCGCCGCGTGTGAACAGGTGGTCCCGGAGGGGTTAGCCAACACGCTGACCAACGCGCTGGCCAAAGACACCACGATGGGCACCGGCGCTGCCGCAGCCGGTTCGGTCGGCTGGGGTCTGCCGATGGCGGGAAAGACGGGGACCACCGAATCCCACCGGTCTTCGGCATTCCTCGGCTACACCAACCAGTTGGCCGCGGCCAGTTATGTGTTCGACGACTCCCCGAAACCCTCTGCCCTGTGCGCCTTCCCGCTGCGCAAGTGCGGCGGTAGCGGGAATCTCTACGGCGGAACATCACCGGCCCAAACCTGGTTCCTGGCAATGAGTCCGATAGCCACCAGTTTCGGTCCGGTGACGTTGCCACCCACCGATCCCCGCTACCTCAACGGCGCTCCGGGCAAGTCAGTGCCGGTCGTGGTGGGGCTGAATCTCGAGGCCGCACGACAGCGCGTCAAAGACGCAGGATTTCGGGTATCGGATCAACCAGCTGCGGTCAACAGCACCGCGTCGCGGGGAACCGTGGTCGGCACCAGTCCGTCCGGCCAGGTCCTTCCCGGTTCGGTCATCACGATCACCACAAGCAACGGCATCGCCCCGGCACCGCCACCGCCGGTGTATCGCGCCCCGATTCCCCAATACGACCCCGGTTACAACAACAACTACAGCGATACGTACAACGAACTCCCCTTGCCACCACCGCCGCCACCGCCACCGGTTGACGCCCCGCCTCCGGCCCCAGACGTGAACATCATCGAAATCCCGGGCTTGCCCCCGATCACCGTGCCGGTCCTGCCGCCACCGCCACCACCGTTGGAACCACCACCACCGCCACCACCGCCGGCGTTCGAACCACCACCGCCACCGCCACCGCCACCGCCACCACCGCCACCACCGTTGGAACCGCCACCACCACCGCCCCCTGGCCCGCCGCCGCCGCCGTAGACGGCGAACGCCCACCTGCCCCGCACTCATTCGCGGCGGTTTTCTAGGGTGGGGGCATGACCGCTGACATCGACGCTGACCAGGTCGCCAAAATCGCCGTGGAGGTCGTGGCCGAGCACGATCCCAAACAGGTGCCCCTGCAGCAATTCCTCGGCGCGTGTTACGACGCCGGGTTGTCGTGGGTGCACTTCCCCGTGGGCCTGGGCGGGTTAGGCGCCTCCCGCGGACTGCAGGGGATCGCCGACGGCATCCTGCAGGAGGCCGGCGGGCCGGTGCCACTCGGGTTGAACCCGATGGGCTACGGCATGGCGGCACCGACCGTTCGCGAACACGCCCAGAGCGAGGACGTCAAGACGTTCTTCTTGCGGCCCCTGGCCACCACCGAAGATATTTGGTGCCAACTCTTCTCCGAGCCAGGCGCCGGTTCGGATCTCGCAGGGCTGGCAACCTCCGCGGTGCGCGACGGCTCGGGCGATGGGGACTGGGTGATCAACGGGCAGAAGGTGTGGACCAGCCTCGCCCAAAAAGCCCGCTGGGGACTGCTGCTGGCTCGCACCGACATCGATGCCCCCAAGCACAAAGGCCTCACCTATTTTGTTCTGGACATGCACTCCCCCGGGGTCGAGACCCGACCGTTGCGCCAGATGACCGGTCAGGCCGAGTTCAACGAGGTCTACATCACCGATGCCCGCATCCCAGACGCTCACCGCCTCGGCGGTGTCGGCGACGGCTGGCGGGTGGCGATGACCACGCTGATGAACGAGCGCAGCGCATTGGGTGCCAGCGGCAGCCGACGCGGAGCCGGCACGATCTCCGAGGCTGTGGAGCTGTGGGCATCGCGTCCCGATCGGCATACCCCGGTGTTACGCGACCGGCTCGCCGCGCTGTGGCTGCGGGCCGAGGCCCAACGGCTGACCTCGGAGCGATCACGCGCGTCGGCGACTGTCGGTGATCCCGGCCCGGAAGGGTCGATCGGCAAGATGGTGGGCGCCGAGCTTAATCAGAAGATCTATGAGTTCTGCATGGATCTGCTTGGGCCCGAAGGGCTTCTCTACCACGGCTATGACATGCACGGGCCCCACCGTGAAGGAGACTGGCGCGGTCCGATCCAGCAGCGTTACCTTCGCAGTCGGGCCAACACCATCGAGGGAGGCACCTCTGAGGTGATGCGCAACATCCTCGGCGAGCGGGTCTTGGGCCTGCCGGGTGATCTGCGCGCCGACGCCGGCATGGCCTGGAAGGACGTCCCGCGTGGCTGAGTTCACCTTTACCGGCGAGCAACAACAGTTGCGTGCCGCGGTGGGAAAGTTCTGCACCGAGAATTTCACCGAAGCCACGATCCGCAGGCTGATGGAGTCCGAAGTCCGCTACGACCCCGCAGTATGGCGGCGGCTGGGCACCGAACTCGGCGTACTTGGCATGTCGGTGCCTGAAGCCGATGGCGGGGTCGGCGGATCGCTGGTCGATCAGGCGGTCGCCGTCGAGGCCTTCGGCGCCGCCCTGGGCTGCGGACCGTTTTTCGGCACGGTGTACCTCGCCATCCCCGCTCTGGTGGCCTGCGACAGCTCAGATGCGCGCGGCGACCTGCTCGCGGCGCTGATCGACGGCGAGCGCACCGCGGCATTCGCCGTCAGCGACACAGCCGGTGCCTTCGACCCGAACGTCACCGTCACCGCGGGCGGTAGCGGCGACCGGGTGCTACTCGCCGGAACCGCCAACCGGGTCGTTGATGCCGGAGCAGCCGACGTTGTTCTGGTGGCCGCCCGTGGCGACGACGGGGTCGGCCTCTACGCCGTCGATGCCGTCGATCTCCGACGCACCCCACTGGTCACCCTGGATCTCACCCGACCGCAGGCGGACGTCGTCTTCGCCGACGCACCGGCGCGGCTGTTGGCCGGCCCCGCAGACGCCGAGCGGGTAATCACCCACGCCCTGCAGATCGGGTCAGCGCTGCTTGCGGTCGAACAGGTCGGCGCGGCCCAGCACATGCTCGACCTGTCAGTGGACTACGCCAAGTCCCGTGTGCAGTTCGGCCGCCACATCGGATCCTTTCAGGCAGTCAAGCACAAGCTTGCCGACATGCTCGTCGATCTCGAGCACGCCCGATCGACGGCGTATCACGCGGTGTGGGCGCTGGCCGATGGCAGTGACGATCCCGCATTAGCGGTCAGCATCGCACAGGCGACATGTTCGGCTGCCTTCAGTCGGATCGCCGCCGACAGCATCCAGGTGCATGGTGGCATCGGATTCACCTGGGAGCACCAGGCGCATCTGTATTTCAAGCGCGCTGCCACCGACGCCGCGCTACTGGGCAGTGCCGAACAACACCGCGGCCGAATTGCCACCCTGGTGCTCGATACCGCGATCGTCGACGAACCGCCACGGGTGGCGGCCGGTGTCGCCTAACGTGGAATTTTCACGTCGGTGTTGCGGCGCTTCGTAATTCGACGTAGGAGCGGGTGATCGCCTCGGCCAGACCGGCGATACCCGCAAGTGCGGACGGGTCGGTGCACAACCCGATCCCGACCTCGCCGGAGCACGAGATCGCCGAGATGCGCAACGCGTGGTGGGTGCCGGGTTCGGAGGACGAGAACAGGTTCTCCACTGATCGATCCGCAATGCTGACCGGGGTGGCGGGACCGGGAACGTTGGAGATCGCAAGGCTGAATTCACCTGCGCTGCCGGCTAGGCGCTGAACCGCCCGGTCGATGATCTTGACTCGGCCCAGAGCGTGGAGAAGGTCATACATCTCGTCGGCATCGTCATGGCGCTTGCGCTTGGCGGTCTCGGCGCTGATCCGATCCAGCCGGGCCAACGGATCACTCTCCGCGAGCGGTAGATCGACGTTCATGAATGAATCGTGATTTCCCGGCGCGTCCGTTCCCTCGTCGCGGTGGTGCAGGCTGACCGGGACCTGTGCGTGCAGGTGACGCACCGAATCAGTCGGCAGCCAATCACGCAGCCCGCCGGCGATGATCGCCAACAGGACGTCGTTGACGGTGGCCGCAGTCGGCCGTGAGGCTCCGATCCGTTTCATTTCCGCCAGCGGTGCGACGGCGAAGGCCAACTCGCGCGCACTGGTGATCGGCCGGTCGAAGGGCGAACGCGAATCACGGTGGACCAATTCGCGGACGATCGCCCCGGGAAGCCGGCGTAACTCCGCTTCGGCAGTCGCCGGTGTAGCGGCGGGGTTCGGCCCCGGCGTCCTCGGGTCCGAAGAATCACCGCGCTCATCAAAGAGGACCGATTCCAGGAATCGCACACCGGCGATACCGTCGGCCATCGCGTGGTGGATTCGCGCCGCGACGGCCTCGCGGCCGTCAGCGAGCGGACCGATCACATCAAGTGTCCACAACGGTCGGGTTCGATCGAGGTGGGTGGACATCAGCCCGCTAACGATCCGCCACAAATCGTGCCGCGTCGCTGAGTAGGGAGTTGGCACTCGCCGGATGTGGTCGTCGATATCGAAGTCGACGGCCGCGACCCAGCGCGGCTTTTCCCCGTCGGTATCAATGCGTTGAGTTGCTCTCGGTTGCGTTGACAAGCGTTGTTCCACAGCACTTTTCAGTGCATCAAGATCCAGCGGCAGCGATCCCGGTTCGAGAATCAGCAGCTTCAACGTGTGACCGGTGATCGCCGTGGATTCCAGGTTCAAGATGTGGGCGTCATCGTCGGAGAGCACATCGGACATGTCTTCAGAACCCACCGGCGTATTCTATCGGCCAGTACTGCACAACATGCCTCGGTAAAGTTCCGATCGGAGAAAGGGCGACCCACGATGAACTCTCTGATCGTCGGCGGCCTGGGCCTGTTGGCTGTCGGCCTGGTGGCGAGTCAACTTTTCCGGCTCAGGGACTGGCTGAACCGACAGCCCCCGCCGGATGCCGACCCCGCCGAGCCCGAGTTACCCGGCGGATCACCCGAACACCAGTCGCCCTGATTCGTCAGCGAAGCGGATCTCCGCGCCAACGGAAGCTATTGACGTACTTCCCCATGTCCTGGGCGATCTGCAGGTTCGCCGGAGACGGCGGTCCGGGGCCGAAGTTTGGCGTGAACTCCCGAAACGGTCCGTGCGCAGCAGCAACCAGAGCCAGGTCGTCCTTGACGGCGACGATGATGATCACCCGGATCCGGCCGGACACACTCGCGGCACCCACCGGCTGGAAATCCGCGACCTCTCCGTAACCGAGGTGGAAGCCGACCGTCGCGTTCGGTAGTTCGTAGGCCGTTAGAGAGTCGGGAAACCCGGCCTGCAGCAACTCCTCGGCGACCTGTTTCGCATCGCGGCCGTTCGCGGGACGACTGAACAGCCGCATGGTGCCGCCGTCCCCTCCGGTCCAATCAGCGATCACGCCATCGGGTTCGAGAGTGACGTCATAGGCTGCCCCGGGTACCGGGTAAGACACCGAGAACGACCCGTCGGCAGCGGTGAACCGTGGATTGGTTGCCACCGGCAGTCCGATCGGAGGGCGGCCGCAGTCGGGGGGGCAGGCGTAACGGGTGGCCGCATCGTCAACTCGGCCATCCACCAGGGCGAGAATCATCATGCC
>CAMDFY010000040.1 GCA_945897705.1 Bifidobacterium breve | reverse complement strand
GGCCTGGGGACCGTCCTGGCCAACGAGGAGGTGACCGCAGAGGGCCGAAGCGAGCGCGGCAACTTCCCCGTCTTCCGAAAGCGGCTGCGCCAGTGGATGATGCGGATCACCGCCTACTCGGACCGCCTTCTCGAGGACCTTGACTGCCTGGACTGGCCCGACAAGGTCAAAGCCATGCAACGCAACTGGATCGGACGATCCACCGGTGCCACGGCACTGTTCGCCTCGGGCGAGGTGGACATCGAAGTTTTCACGACGCGGCCGGACACCCTGTTCGGGGCGACCTATCTGGTGCTCGCCCCCGAGCACGAACTCGTTGACCGGCTTGTGACTGCGCACTGGCCCGACGAGGTGGACGCGCGCTGGACCGCCGGGGCGATGACCCCGGCGGAGGCGGTCGCGGGATACCGGCGCGCGATCGCCGCCAAGTCCGATCTGGAACGCCAGGAGAACAGGACGAAGACGGGCGTATTCCTGGGCAGCTATGCAACTAATCCGGCCGGTGGTCAACGGATTCCGATCTTTATTGCGGACTACGTTCTCCTCGGGTACGGAACCGGCGCCATCATGGCGGTGCCCGGCCACGATCAGCGCGACTGGGAGTTCGCCGCCGAGTTCGGCCTGCCGATCACCGAGGTGATCGATGGTGGCGACGTCGCGCAACAGGCCTACACCGGCAATGGCGCCCTGGTGAATTCCGGCTATCTGAACGGACTCGACGTCGCCGCGGCCAAGGCCGCGATCATCGCCAGACTCGAAGCCGACGGCCGCGGCCACGGTCGCGTCGAGTACAAACTGCGCGACTGGCTGTTCGCCAGGCAGCGCTACTGGGGCGAACCCTTCCCGATCGTCTACGACGCGGACGGCCGTGCGTACCCACTGCCCGAGCCAATGCTGCCGGTCGCCTTGCCCGATATCGCTGACTACGCGCCGGTGTCATTCGACCCCGACGACCCCGACAGCGAACCGTCGCCGCCACTGAACAAAGCCGATGACTGGGTGCACGTCGACCTCGACCTCGGCGATGGTCTGCGTCCCTACACCCGCGACACCAATGTCATGCCGCAGTGGGCGGGCAGTTCGTGGTACGAGTTGCGCTACACCGACCCGCACAACAGCGAACAGTTCTGCGATATCCGCAATGAGTCCTATTGGATGGGCCCGCGGCCGGCCGAAAACGGACCGGACGACCCGGGTGGAGTGGACCTCTACGTCGGTGGTGTCGAGCACGCGGTGCTGCACCTGTTGTATTCGCGTTTCTGGCACAAGGTGCTCTACGACCTCGGCCACGTGACGTCGCGGGAGCCCTACCGCCGATTGGTGAATCAGGGCTACATCCAGGCCTTCGCCTACACCGACGTCCGCGGGTCGTATGTTCCCGCCGCCGATGTCGTCGCGCGGGGCGACAAGTTTTTCCTGCCCGGCCCCGAGGGCGAGGTCGAGGTATTCCAGGAGTTCGGCAAGATCGGCAAGAGCCTGAAAAATTCGATCTCACCTGACGAAATTTGCGACGGCTACGGCGCCGACACGCTGCGGGTCTACGAGATGTCGATGGGCCCGATCGAGGCTTCCCGGCCTTGGGCCACCAAGGATGTCGTCGGCGCGCACCGCTTTCTGCAGCGGGTATGGCGGCTTGTGGTTGACGAAACAACCGGCGCAACAAAGGTTTCTGAGGATCCGCTGGACGACGAGACGACGCGGGCGCTGCACCGCACCATCGCGGGTGTTAGCGATGACTATACGAGTCTGCGGAACAATACCGCCGGAGCGAAGCTGATCGAGTACACCAATCACTTAACCAAGGCCGGCATCACCGCCCGGGCTGCGCTCGAGCCGCTGGTGTTGATGGTGGCACCACTGGCTCCGCATGTTGCCGAGGAACTGTGGCAGCGGCTGGGCCACCGCGAGTCGCTGGCACATGGGCCCTTCCCGGAGGCCGACCCGGCGTATCTGCTCACCGACACCGTCGAGTACCCGGTTCAGGTCAATGGCAGGGTTCGCGGCCACATCACCGTGCCCGCCTCTGCCGACCGGGAAGTCCTCGAAGCTGCCGCCATCGCCGACGAAAAGGTGGCCGCCTTCCTCGCGGGCACGATTCCGAAGAAGGTCATCGTGGTTCCCGGGCGGCTGGTGAACCTCGTCGTTTAGGCGCGAGCGTGCGTGTCGGTGCACCGACACGCCGCCGTCCCGGGCAGTATGCGCACGCTCGCGAGGAACATCACCCCCGCCCGCGTGGACGGATCACCACCTGATGGGTATGCGCATCCGGCGGCGTGCTGACCACCTGCGCGACGACTCCCGCCACGGTGTGCGGAGTGAGGAAGTTCGCCGGGTCATAGTCACCACCTTCATAGGCCACCAGGTCGCGCTGCATCGCGGTGTCGACGCGGCCCGGGTGGATGCTGGTGACCCGCAGTAGCGGTTCGTCGGCGCGCAGAGAGTCGGCGAAGGCGCGCAGGGCGAATTTACTCGCCGTGTAGGAGGCCAGCCCCGGTGACGGGTTGAGGCCCGAACCGGAGTTGATGAAGATCACCTGGCCCCGCGCCGCGCGCAGCGCCGGCAGCAGCGCAAGGGTCAGTGCGACGGCACCCGTCACGTTGACCTCGAAGGTGATACGCCACTCCTCGGGGGTGGATTCAGCGACCCGGCCGGGAAAGGCCACTCCGGCGTTGTGCACCAGGACGTCCAACTCCGCCAGTACCTCCGCGGCAGCCTCGATGTCAGCCGGGTCGGTGAGGTCCATCGGCCAGGTGGTGGCGCCCAGTGCGGCGGCGACGTCATCAAGATGCTGCGACGGCCTACCGGCGAGCAGCAGGGTGTGGGTGGGTGCCAGGGCATGCGCGATGGCGGCGCCGATACCCGCGCCGGCCCCGGTGATCAGAGCGGTGCCCGGCATGTCGGTAACCCTACCGATCCACACCGAGGCCCCGCGCACCGCAGAATGAACCCGTGACGTTCGACGCCGGCTTTGCGCCCACCCAACTCGCCGCCCGCGCGGCCTACCTTTTGCGCGGCAACGACCTCGGCGTCATGACGTCGGCGGCGCCCCGGCTCTACCCCCACATGTGGAGTTGGGACGCCGCGTTCGTGGCCGTCGGCCTGGCCTCGTTGAGCGTGGAGCGCGCGGTCGTGGAGTTGGACACCCTGCTGTCGGCGCAGTGGTCCAACGGGATGATTCCGCATATCGTCTTCGCCCCCGGGGTCGACGGCTACTTCCCCGGTCCGGACCGGTGGGCCTGCGCGGAATTCGCCGCGGCAGCGCCGACCGGACGGCAGACCTCGGGTATCACCCAACCGCCGGTTCACGCCATCGCCGTTCAGCGCATCCTCGATCGGGCTCGCACCCGCGGTCGATCCACCCGCGAGGTCGCCGAGGCGTTCTTGGATCGACGCTGGAACGATTTGGTGCGCTGGCATCGTTGGCTTGCCGAGGCGCGCGACCCCCATCAGCACGGTCGGATCACGCTCTACCACGGCTGGGAGTCGGGTATGGACAACTCGCCTCGCTGGGATTCGGCCTACGCGGGAGTGGTCGCCGGCCGATTGCCGGAGTACGAACGGGCCGATACCCACATCATCACCGACCCAAGCCAGCGTCCATCCGACGGCGAGTACGACCGGTACCTGTGGTTGCTCGAGGAGATGAAGTCCGTCCGCTACGACGACCGGCTGTTGCCGACTGCGATGAGCTTCGCCGTGGAGGACGTGTTTTTCTCGGCGATCTTCGCCGTTGCCTGTGATGTGCTGGCAGGTATCGGTGAGGACTACAAGCGGCCCGGCGCCGACGTCCGCGAGTTGCAGTCCTGGGCCGCGCGCTTCCGCGCCGGTGTGGCTGAGACGACGAACGAAAGATCCGGTGCGGCAAGGGATTTTGATCTGCGGTCCCGCTCCTGGATCGCTACCGAAACGGCAGCGCAGTTCGCCCCGCTGCTGTGCGGTGGACTTGCCCACGATCAGGAGCGGGCGTTGCTTCGGCTCTTCGAGGGGCCGAGGTTCTGCAGTCATCCCGACCTGAAGTTCGCGCTGATCCCCTCGACCTCGCCGGTGTCTCAGGACTTCCGGCCGCGCGAATACTGGCGCGGGCCGGTCTGGCCGGTGCTGACCTGGCTCTTCTCCTGGGCCTTTGCTCGCCGCGGCTGGTCGGAGCGGTCGTTGATGCTGCGCACCGAGGGACTGCGCCAGGCCAGCGACGGAACCTTCGCCGAGTACTACGAACCTTTTACCGGTGAGCCGCTGGGCAGTATGCAGCAGTCATGGACGGCTGCCGCGGTGCTGGATTGGTTGGGCTGAGGTCTTCAGGGAGTGGTTCGACACGTCCTCCGCATCGGCGAGGTGCTGAAGCGGCTTCAAGGCCTGAATCAGGTTCGAGCGCTCTTCGTCGGAAAGCTTCAGCAGGATCGCCGCCAGGTGGGCGCGCCGGGTTTCCAGGGCGTCGCGGTGCTGAACGAGTCCCTCCGGGGTGACCTCGACGAGCACGGCCCGCAGGTCCGAGGGGTCACGTGAGCGTTTGACCAGACCCAGCTTTTCCATCCGCCGAATGGCCACCGTCGTGGTGGGGGTGCGAACGCGTTCGCGGGCGGCCAGTTCGGTCATCCGGATTGGTCCGCAATCGAGCAGGGTCAACAGGATTGACAGCTGGGCCAGGGTCAGATCGGGCCGCGTGAGCCGGGTGGCGTCGCCGCGGCGCAGCACCGTGAAGAGTTTTGACAACACCCGCTGCAGGTCAGAGGCCAAGTCGATGACCTGTGGCTCGGGTTTTGACATAGTTGGCGAGCTTAACCGGCCGAGGTCGGTGATTGAGCTGAAGTGGGGATAGTCCCTCCGTGGCCGCGAGGGCTCAGCGGTTGTCCCGCCAGCGGACCAGTGTCTCGGCCGGCCCCAGGTCGTAGTCGGGCCCGCCGCAGCCGACGGTCATCAGGGTGACGCCGAGACCGGCCAACGCCTCAGCATTGGCGACCAGGGTGTCGGCGTCGCGGCCCTCCACCCCCGATGAGCGCTCGACGGTATCGGGATCGCGACCGGTATCGGCGCAGTGCCGGGCCAACACCTCGGCCTTGCCGGGGTAGGTGGTCGCGTTGGTGAAGCTGTGCCAGATGTCGGCGTGCTCGGCCACCAGGCGCAGGGTCTTCCGCTCACCCTGGCCGCCGATCAGGATCGGGATCCTCCGAAGCGGTGCCGGGTTGAGCTTGGCCAGCCGCGAGGTGATGCGCGGCAGCGCTTCGGCAAGGTCATCGAGTCGGCTGCCGGCGGTGCCGAACTCATAGCCGTACTGCTCATAGTCCTTCAGCATCCAGCCCGAGCCGATGCCCAGAATCAGCCGACCGCCCGAGATGTGGTCGACGGTGCGGGCCATGTCGGCCAGCAGTTCGGGGTTGCGGTAGGAATTGCAACTGACCAGTGCGCCGATCTCGACCCGCGAGGTCTGCTCGGCCCACGCGCCCAGCATGGTCCAGCATTCGAAGTGGGCGCCGTCGGGATCGCCGTACAGCGGGTAAAAGTGATCCCAGTTGAACACGACATCGACGCCGATGTCCTCGCACCGCTGCACGGCACCGCGGATCTGGGCGTAGTCGGGGGCGTGCTGAGGTTGGAGTTGGACGCCGATCCGGATGGGGAAGGTCATGGCCTTAGATTAGGCGTCAGCCGGTGAGCACCGAGCGCAGGATCTCCACGAGCGCCTGCGGCTGGTCGCCCTGCACCGAGTGTCCGGAGTCGCTGACCACGATCACCCGCTGAAAGCCGGGCGCGATGCGGCCGAATTCGAGAGCGTCGTCGTCGTTGACGAAGAATGAGTTGGCACCGCGAACCAGAGTGGTCGGCACGCGGAGAGCCGGCACGTCGTCCCAGAGGCCCTCGAATCCGTCACCCTTGCGGAAGGTGTCGTATCGCCACGTCCAGGAGCCGTCGTCGAGTTGTTTGGAGTTGTGAAAGACGCCGCGCCGCAGGGAATTCCGGTCCCGGTGGGGCGCCGCAGCCACGGTGACGTCGAGCATTGCCGCAAAACTCGGGAATTCGCGATCGCCCTGAACCAAAGCGACGAGGCCCATCTGGGTCTGAGTCATCTGTTCGTGCCGCTCCGGTGCCGACGGGGTGACGTCGATCATCACGAGTGTGCGAACCAGAGCCGGTGTGGTGACCGCCAGTCGCATGGCGGTCAGTCCGCCCAGCGACATCCCGACCACCAACTCCGCATCCGGAGCGAGTTCTTCGATCACCGGTGCGACCGCTTCGGCGTTGAGCTTGGGCCCGTAGTCGCCGTCATCGCGCCATGCGGAGCGCCCGTGGCCGGGCAGGTCTATCGCCAGCGCCGGCAGCCCGAGGCCGAGGATGACGGTGTCCCAGGTGTGCGCGTTCTGGCCGCCGCCGTGCAGGAAGACCACCCGGGCCGGGTCGGACCCCCAGCGCAGCGCGGAGATCGGGCCGCGCTCGATGCGCACAACTGACGGCAGTGCCGAGCTCACACCCGCTTGTGCGGCGTTTTCGGAGAGCAGCGCGAACTCGTCGAGTCCGGCCAGTGCGTCGTCGGGGATCACTTCCCCTCGATGAACTCCTCGAGCTGCGCCCGAGCGACATCGTCGGGCAACTGCTTCGGGGGGCTCTTCATCAGATAGGCCGAGGCGGCGACCACCGGGCCGCCGATGCCGCGGTCCTTGGCGATCTTGGCCGCGCGCACCGCGTCGATGATGACACCCGCGGAGTTCGGCGAGTCCCATACCTCAAGCTTGTATTCGAGGTTCAGCGGCACGTCGCCGAAGGCACGGCCCTCCAGCCGCACGTAGGCCCACTTGCGATCATCGAGCCAACCGACGTGGTCGGACGGTCCGATGTGGACGTCCTTGGCATTGAATTCCTTGTGCAGGTTGGACGTGACGGCCTGGGTCTTGGAGATCTTTTTTGACTCCAGCCGCGAGCGCTCAAGCATGTTCAGGAAGTCCATGTTGCCGCCGACGTTGAGTTGCATGGTGCGGTCGAGTTGGACGCCGCGATCCTCGAACAGCTTCGCCATCACGCGGTGGGTGATGGTAGCGCCGACCTGGCTCTTGATGTCGTCGCCAACGATCGGCACGCCCGCGTCGGCGAACTTCTTGGCCCACACCGGATCAGAGGCGATGAACACCGGCAGCGCGTTGACGAACGCGACGCCGGCGTCGATTGCGCACTGGGCGTAGAACTTGTCGGCCTCCTCCGAACCCACCGGCAGGTAGGAAACCATCACGTCGACCCGATTGTCCTTGAGCACCTGCACGACATCAACGGGCTCGTCATCGGAGAGTTCGATGGTGTCGGCGTAGTACTTGCCGATGCCATCCAACGTCGGTCCGCGGCGCACCACGACGTTGGTCGGTGGTACGTCGGCGATCTTGATGGTGTTGTTCTCCGAGGCGAAGATGGCCGCGGAGAGATCGAAGCCCACCTTCTTGGCGTCCACGTCGAATGCGGCGACGAATTTGACGTCGCGCACGTGGTAGGCACCGAGCATCACGTGCATCAGGCCGGGGACCGTCGCGTTCGGGTCGGCATCCCTGTAGTACTCCACGCCCTGCACCAGAGAGGACGCACAGTTTCCGACGCCGACGATGGCGACGCGCACCTCCGGCGATGCTCCTGGCGCGTTGTGCTGAGTCATGGACGGTCTCCTTCTTCTGCTTTTCGTTCTTAACGAGGTGTTGTTTCAGGCTTGTTCAGAGTGGGGTTGGGCCACCCGCTCCGCGGCGATCAGCTCGTTGAGCCAATTGACTTCTCGCTCGCTGGATTCCAAACCCAGCTGATGCAGTTGCCGGGTGTAGCGGTCCAAGGAGTTGCTAGCCCGCGCGATGGCGTCGCGCAGACCCTCTCGGCGTTCCTCCACCTGGCGGCGCCGGCCTTCGAGAATTCGCATGCGAGCCGCGGCGGGCGTCCGGTTGAAGAACGCCAGATGCACGCCGAAGCCGTCGTCGGTGTAGTTCTGCGGCCCGGTATCGGCGACCAGCTCGGTGAACCGCTGCCGGCCGGCGTCGGTGAGTTGGTAGACCCGTCGGGCCCGGCGCAGCACCGCACCCTCGGGGGCGGCGTCCTCGGCGATCAGCCCATCGGTCTGCATCCGCCGCAGCGCCGGGTACAGCGAGCCGTACGAGAACGCCCGGAAGGCGCCGAGTAGCCCGGTGAGGCGTTTGCGCAGTTCGTAGCCGTGCATCGGGGACTCGAGCAGCAGGCCCAGGATCGCAAGCTCCAGCACCGAGTCACCTCCTCCACCGTTAGGGTTCTACAACGTCTCCGCAAATTGTATCGGAGCGATATATTTGGCTCCAAACCGCACCCCATCGGGGTGTCCGGCCGCCGGCCGTTTCGCCGCCCATGGTGTGTCGGGGGGTCAGTGGCACTTCGGTGTGATCGGCCCCGACGTACTCTGGTTGCCGTGCGTTTGCAGCGGCAGGTGGTGGACTACGCGCTTCGGCGCCGTTCCCTGCTGGCCGAGGTGTATTCAGGGCGTACCGGCGTCACCGAGGTCTGCGACGCCAACCCTTACTTACTGCGCGCTGCCAAGTTTCACGGGAAACTCAGTTCAGTGATGTGCCCGATCTGCCGCAAGGAGCAACTCACCCTTGTCTCATGGGTTTTCGGAGACCACCTGGGCGCGGTGTCCGGATCAGCGCGAAGCGCCGAGGAGCTGGTGCTCTTGACGACGCGTTTCGACGAGTTCTCCGTGCACGTGGTGGAGGTATGCCGGACGTGTAGTTGGAATCACCTGGTGAAGTCCTACGTGCTCGGCGCGCCGCGGCCAGTGAAGGGTTCACCCGGCACTCGACCTGCGCGCCGCACCGGCGCGCGTACCGCCAGTGAATAACGACGAGGGCCGGGACCGCCCAGCCAACGGACCGCGGCACAGTGCGGGGGGGCGTGAGCCGACAGACCCGCCGACACAGTCCGGCCGCGCCGAGCGTCGGGCCCCGGCCGATGATCGGCCGACAGCCATCATGGCGCCGGTGTCCGATCAGGTCGAGGCAGCCAAGGCCGCGCTCGACCGGCCGAGAACCAAATCAGCGACACCTCCGCCGGCCCCGCCCACCCCGCCCGTTCATTCGGCCCCGCCCGCGGACGACGAGCCGTCGGCGCGGCCGCGAGTTCTGCACCGTTTCGGCGGCTGGGGTGCGCGCCGCTGGCTGGCCGCCGCCGCCGCGGTACTCATCGTTCTTCCGCTGCTCACCTTCGGAATGGCCTATCTGCTCGTTGATGTCCCCAAGCCCGGTGACATCCGAACCAGTCAGGTTTCGACGATCCTGGCCAGCGACGGTTCCGAGATCGCGAAAATCGTTCCACCCGAGGGCAATCGGGTCGACGTCGATATCTCTGCGGTTCCGGTGCACGTGCGTAACGCCGTGATGGCCGCCGAGGATCGTGACTTCTACACCAATCCCGGTTTCTCGATCTCCGGGTTCGCCCGGGCGGTCCGCAACAACCTGTTCGGCCGGGATATCCAGGGCGGGTCGACGATCACCCAGCAGTACGTCAAGAACGCTCTCGTCGGTGATCAGCGGTACGGCCTCGGCGGTCTGATCCGCAAGGCCAAGGAATTGGTCATCTCCACCAAGATGTCGCAGCAGTGGTCCAAAGACGAAGTGCTGCAGGCTTATCTCAACATCATCTACTTCGGCCGCAGTGCCTACGGCGTCTCGGCGGCGTCGAGGGCGTACTTCGACAAACCGGTGGAAGAACTGACGGTCTCTGAGGGAGCGTTGTTGGCGGCCCTGATCCAGCGGCCGTCGACGCTTGACCCGGCCGTTGACGCCGACGGTGCGCTGGCCCGGTGGAACTGGGTCCTCGACGGAATGGTGACCATCGGCGCGCTATCCGAATCCGAACGTGCGCAACAGGTTTTCCCGCAGACGGTGGCGCCAGACAAGGCCAAGACGGAAAACCTCACCACCGGCCCGAACGGTCTGATCGAGCGGCAGGTCACCAGCGAACTTCTCGAGTTGTTCAACATCGATCAGGACACCTTGAACACCCAGGGGCTGCAGATCACCACAACCATCGACCCGCAGGCCCAAAACGCCGCGGTCGATGCGGCCGCGACCTACCTGGATGGCCAGATGCCCGAGATGCGCACCGCGGTGGTGTCGATCGACCCCCGAGACGGCGGCGTCAGGGCCTACTACGGCGGTACCGACGCGGCGGGCTTCGACTTCGCCCAAGCCGGTCTGCCCACCGGTTCGGCGTTCAAGGTATTCACCTTGGTGGCGGCGCTCGAGCAGGGTATGGGGTTGGGCTACCAGGTGGACAGCTCACCGCTGAAGGTTGACGAGAAGTTGACCATCAACAATGTCGACGGTGCGGGCTGCGGGAGTTGCAACATCGCCGAGGCGCTCAAGCAGTCCCTGAACACCAGCTACTACCGACTCATGCTGAAACTCAAGAACGGACCGGAGGACGTCGCCGATGCGGCGCACCGGGCCGGCATCGCCGAGAGTTTCCCCGGGGTCAATCACACCCTCTCCGAGGACGGGTTGGGCGGTCCGCCCGCACCCGGTGTGGTGCTGGGAAAGTACGAGACGCGGGTTATCGACATGGCGTCGGCCTATGCGACGCTGGCGGCTTCCGGTATCTACCACCGCCCGCATTTCGTTCAGAAGGTCGTCAATGCCGAGGGCGATGTTCTCTTCGATGTCGGTATGGAAAACGATCCGGGTGAACGCCGAATCGAGGCTGCGGTCGCCGACAACGTCACAGCAGCGATGCAACCAATCCCGGGTTGGTCCGCGGGCCACAATCTAGCCGGCGGCCGCGCATCGGCGGCCAAGACCGGCACCCACCAACTCGGCGACACCGGCGCCAATCGGGACGCCTGGATGGTGGGCTTCACGCCGTCGCTGTCGACGGCGGTCTGGGTGGGCACCGTCAAGGGTGACCAGCCGCTGGTCAACAGTTGGGGTGGTTCGGTTTACGGCTCGGGTCTGCCCGCCGACATTTGGAAGGCCACCATGGACGGCGCCCTCAGCGGCACCGACTTCGAGTCCTTCCCCACCCCCGCCGAGGTCGGCGGCTACGCCGGTGTGCCCGCCCCGCCGCCCCCGCCGCCGGCGCCGATGCGTCCCAACCCGGCGCCTGTTCAAGGTCCCGTCGGCGCGCCGCAGGACAACGGCTTCCCGCCGCCGCCGGTGCCGCCGCCACCACCGCCGCCCGCGGGTATCGAGATTTTTCCGGGATTGACGATTCCGGCACCGCCCCCGGCCGCTCCACTGCCTCCGCCACCGCCGGAGCAGCCGCTGCCGCCGCCGCTTCCTCCGCCGCCGCCGCCGTTGCCGCCGCCACCCGACCCCAACGTGCCGCCCGCTCCGCCGCCTCCGTGATCGGGGCGTCGTCCGGTGACGTTGCGACAGCCGAGGCCGCGGACTCGTGGCAGCGCCCCTCGGTCTCGCCTCAGCCCCTCGCCGAGGATCTGCGCACCGCCGATGACCGCGATCTGCCCAGTCGCACCGACGCACTGGGCGCGGCCCTGTCCGAAGTGGTCGGCGGCCCAGTCGGGCGGCACGCGGTGGTGGGCCGGACGCGGGTACTGACACCGCTGCGGGTGATGTTCATCATCGCGCTGGTGTTCCTGGCGCTCGGGTGGTCGACGAAGGCACCCTGTCTGCAGACCGTCGGAACCGGCTCGCCCGATCAGCGGGTCGCCAATTGGGAGAATCAGCGCGCGTACTACGAGTTCTGCTACTCCGACACCGTGCCGTTGTATGGCGCGGAACTGTTGAGCCAGGGGAAATTTCCGTACAAGTCGAGCTGGCTGGAATTGGATTCCGGCGGGGCGCCGCAGACGCAATACGACGGCAGTCCCGCAGTGCGCTACATGGAATACCCGGTCCTGACTGGTATCTACCAGTACCTGTCGATGTCGCTCGCGAAGACCTATACCGCCGTCGCTAAGGCGACCGGGCTGCCGGTGCTGGCCGGGGTCGCCGAGGTGGTGATGTTCTTCAACATCTCAGCACTTGGTCTGGCGCTGGCGTGGCTTGCCACGGTGTGGGCCACAGCGATGCTGGCCGGTCGACGCGTGTGGGACGCAGCGTTGGTGGCGGCGTCACCGATTCTGATATTTCAGGCCTTCACCAATTTCGACGCATTGGCAACGGCGTTGGCGACCGGTGGACTGCTCGCCTGGGCGCGTCGGCGTCCGGTCTTGGCCGGTGTCTTGATCGGCCTGGGGGTGTCGGCCAAGCTCTATCCGGCTCTGCTGCTCGCGCCCCTGTTACTGCTGAGTGTGCGTACCGGCAGATTTGGTGATGCCGTGCGCACCGCGTCGGTGACCGTGCTCCTCTGGTGCGCGGTCAACCTCCCGGTGTTGCTGTTGTACCCGCGCGGCTGGTCGGAGTTTTTCCGGCTCAACACCCGCCGCAACCAGGACCTCGATTCGCTCTACAACGTCGTCACGTCCTTCACCGGCTGGCCCGGTTTTGATCCCCAACTCGGATTCTGGGAGCCGCCGACGGTACTCAATGCGGTTTCCGGCGGGCTTTTCGTCGTGTGTTGCGCGGCGATCGGCTACGTCGCACTGACCGCGCCTCGTCGGCCTCGGCTGGCCCAACTCGCATTCCTTGTGGTCGCAGCCTTCCTGTTGGTCAACAAGGTGTGGAGTCCGCAGTTTTCGCTGTGGCTGGTGCCGCTGGCCGTCCTGGCGCTGCCGCACCGCAGGGTGCTCCTGGCGTGGATGACTATTGACGCACTGGTGTGGGTGCCTCGGATGCTCTATCTCTTCGGCGAGCAGAATAAGGGCCTGCCGCAACAGTGGTTCACCGCCACGGTGCTGATCCGTGACGTCGCCGTGGTGGGCTTGATTGTTTTGGTCGTCCGCCAGATCTATCGTCCCGCAGAGGATCTGGTGCGCAGAGGTGGCGGTATCGACGACCCTTCCGGCGGGGTGTTCGATGGTGCCGCCGACGCGTTTCCGGTGCGGTGGCCGCGGTGGCTGCGGCCGGCTCAAGAACGGCAGGAGGGTTTGGATGCAGGTAGCAATCGCACTGTTTCCGCGGATGACCGCGCTGGATGCAGTGGGCCCCTATGAGGTCTTGCAGCGGGTGCCGTCCATCGACGTCATATTCGTCGGGCACCGCCGCGGTGAGATCCGGACCGACAACGGCATGCTCGGACTGACCTGCGACGCCACCTTCGAGCAGATCACCGACCCCGACGTACTGCTGGTCCCGGGCGGAGTGGGCACCCGCGAGTTGATGACCGACGAGCCGGTCCTCGATTGGATCCGCTCGGTGCATCGCAACACCACGTTCACCACGTCGGTGTGCACCGGCAGTCTGGTGCTGGCCGCCGCCGGCCTCCTCGACGGACTGACCGCGACGACGCATTGGGCCGCCGGCGCGCTGCTGGAGCCTTTTGGGGCGCGCTACACGGCCGAGCGCGTCGTCGAACACCTGCCGCAGCGGATCATCACCGCCGCCGGGGTGTCGAGCGGTATCGACATGGGTCTGCGATTGGTCGAACTGCTCGTCGGCCGTCAGGCTGCGCAGGCGAGTCAGCTGATGATCGAGTACGACCCGCAACCGCCGTTCGACTCCGGCGCCCTGGCCAAGGCGTCGGAGTCCACTGTGCTGCGGGCTCAGGAGTACTTCACCAAACGCAGCTGATTTCGCTGATCAACCCTGCTGGCTGTACCCTGACGTGGTTGCCGACGCAGGCGACCCTCCTGCCACGGATTGGCCGTGGCCGCATATGACCGTAGGAGGTGATGAGGTTTCCATGCGTCCTTACGAAATCATGGTCATTCTTGACCCGACACTCGACGAGCGCACCGTGGCCCCGTCGCTGGACACGTTCCTGAACGTGATCCGCAGCGATGGCGGTTCGGTCGACAAGGTCGACATCTGGGGCCGGCGCAGGCTGGCCTACGAGATTGCCAAGCACGCCGAAGGCATCTACGCCATCGTCGACGTCAAGGCGGAGCCGGCCACCGTCTCCGAACTCGACCGCCAGCTGAACCTGAACGAGTCGGTGCTGCGCACCAAGGTGATGCGGACCGATAAGCACTGAGCTTGAGCATCGGTGGAGAACGTCCGCGCGCTGTCGTAGTCCCTACGTAGGCTCCGGACAACGACTCCCCGCCAAACACCCAGGAGGACCTTGTGGCTGGTGACACCCTTATCACCGTCGTCGGAAACCTGACCGCTGATCCCGAGTTGCGGTTCACCCCGTCCGGTGCGGCCGTCGCGAACTTCACCGTGGCATCCACGCCGCGAATCCTCGACCGCCAGAGCGGGGAATGGAAGGACGGCGAAGCCCTGTTCATGCGCTGCAATATCTGGCGCGAGGCGGCCGAGAACGTCGCCGAAAGCCTCTCCCGCGGATCGCGGGTGATCGTGACCGGCCGGCTCAAGCAGCGGTCTTACGAGACCCGTGAGGGCGAGAAGCGCACCGTGGTGGAGGTAGAGGTCGAGGAGATCGGACCCTCGCTGAAGTACGCCACCGCCAAGGTCAACAAAGCCTCCCGTGGCGGCGGTGGTGGCGGCGGCTTCGGCGGCGGCGCACCCGGCGGCGCGGCCACCGGAGCGCAACGCCCGGCGGCTGGCGAACCTGCTGAAGACCCGTGGGGCAGCGCCCCGGCATCGGGTTCCTTCGGCGGCAATGACGACGAACCCCCATTCTGAGACGAAAGAGAATCAACAGATGGCTAAATCAGGACCTACCAAACGGCGTCCGGCCCCGGA
>CAMDFY010000039.1 GCA_945897705.1 Bifidobacterium breve | reverse complement strand
CACCGACGGCGTCCTGGCGCCGGACTTCTCCGACGAGGTCGTCTCGGCCTCGTGCGTCACTCGCGATCGAGAGGCCTCCTGATGTACACCCAACTGTTGTCCAATCTCGCGATTCTGGTGCTGGCCGGTTTCGTCGGGTTCGCGGTGATCTCCAAGGTGCCCAATACGCTGCACACCCCGCTGATGTCGGGGACCAATGCCATCCACGGGATCGTGGTGCTCGGGGCGTTGCTGGTGCTCGGCGCTTTGCCGCCCAACGCCCACTGGGGCGTGCGGATCATCTGCTTCGTCGCCCTGGTTTTCGGCACCCTCAACGTCATCGGCGGCTTCCTGGTGACCGACCGCATGCTCGGCATGTTCAAGGGGCGTTCGAAGCCGGCCGTGTCGGCTGAGGCTAAGGCTGACGCGAAATGAACTATCTCGTCGACGTTCTCTACATCGTCGCCTTTGGGCTCTTCATCCTCGGCCTGTCCGGGTTGACCGGACCCAAGACCGCGGTGCGCGGTAACTGGATCGCCGCCGCCGGCATGGGGATCGCCGTGCTCGCCACGCTGATCAAGGTTCGCGACACCGCCGCGATCAACTGGATCCTGATCGTCGCCGGCCTAGCGCTGGGCGTGATCCTGGGCGTGCCGCCGGCCAAGAAGACCAAGATGACGGCGATGCCGCAGTTGGTTGCCCTCTTCAATGGTGTCGGCGGCGGTACCGTTGCGCTGATCGCCTGGGCGGAATTCATTGAGACCAAAGGCTTCTCGGAATTCAAACCGGAACAGACGCCCACCGTGGCACTGGTCGTCGGGTCGCTGTTCGCGGCGATCATCGGGTCGGTGTCATTTTGGGGTTCGCTGGTCGCCTTCGCGAAGTTGCAGGAGTCGATTCCGAAGAACGTTGAGAAGAAACTGGTCTCCAGCGCCAAGCTGTTCCAGGCGTCCAACATCGTGCTGTTGATCGCCGCCATCGGCGCGGCCGTGTACATCGGCCTGCGCGCCAATCCCGGCCAGGGCAGTGCGCAGTGGTGGATCGTGCTGGTACTGGTGCTGGCCGGCCTGATGGGGTTGTTCGTGGTGTTTCCCATCGGCGGCGCCGACATGCCGGTGGTCATCTCCCTACTCAATGCGATGACCGGGTTATCTGCCGCCGCAGCAGGTTTGGCGCTCAATAACACCGCGATGATCGTTGCCGGCATGATCGTCGGTGCGTCGGGTTCGATTCTGACCAATCTGATGGCCGTTGCGATGAACCGGTCCATTCCAGCGATTGTGTTTGGTTCCTTCGGCGGCACCGACGCCGTGGGCGGTCCGGCCGGCGGGGACCAGGGCCCGGTCAAGGCCACCTCGGCCGCCGACGCCGCCATCCAGATGGCGTACGCCAACCAGGTGATCGTTGTGCCGGGCTACGGTCTGGCCGTGGCGCAGGCCCAACACACCGTCAAGGAGATGGCCGACCTGCTCGAAGCCAAGGGCGTCGAAGTCAAGTTCGCCATCCACCCGGTCGCCGGCCGAATGCCCGGCCATATGAACGTGCTTCTCGCTGAAGCCGACGTCGAGTACGGCGCGATGAAGGAGATGGACGACATCAACGGCGAATTCGGGCGCACCGATGTGACCTTGGTGATCGGAGCCAACGACGTCACCAACCCGGCGGCCCGCAACGACTCGTCGAGTCCAATCTTCGGCATGCCGATCCTCAACGTCGACCAGTCCCGGTCAGTGATCGTGCTCAAGCGTTCGATGTCATCGGGCTACGCCGGAATCGAGAACCCGCTGTTTTTCCTGGACCAGACCTCGATGCTGTTCGGCGACGCCAAGAAGTCCGTCTCGGAGGTCATCGAGGCACTCAAGGACCTGTGACGTCCGACGCGCGGAGTAGCACCGTCTGCAGGGCGGTGCGAAACTCCTCGCTCAGTGGTTCGGGTCCGTTGTCGCCGAGTGCCACCAGCACCGTGTCGCACACACCGATGCAGTTACCCGCGATGAACAGGCCGGTGGACGCCACGTAGGAGGTCCGGCCGATCCGGCCGACGCCCGCGCCGGTCGCGATGGTGGCCGGCCAGTGCGCCTCGACGAGAAAGTGCACGGCGTTCTGGGACGTGACCAGTCTGATCCGCCGCCGCGTTACGTCGTAGGCGTGCGGCAGTAGGTCGCGGTTCATCGTGGCGCGCGCGTTTTCGTGCAATGACTCCAGTGCCAGGTTGTTGAGGTGGCCGTTGGCGTCCATGTCGCCGTAGCGGGCCGCGATGGAATCCACCACCGGATAGCACGCGAGCATCAAACGGTCCGGATGCGGACGCGGAGCCGTGGTCGTCCGATCAGTCACAAGGAGTGCACCCTAGCAACTGGCTAGAATCATCTGTGGCCTCCGATGGGAAGTCCGGTATCGATCCGGAGCGATTGCGGGTGACGCTGGAGGTTCTCGCGGACCTGGATCAGCTCGATGAGCGCCATCCCGATTTCATCGCGGTCCGCCGAGCTACCGCACGCATGTTCAAGTCGGTGAAGAAATCCCGCAGGGACTCCAAGCGGTTGCAGATCGCCGAAGCCGACCGCGCGGTCGTCGCCGCGACAGCGACCGGGGCACCGGACCGCATCGATGACGAAACCCGCGGAATCCCGCTCTCCGTCTCCGTCAGCGCGCCGAGCGCGGGCACTCTGCTGCGGTCGCGGGCCTGCTACATCTGCAAACAGCACTACACCCGGGTTGACGCGTTCTACCACCAGCTGTGCCCGGATTGCGCACAGCTCAACCATGCCAAGCGGGAGGCCCGCACCGATCTCAGCGGCAGGCGAGCCCTGCTCACCGGCGGGCGCGCGAAGATCGGCATGTACATCGCCCTGCGCCTGCTGCGCGACGGCGCCCACACGACGATCACGACCAGGTTTCCCCGCGATGCCGTCCGGAGGTTCACTCAGGCCCCGGACTCCTCCGACTGGCTGCACCGGCTGCGCGTCGTCGGCATCGACCTGCGCGACCCGGCTCAGGTGGTCGACCTGGCCGGTGCCGTGGCCGACGCTGGGCCGCTGGATATCCTGATCAACAACGCCGCCCAGACCGTGCGCCGGTCACCCGGTGCCTACACACCACTGGTCGAGGCCGAACTCGCGCCGCTGCCTCAGGGCCCGCTGCCCGAACTGCTGACGTTTGGACGTGCATCCGACGCGCATCCCCAGGCGCTGGCCGCCTCGGTCGCGCAGGCTGAGGGCCTGAGCGAATCCGCGCTTGCCGCCGGATCGAGTTCGCTGCGACGCATTGCGGCCGGCACCGCGATCGACGCGGGCGGACTCCTCCCCGACCACCACCCGGTGAACAGCTGGACTCAGCACGTGCACGAGGTCGAGCCGTTGGAGATGCTTGAGGTCCAACTGGCCAACACCACCGCCCCGTTCCTGCTTATCAGCCGGCTGCGCTCGGCAATGGCCGCCTCGGCGGCGCGACGCACCTACGTGGTGAACGTGTCGGCGATGGAGGGGGTGTTCTCCCGGCGTTACAAGGGACCCGGACACCCGCACACCAACATGGCCAAGGCGGCATTGAATATGCTCACCCGTACCAGCGCGGGGGAAATGTTCGACACCGACTCGATTCTGATGACCAGCGTCGACACCGGCTGGATCACCGACGAGCGGCCGTTGCCGACGAAGATCCGGCTGGCGGAGGAAGGCTTCCACGCTCCGCTCGATCTGATCGATGGCGCAGCCCGGGTGTATGACCCGATCGTGTCCGGTGAGGCCGGAGTTGATCTCTACGGGGTGTTCCTCAAGGACTACTTCCCCGCGGACTGGTGAGGGCTGATTGGTGAGGGGTCGCTGGGTTGAGCCGGTCACGCTCGAGGGCAGCATCGTGCGACTCGAGGCGCTCTCGATCGGGCACTTGGACGACCTCGCCCGGGTCGCGTTCGAGGGTGAGCTGTGGCGGTGGGTGATGGTCCAGCCGGCGAACGCCGCGGAACTTCGCACCTGGCTGGAGTCCGCCCTCGCCGAGGCGGCGACTGGGGCCGAGGTGCCCTTCGCCACCGTCGACCTGGCATCAGGACGCGCCATCGGCAGCACCCGGTTCATGTCGATCGCGGCCGAACACCGGCGTTTGGAGATCGGGTGGACGTGGATCGGGCTCGCGCACCACCGCAGCGGTGCGAACGGCGAGGCGAAACTACTGCAGCTGACCCACGCCTTCGAGACCCTCGGCGCGAACCGGGTCGAATTCAAGACCGACGCGTTGAATTCCAAGGCGAATGCCGCTCTGCTTGGAATCGGCGCGACGCGGGAGGGGACGTTTCGCAATCACATGGTCATGCCCGGTGGCCGAATCCGGCACTCGAATTACTACAGCGTGACCCGTCAAGACTGGCCGACGGTCAAGTCCATGTTGACCGAACGCCTGGCCTGACTCAGACCGGCGGGTAGGCCGGGGTTCCGGTCCAGTCGGTGCCGCGCAATGCCCACGGGAACCAGCTGAAGAAGTACTCGATCTCGTCGGTGAGGTCGTAATCGGGATTGGGATCCATCGGGCGAAACCTCCTCGGGACGACGGGTTCTCCATCGGGGCACCGTTACTGTATCGCGCCCGACCGCCGGGTGCGGCCGATCGGGGGCAGATGCCTACACTAGCCAACCAGTTGATTGAGTCCCATGTGATCGTGTCGCCAGAGCAAGGACGCCCCATGCCACCGGAGAACGGGCCGACCCGCCGCGAAGAGTTGTTGGCCGTGGCCACCAAACTATTCGCCGCGCGCGGCTACCACGGCACCCGGATGGACGACGTGGCCGACGTTGTGGGTCTCAACAAGGCGACGGTCTACCACTACTACGCGAGTAAGTCGCTGATCCTGTTCGACATCTACCGTCGAGCGGCCGAAAACACCTTGGCGGCGGTCCATGATGACCCGTCCTGGACTGCCCGCGAGGCGCTCTACCAGTACACGGTGCGCCTGCTGAAGAACATTGCCGAGAATCCGGAAGGTGCGGCGGTGTATTTCCAGGAGCAGCCCTACATCACCGAGTGGTTCACCGACGAGCAGGTGGCCGAGGTGCTCGAGAAGGAGACCCAGGTCTACGAGCATGTTGCCGGCTTGATCGACCGCGGAATCGCCGACGGCGAGTTCTTCGACTGCGACTCGCACGTGGTGGCCCTGGGATACATCGGGATGACGATGGGCGCCTACCGTTGGCTTCGGCCAGATGGGCGCCGGACGGCTTCGGAGGTCGCCGCCGAATTCAGTACCGCCCTGCTGCGCGGGTTGATCCGCGACGAGAAGATCCGCGCCGAGCGCCCACCGATATGATCGGCCGGTGCCCCTCGTCAGCCAGACCATTGAGGTCGGCGCCGACGCGGCGGCGATCTTGGGCATCGTGTCGGATTTCGAGGCCTACCCACAGTGGAACGACGAGGTCAAGGCTGTCTACATCCTGGCCCGGTACAACGACGGTCGGCCCAGCCAGTTGCGTGTCGATACCGAGATCGCCGGAAACGCGGGCACCTACATTCAGGCTGTGTACTACCCGAGCCCGGTGCAAATCCAGACCGTGATGCAGCAGGGCGAGCTGTTCAGCAAGCAGGAACAACTGTTCTCGGTCGTCGAAATGGGCGCATCGAGCCTGCTGACCGTCGACCTTGACGTCGAAACCGCCTTCCCAATGCCGAACGTGATGATGAAGAAGGTCATTAACGATGCCCTGGAGCATCTCGCGAACAACCTGAAGGGCCGCGCGGAGCACCTATCGGGCGGGCCGTAGCGGTGGACCTTCCGATCAGCTTCGGATCTGGCACCGAAGAGCCCTACCTGTCCCGCCGACAGAACTGGATCACCCAACTCCATCGTCATGCGCTGATGCAGCCGGCTGCGACCGCGCTGCGGTTCGAGGGCCGGACCATCACCTGGGCCGGCCTTGCGGGCAGGGTCGACTCGCTGGCCGGCGCGCTGCACCGGCGTGGAATCGGCGTCGGCGATCGGGTGATGATCCTGATGCTCAACCGCCCGGAGTTCATCGAGGCCGCCCTGGCAGCCAATCGACTCGGCGCCATCGCCGTCCCGGTCAACTTTCGGCTCACCGAGCCGGAACTGGCCTATGTCGCGGAAAACTGCGGAGCCACAGTCGTCATCACCGAACCGGCGCTGGCATCGCTCGCGGCCGCGGTGCGTGACGTCACCGCGGTGGTTTCCACCGTGATCGTCGCCGAGGCGCCGACCGGAGCCGACGGCGTTCTCGGTTACGAGGACCTCCTCGCCGAGGGCGGCCACCCGGCGCCGGTCGTCGACATTCCAGGCGACAGTCCGGCGCTGATCATGTACACCTCCGGCACCACCGGACACCCCAAGGGGGCCGTGCTCACCCACGCCAACATCGCCGGGCAGGCGTTGACGGCGATTTACTCGGCCGGATCCGACGTCACCGGCGACGTCGGATTCATCGGGGTGCCGCTGTTTCACATCGCCGGAATCGGAGGGATGTTCCCGGCAATGACCCTGGGTACCCCCACCGTGATCCATCCCGTGGGTGGTTTCGACGCCGGCGAGCTCCTCGACGTGCTGGCCGCCGAACAGGTCACCGGCTTGTTCCTGGTACCCGCGCAGTGGCAGGCGGTTTGCGCCGTACAACAGGCCGCCCCGCGCGATCTGCGTCTGCGCAGACTGTCCTGGGGTGCCGCGCCGGCATCGGACACCCTGCTGCGTCAGATGGCGCACACCTTCGGCAACGTCACGATCCTGGCCGCCTTCGGCCAGACCGAGATGTCGCCGGTGACCGCCATGCTGGCCGGCGAGGACGCGACCCGAAAACTCGGCTCGGTGGGCAAAGTCGTTCCGACGGTGGCGGCGCGCATCGTCGACGATCACATGCGCGATGTGCCGATCGGTGAGGTGGGCGAGATCGTCTATCGCGCCCCGACCCTGATGGCCGGCTACTGGAATAATCCGCAGGCGACCGCCGAAGCCTTCGCCGGTGGCTGGTTTCACTCCGGCGATCTGGTCCGCAGTGACGCCGAGGGCTACATCTGGGTGGTCGACCGCAAAAAGGACATGATCATCTCCGGCGGGGAGAACATTTACTGTGCCGAGGTGGAGAACGTCCTCGCAGCGCACCCCGGCATCGTCGAGGTGGCCGTCATCGGCCGCGCCGACCCCACCTGGGGCGAAATTCCGGTCGCTGTCGCGGCGATCGGTGTCGCCGAGTTGAGGTTGGAGGACCTCAGCGAACTCCTCGGCGAGCGACTGGCGCGCTACAAGCACCCGAAGGCGTTGGAGATCGTCGATTCACTGCCTCGCAATCCGGCCGGCAAAGTGCTGAAAAACCAGTTGAGGGCGCTTTTCGCGGGCACACCCAAAACCCCCGCAGGCGATTAGTACTGATGCGGCTCACGGCCTCCGATTAATCGGGTATGTTCCTGTGGTCGCGGTTACTACCCGGTGGTAGGGAGACCCGCGTCACAGCGATTTTCGGATCGCTCGCTACTTGAGGCCAGGGGAGGTTGCGTTTGACAACGGCGACCGGCGCCAGCGGATATCTCCGCAAGCGCATGCGCGGCCCTCTGCAGGCTATGGGCGGCTTCTTCAAGATGTGCATCCTGACCTTTAGGGCTTTGGGTAGGCCGTTTCAGGGCAAGGAATTCATCCAGTACAGCTGGTTCTTGATGTCGGTGGCATTGCTGCCGACCTTTGCGATGTCGATCCCGCTGACGGTGCTGATCATCTTTATCTTCAACCTGCTACTGCAGGAGTTCGGCGCCGCCGATGTCTCCGGGGCAGGTGCCGCGCTGGCGTCGGTGACTCAGCTGGGTCCGCTGGTGACCGTCCTCGTCGTGGCCGGAGCGGGTTCCACCGCGATCTGTGCCGACCTCGGGGCGCGCACCATCCGCGAGGAGATCGACGCCCTGGAGGTGCTTGGCATCGACCCCATCCACCGCCTGGTGGTGCCCCGGGTGGCCGCGGCGATGTTCGTGGCCGTTCTGCTCAACGGCGCGGTCATCATGATCGGCCTGGTGGGAAGCTTCATCTTCGGTGTCGGACTGCAAAACCTCTCCGCCGGCGCCTACCTGCAGACCCTCACCCTGATCACCGGGCTGCCCGAGGTGATCATCTCAGTCGTGAAAGCGTTGGCCTTCGGTCTGATCGCCGGACTGGTCGGGTGTTACCGCGGCCTCACGGTGGGCGGCGGAGCCAAGGGTGTGGGCATCGCCGTGAACGAGACCCTGGTGCTGTGCGTGGTGGCACTGTTCGCGGTGAACGTCATCTTCACGACAATCGGTGTGCGGTTCGGGACGGGGCGGTAAATGGCGACGGCGACGGCGAACGCGACGGTAGTACGCACCCGCTTCCCACGCGCGGCGCGCGATGCCGGGAAGTGGGCCGGCCTCCCGGGCCGGTTCCTGGACAGCTGCGGGCGAATCGCCTGGTTTGCTATCCAGGCCGTCGGACAGATCGGCCATGCACTGCGGTACTACCGCAAAGAGATTGTCCGCCTGATCGCTGAGATCGGCATGGGCGCCGGCGCGATGGCTGTTGTCGGCGGCACCGTGGCCATCGTCGGGTTCGTGACGTTGTCGGCCGGATCGCTGATCGCCATCCAGGGTTTCGCCTCGCTGGGCAACATCGGGGTGGAGGCTTTCACCGGCTTCCTTGCCGCCATGGTCAACGTGCGGTTGACTGCGCCGGTGGTGACCGGGGAGGCATTGGCCGCCACGGTCGGTGCCGGTGCCACCGCCGAAATCGGCGCCATGCGCATCTCTGAGGAGATCGACGCCCTTGAGGTGATGGGCATCAAGAGCATCTCCTACCTGGTGTCGACACGAATCCTGGCCGGCGCCGTGGTCATCATTCCGCTGTATGCGATGGCGCTCATCATGGCCTTCCTGGCCGCCCAACTCACCACCACCGTGCTTTACGGTCAGTCCGGCGGAACCTACTCGCACTACTTCCACACCTTCTTGAGACCCGACGACGTGTTCTGGTCCTTCATTCAGGTGATCATCATCTCGGTCATCGTGATGATCAACCACTGCTATTTCGGCTACAACGCCTCCGGTGGCCCGGTGGGCGTGGGCGAGGCGGTGGGTCGCTCCATGCGGACCTCGCTCGTGGTGGTTCAGTTCGTGGTCCTGTTCGCTTCGTTGGCGCTGTACGGCACCAACCCCAACTTCAATCTGTCGGTGTAGCGCCCATGACCGCCCCGTTGAACTCCCAACGCCGCCCGCCGCTGAAACTGGCCGGGATCATCCTGCTGGTGATCCTGGCACTCATCACCACATTCGTGTTTCTCCAGTTCCGCGGGAAGCTCACGCCCACAACCGATTTGACGCTGATCTCGACCCGGTCCGGCCTGGTGATGGATCCGAACTCGAAGGTGACCTACAACGGTGTCGAGATCGGCCGGGTCAAGTCCATCTCGGCTCAGGCCGCTGACGGTAAGGAAGCCGCAAAACTGATCCTCGAGGTCAACCCGCGCTACCTTCCGCTCATCCCGTCGAACGTGCAGGCTGACATCCAGGCCACCACGATCTTCGGCAATAAGTACGTTTCGCTGACCAGCCCGGCGCAACCGAGCCCGACGCGAATCACCGCTTCCGATGTGATCGATGCGCGAAGCGTGACCGTGGAGTTCAACTCGCTGTTCGAGACGGTCACCGGGATCGCGGAGAAGATCGATCCGGTCAAGCTGAACTTGACACTGTCGGCGACCGCGGAATCACTGACCGGCCTGGGCGCCAAGTTCGGCAAGTCGTTGGTGAGTGCCAACGCGGCACTGGAAGAACTCAACCCGCGGCTGCCCCGCCTGCAGTACGGCGTGCAGAGACTCGCCGACACGGCCGACATCTACACCGCGTATGGCCCGGACTTTTGGGACTCCCTGGACAACGTGCTGACTTCGGCGCGCACCATCAACGCCCAGCGTGGTGATCTGGATGCCGCACTGCTGGCCGCCGTCGGTTTCGGCAACACCGGCGCCGACGTGTTCGAGCGCGGGATGCCGTACTTCGTGCGGGCGATGTCGGACCTCATCCCGACATCGCAAACACTCGACACCTACAGCCCCTCGCTGTTCTGCATGGTGCGGAACTACGCCCAACTTCTGCCGCTGGCACTGTCCTCCTTCGGTGGCAACGGCTACTCACTGGACACCAACGCCGAGGTGCTCGGCGCGCCGAACGCGTACGTGTTCCCGGAGAACCTCCCGCGCGTCAACGCTCGCGGCGGTCCGGGCGGGGCCCCGGGTTGCTGGCAGCCGATCACTCGCGACTTCTGGCCGGCGCCCACCCTGGTGGCTGACACCGGTGCGTCGCTGGCGCCCTACAACCACTTCGAACTCGGTCAGCCGTTCCTGATGGAATACGTGTGGGGACGCCAAATCGGGGAGCACACGATCAACCCATGAGATATTCCGCTACGGCCGTCAAACTCGGCATCGTCTCCCTCGTGCTGTTGCTCTGCACAGTGCTGCTGATCGTTATCTTCGGGCAGTTGCGGTTCGAGCGGTACAACACCTACTCCGCCGAGTTCAGCAACGGCAGCGGTCTGCGGGGCGGTCAGTTTGTCCGGGCCGGTGGCGTGGAGGTCGGCAAGGTGTCGAAGGTGCAGCTGACCGACAACGGCCAACGCGCACTGGTCACCTTCGCCGTCGACAAGTCGCTGCCGCTGTACCAGTCGACCACTGCGCAGATCCGCTATGCGAACCTGATCGGCGACCGTTACGTCAATCTCGATCGGGGCACCGGCGAAGGCGCCGATCGAGTTCTGCCGCCCGGCGGTTTCATCCCGGTGGCGCGCACCCAACCGGCACTCGACCTCGATGCGCTGATCGGCGGATTCAAGCCGCTCTTCAAGTCACTTGACCCGGAGAAGGTCAACAACATCGCCACCTCACTGGTCACCGTGTTTCAAGGTCAGGGTGGGACGATCAGCGACATCCTCAGCCAGACAGCGCAATTGACTTCCACCCTGGCCGACCGCGACCAGGCGATCGGTGAGGTGATCACCAACCTCAACACCGTGCTCGGTACGGTCGTCAAGCATCAGAAGGAATTCGACTCCACCGTCGTGAACTTCGAGACCCTGATCACCGGTTTGAAGAACCGCGCTGATCCACTGGCCGGAGCGATCGCCGACATCAGTGATGCCTCAGGCACCCTTGCCGGGCTGCTGCGCGATGACCGCCCACTGCTGCAACAGACCATCGGCCAACTGGAGACCATCCAGCAACCCTTCGCCGACGATCCGGCCAAATTGGACAAGTTGCTCGCCGAGTACCCCGCAGCGATCACCCTGATCGGCCGGGCCGGCGGCATCTACGGTGACTTCTTCAACTTCTACCTGTGCGACATCAGCCTGAAGGTCAACGGACTGCAGCCGGGCGGGCCGGTCCGGAAGGTCAACATCACCAATCAGCCGTCGGGCAGGTGCACGCCGAAATGAGAACCCTCGAAGGCTCCGACCGGATTCGCAACGGACTGATCGGCTTGCTCGTGTTGATCATGGTCATCGGCGTCGGCCAGAGTTTCGTCAGCACTCCGATGCTGTTCGCCAAGCCCATCTACTACGCGCACTTCGCTGATTCGGCGGGATCGGGTCCCGGCGACAAGGTCCGGATCAACGGCGTCGACGTCGGCAAGCTCAAATCGCTGAAGATCGACGGTGACCGGGTCAAGGTCGGGTTTACCCTCGGCGACCAACGCATCGGGACCGACAGTCGGGTATCGATTCGCACCGACACCATCCTGGGCAAGCGCGTCATGGAGATCGAGCCGCGCGGCAACAAACCGCTGGCGGTCAATGCTGTGCTGCCGATCGAGCAGAGCACCACGCCCTACCAGCTCTACGACGCGTTTTCTGACCTGACCACCACCACCGCCGGATGGGACCTCGACGCGGTCCGCAAGTCGCTGAACGTGTTGAGCGAGACCCTCGACCAGAGTTCCCCCGAGTTGAGCAAAGCGCTGGACGGCATCGCTCGGTTCTCCGACACCATCGGCAAGCGCGATGATGAGTTCAAACTGCTCCTTGCCCAGGCCAATAAGGTCGCCGGAGTGCTGGGCAACCGGTCAGAGCAGATCAACCGTCTGCTGGTCAACGCCCAGGTGCTGCTCGCCACGGTGAACGCCCGCGGCCAGGCTATTGACTCCCTGCTGGCGAACGTCGCCGCGGTTTCCCAGCAGTTCGCCGGGTTTATCGACGACAACCCGAACCTGAACAACGTGCTGTCCCAGCTCGAGATCGTCAGCGGCGTGCTGGCCAAGCACAAAGAAGACTTCGCCTACTCGATCACCACGGCCTCAAAGTTCATGGGTGCGCTGGCCGAAGGCATCGGCTCCGGTCCCTACTTCAAGAGCCTCATCGTGAACCTGGTGCCCGGCCAGCTGATGCAGCCGTTCGTTGATGCGGCATTCAAGAAGCGCGGGATCGATCCGGAGGAGTTCTGGCGCAATGCGGGCCTGCCGGCGTTCCGGTTCCCCGATCCCACCGCACCCATGCAGGCCAACGGAGCGCCGCCGGCACCGCAGCCGATCATGGAGGGCACGCCGGAATTCCCGGGCCCCGCCGTCGGCCCCGGCTCGCCGTGTTCCTACACCCCGACCGGTGGCAGTATGACGCCGGGCAATCCGATGCCGTGTGCGTCGGTTCCCGATGGTCCGTATGGGCCGGTGCCCGGCGGATTCCCGCCGCCGAACATCGCCGTGTCGGCTCCGGTCCCGGATTCGGCCACGCCGAATCACGGTGTGCCCGCAGCCGCCATCCCCGGCACCATGGGGCCGATCGCTCCCGGACTGCCGGGTCCGGCGTTGGCACCCGGTCCGTCGGGAGCCCGCACGGTGCCGGTGCCCGGCCCCATCGAGGCCCCCCCGATCGCGCCACTCGACATGGGAGGGCAATAAACCATGTCCATTGCGAACATCCGTGACAACGGCCTATCGAAGATCTCTCGTGGGTCGTTGATCGTGGGAACGCTCGCGGTGATCCTCGGGCTGATCGCCGCGTTCGTCGGCTGGAATCTGTACAAGAAAGCGGCCACCACCACGGTTGTCGCGTACTTCGCCGACGCCCTTGCGGTGTACCCCGGGGACCGGGTGCAGATCATGGGCGTCAAGGTCGGCAACGTGGTGAGCGTCGAACCGGCCGGCGACAAGATGAAGGTCACACTCAACTTCGACAGCCAGTACAAGGTTCCCGCCGACGCGACCGCATCAGTGCTCAACCCCACCGTGGTGGCGTCCCGGGTGATTCAACTGGCCCCCCCGTACACCGGCGGCCCGGCGTTGGCGGACAACGCGGTGATTCCCCTGGAGCGCACGCAGTCGCCGGTGGAGTGGGACGACATCCGCAACCAGCTCGACAAACTTGTCACCGAACTTGGGCCGACCCCGAGCCAGCCGAAGGGTCCGCTCGGTGATTTCGTCGAGTCGCTTGCTGACGGTCTCAACGGCAAGGGCAAGCAGATCAACGCCACCTTCCGCGCGTTGGGCGATGCGGTGGCGGCGCTGAACGAAGGCCGCGGCGATTTCTTCGCGGTCACCAAGAGCCTGGCGACGTTCGTCAACGCGCTGTATCAGAGTGATCAGCAGTTCGTCGCACTGAACAACGACCTGGCCGGCTTCACTACGTCGCTGAACAACTCCGACCAGGAGCTGGCCACTGCGGTCAAGGAAATCGACGTCCTGCTGAAGACCGCTCGGCAGTTCATCGACGACAACGGCACGCTGCTGGCCACCGACATCAACAATCTGGCCGATGTCACCAATGCCCTCATGCAACCCGATGCCCGCAACGGCATCGAGACGGTGCTGCACGTCTATCCGAACCTGGCTGCCAACGTCAACCAGATCTACCACCCGACGCACGGCGGAATCGTGGCGATTCCGGCCGTCGCCAGCTGGGCCAACCCGATGCAGTTCATCTGCAGCGCCATCCAGGCCGGTAGCCGGCTCGGCTATCAGGATTCCGCGGAATTGTGCGCCCAGTACCTCGGACCGATCTTCGACGCGACCAAATTCAACTACCCGCCGTTCAGCGTCAACCAGTTCTCCGGCGCCGAGACGCTGCCCAAGTACGTGGCCTACTCCGAGGAGCGCCTGCGGCCGCCGTCGGGGTACAAGGACACCACTGTGCCGGGCATCTGGTCGCGCGACACGTTGTTCTCACACGGCAACTCTTCCAACGTTCCGTGGCAGTCCGGGTTTGGACCGCCTGATTGGATCGTGGCCCCGGGCATGCAGGGCGTCGAGGTCGGCCCGTTCACGTCGATCATGCTGACCCCGGACTCGCTGGCGGCGCTGATGGGCGGGCCGGACCCGGTGTCCTCGCCGTCGGGTCTGCGAGGTGGTGCACCGCCGAACTCCTACGACCAGAACAACCCGCTTCCGCCGCCGTGGTATCCGGGCGCACCGCCGCCGCCCGCGCCGGGTGTCGACGTGATCCCGGGACCGTTGCCGGCGTCGCAGCAGATCGGACCGCCGCCGGCGGCGCCCGCCGCACCCGGGCCGATGCTGCCCGCTGAGATGGGGGCTGGATAGTGAATTCTGTCGTGAAGTCCGCGCGCCGGCTGGGCTGGCGATCACTGGCGCTCCTCGTGGTGGCGATTGTGCTGAGTTCTTGCGGGTGGCGTGGAATCGCCAACGTTCCGGTCCCGGTTGGTCCCGGTACCGGCAAGGGCTCGATGAAGATCTACGTCCAGATTCCGGACACCCTGGCGCTCAACACGAATAGCCGGGTCCGGGTGGCCGATGTCTTCGTCGGTACCGTGCGCAATATTGAGCTCAAGGATTGGGTGCCCACCCTGACCTTGGACATCGAACCGGGTATTGAACTGCCCGCCAATGCGACCGCGAAGATCGGCCAGAGTTCCATCCTGGGCACTCAGCACGTCGAGTTGGCCTCACCGGCCAACCCGTCGCCGGAGCCCCTTCGCGACGGCGCGACCATCCCGGTGAAGAACTCGTCGGCCTTCCCGACCATTGAACGCACCCTGGCCAGCGTCGCCACCGTGCTGCGCGGTGGGGGTATTCCGAACCTGGAGGTCATCCAGACCGAGGTCAACAATCTGCTGACCGGCAATGCCGACCAGATCCGCGCTTTCCTGACCAATCTCGACACCTTCACCGACCGGCTCAACCAGCAACGCGAGGACCTCGCGCGGGCGATCGAGTCGACCAA